>JANQPH010000041.1 GCA_028285405.1 Thermoleophilia bacterium
CCGACACGCCACCCCCGGTCGACCCGCCGCCGAGCAACGACACCGCGCCCCCGGCCGACGGGCAGACGGCGCCCTGACGCGTCGCTCCCCGGTCGGGGAGCCCTTCGCCACGCGGCCCCCGCCGCCCGATCCGGGCCGCCGCATTGGTCGCGGCCCTCGCGGCCGAGACTGCCGAACGTCGTCTCGCATCCGGCCGATGGGGGGGAAACGACGAAAGGGCATGCACGATGAGAGGTCCTGCCGAGGCGGTATCCGGCCGGTCGACGTGGCGCGTGATCGCCTGCGGCGCCGTGGCGAGCGCCGCGCTGGGGTTTGCCGGGGCGCCGGATGGCGCAAAGGCGGCGTCTCCGGCGCCGGCCGTGACCGAGGCGCTGTTCTCGATGAACGCCTCGGACGGGCGGCTGGTGCGCGCCCCCGGTGGCTATCGCCTGGTGCTCAACACCCGCGGCCGGGTCGCGAAGTTCAGCGACCGCCCGGCACGCAAGGCGGGGCTGCTCACGCTGTCGCGCTTCACGCGGAACTGGGCGCGCAACGGCTTTCGGGCCGATCCTCCGAACGCCGCCCTCGTGATCCCGGGCGCGTCCGCCGCGCGTGACGCCTTCATCCTCGAGCTGCGTCGGCCCCGGATCAACGGGCGCAGGATCGTCTTCAACGCTCGCCCGGTCGGAGCGACGACACCGGGACTCTCGGACTTCGGCCGGCGGGCGGACCGGCCGCGCCCGATGCGCTTCGGGCCGGCCAGCCTGTTCGTCGACGGTGCGCCCGTGGGTCAGCTCCGGTACGTGCCGCTGACGCTCTCGGTCGAGAATCCACCGCCGAACTCGACGATCAGCCTCTCACCGGTCTCGGGGAGCGCCGTGTTCGCGAGCGGTCCGTCGCAAGCGTCGAACGCGCTGTTCCTCAGCGGCGCGGGCGGGCCCGTGCCGATCACGGCCCTGTCGGTGAATCCGCGCAGAGGCCTCGAGATCCAGCTCGGGCCGACCTCGGTCCCGTCCTTTCAGGTCAGGGTGATGGTGGGACTTCCCCAGGGCGCACCGCTTGCGACCTTCACCGGCAACGTGCCCCCCGGGGCCTTGGCGACCGTGGGCCTCTCCGGGCTCAACCCGATCGTCGTTCCCGACGGGGCCCCGGTGACCATCGACGCGCCGTAGCTCGGCCGCCGGGTGCCGCGTGCCCGGCGGTCGGCTCGCGCGTCGGAGCGGGCCGTATCCTGGAGCGGGCTCACCGAGTCCGCTCCAGTCACGTGAGTGACGCGCAGGAGACGGCGTCGCGCATTCGAAACTGAGGGACCGTGAGACCTGAGGAATGGCCACCGATCGCCCGCCGTCTCGAGGCCGCGTACCCGCGGTTTCGAAACGACTTCGAGACCCAGGCCGTGTACGTCGACGTCCTCGCCGACGTCGATGCGGCGGCGGTCGAGCGCGGACTCAGCGAGATCCTGCGAGAGGGGCGTGAGGACGCGCCCCCGCCGGGCGTGCTGCGCGCACGGGCTCTCGATCTTCCGCCGCCGCCGGAACCGGCTGTCCCTCAGGCGGAATCGAGAGACCGGGGCGCGCGGCGGGGGCTCGGCTGGGTCGGTGTGCTCGTGGCGATCGCGATCGGTCTGGGGGTCGCCGCGCTGGTGGTGGCGATCGTCAACAACGACGGCGACAACGGCCAGACCGACTCGCCATCGCTGACGATCACACGTGAGAGCCCGTCCGAGCCATCGGCGCCCGAGGTCGACCCGTCGGAGCCCGCGCCCTCGGAGCCGGAGGCCGCGCCGGACTCCTCGGGCGCGAGTCCGTCCGACGCCGAGGAGCCCGCGGCGGGCGACGGTTCCGGCGGGAGCGGAACAACGCCCTAGCTGGTGGGTGCGGCGACCTGGTCGTCGCTCGGGTGCGAAAGCGCCGTGTCAGCGGAGCGCCGGGCTCCAGCCGAGTGACAGCCTGGGGTCTGGGTAGGGTTCCGCGGCATGAACCCCATGGAAGTGATGGGCGACGCGTTCGCCACGTATCGGTCCTACTGGACCCATTTCGCCGGTGTCGGCCTGACGATCTTCTTCGTCGTCGCCGTCATCGCGCTGATCCTGGCGTTCGCCGGGGTCCTCGGACTGCTGCTCGGGCAGATCGTCGTCGTCGTGGGGAGCATCGTGCTCACCGGGGCGCTCGTCACCGCGGTCGACGATGTGAGAGACGGCAGGGCGGACCTGTCGATCGGCGAGACCATCGGCCGCGTGGGCCCGGTGTTCTGGGCCCTCCTCGGTGTCGCGATCGTCGCGGGCATCGCCATCGCGATCGGATTCGTCCTGCTCATCGTTCCGGGGCTCTGGCTCGCGACGATCTGGTTCGTCCTCGCCCCGGTCGTCGTCCTGGAGCGCGCGGGCTTCGGGAGGAGCTTCGGCAGGAGCGTGGCGCTCGTGAAGCAGTCGGGCTGGGCCACGTTCGGGCTGCTCGTCTTCGTGTTCGTGATCCTCTTCTTCGCGGGGTTCATCGTGGCGCTGATCCTCTCGCCGCTCCCCGCGTTCGTCGCCAACTTCATCTCGGTGCTCGTCCAGGGCGCGGTGTTCGCTCCGTTCATGTCCATCGTGGTCACGCTGACCTACTTCAAGCTGAAGGAGCTCGAGGGCTCGCCCACTCCCGAGGTGGGGGCGGCGGCCTAAGCGGCACCGGCTGGTCGTGGCATCGGTTGGGTGGCGCGCATGTTCGGCCCGCCACCCGAACCCGGAGCGGCTACGTCGCCACGCAGTGCACCGTGAGCCCGAAGGGCTCGTTCGTCAGACCCGCGGTCTCGCGGTAGATCCGAACTTCGATCTCGTTCGTGCCCGTGACGGCGTACTTGCCGTAGTAGCCGATGGCGTTGGTGCTGTCCTCCACGGTCACCTGCGCGGGGCACGTCTCCTTCGTGACGGGGAACGCCGTCGTCAGCTCGTAGATGCCGATCGTGGCGGGTGGCTTCGTGACGCTGAGGAAACCGCGGTTGCCCTGGAGGATCCCTTCGGGCGTCACGTACGCGAAGTACGCAAGCCCGCTGGCGGCGTCGGGGTCGAGCTTCTCGGCGCTGACCGCACCCGAGGCGACCTTGGAGCCGGTCACGGCGCTGCCGACGATCTTGGACTCGCTCACCGAGCCGTCGGCAAGGTCGCCCGCGGTGACGCCACCCTGAGCGATCTTCGCTGAGTCGACCGACTCGTTGCCGAGCTTCGAGTTGATGATCGCCCCGTCCTTGATCACCTGCGACGGGAAGCCGCCGTCGCCCGTGCCGCGCAGCTGGCGAATGGGCGGAGGGGGCGGCTGCGCGCCGATGAGCAGATTCTCCGGCTGCAGGAACCGGCCGGCGCGGTTCTGGAGATCCTTCGAGAGGCGGATCGCTGCCTGAGAGCGCTGGTTGGCGGCCTTCAGCTGAGTCTCGAGCTTCTGGTCGAGGGTCTGGACGTTCGACGACGGCTGCTGCTCCCCGTCCTCCGAGCTGGCGATGCCGACGCCGATAGCCCCGCCGAGCACGACGCCGGCGACGAGTCCTGACATGAGTGCGGTACGCATGTGATCTCCCCCTCGGGCTCGAGGCCCGGCTCTCGTGTTGCAGTCGTTCTCGAGCGCGTTGCTCGTCGCCGAAGACCCGACGGGGTCGCCAGTGGCCGTCCGTGGCGACCTCCGTGCTGTCGCCCAGGGCGAGTGTGGTGACCACGTCGGGCCTGCGGGCGCCGACGACAGGCCGGCCCGCGAGGCCTCGGGCACCCGGGGCGCTCGTCATGAGCGCTCGCCAGTAGGACCACCGAGTTGTTCGTCGTCGCCGACAGCGGGCTCTCCCGGACGACGCGGCCGTTCGGAGTCAGAGGCTACGTCACTCCCTGTCGCGAGTCCGGGTGAAAGCCAGCGAGGCTAGGGTCTCTGCCGATGTCCGGCCCCTCGCCCGTCCCCGACGAACGGCGTCTGCGCGGGACGCTGATCGCCGTGTCGATCATGTTCCTCGCGGTTCAGATCGACTTCTTCGCGCTCAATCTGGCGCTCCCAGACATGGCGCGCGATCTCGGTGTGTCGGTGCCCCAGCTCCAGTGGGTGCTGTCGGCATACATGATCTCGGTGGCGTCCGCGTTCATCGCGATGGGGCGCGTGGGGGACATCCTGGGCAGGAAGAGGATCCTGCTCGTCTCGACGGCCATCTTCGGAATCGCGTCGTTGGCCGGCGGACTCGCCCCGAACGAGGTGGCCCTGATCGTGGCGCGCGCGGTTCAGGGCGTCGGCGCCGCCGGCATGGTCACCGTCGGGATCGCGACGGTGACCAACGCCTTCCCGGCGAAGCGGGTCGCCGGCGCGATCGGGATCGCATACACGGCCGGCGGCGTGGGGTCGGCGCTCGGGCCGCTCATCGGTGGCCTGCTCACCACCTTCGTCACCTGGCGACTGGTGCTGCTGATCAACGTGCCGATGACCATCCTGCTGATGGTCCTGATGTACCTCTCGATCGACGAGTCCCGCGACGAGACCGTGCCGAAGCGGATCGACTACCGCGGCATCGCGGCGCTCGCCGGGGGTCTCGTGCTGGCCACGTTCGGGGTCGACTCGGCCCAGAACTTCGGGTGGCTGTCTGCGAACACGCTGATCCCGATCGCGATCGGCGTCGCGCTGATCGCGGCCTTCTTCGTCATCGAGCGTCGCGTGCGCTTTCCGCTGGTCGACCTGCGCCTGCTCCACAACCGCCCGTTCAACCTGGTGACGCTGGCCGGCGCCGCCGCCCAACTGCCGTGGGTCGGGACGATCTTCCTGTCGGCGATCTATCTCCAGGACGTCCGGGGTCTGTCGGCGGCGGTCGGAGGGGCGGTCTTCCTGCCGATGTCGGTGGGGGCCGCGATCGCCGGCTACTACTCCGGCCGACTCGGGAGGTTCCTCCCCCAGCAGATCATGGCCGGGGCGCTCGTCGTCGGGGGGGGCGGCGTGATCGGGCTCGGGCTCATCACGCCGTGGATTCCGTACATGATCGCGCTGCTGGTGACTGGCCTCGGCGCGGGCCTGGGCTTCGCCTACGCGAGCGTCGGGACCCAGACCGTGGTTCGGCCGGAGCGCGCCGGCGAGGCTAGCGGAGCGGTGTTCACCGTCGTCGTGTCGTTCTCCGCCATCGTGGTGGCCGTGCTCTCGACCGTGCTCGCGCTCGGGACCGGCGGCGATGTGGCGGACTCCCCGGACCTAGAGGGGATCATCTCGGCGCTGATGGTCACGCTCGGGGGTCTGTCGATCGTCGCCGGCATCGTCACGCTGTTCGCGGTGCGCATCACGCGCGAGGAGATCGACGAGCTCCAGGCGAGCTAGGCACGACCATGGAGCCCTGTGGCTGCTCCGCGTGTGCGCGGCGCGCGCTTGTACACATGCACAACGCGCTCCGAGAACGCTTCGCCATGTGGCCAAAGAGCCCGGCGGTGACGCGCTCGTAGCCTCCCGCCGCTTTGGGCGAGGAGCGGTCGCTGCTGCGGTCGCTCGCACAACCGATCCCGCGAGAGCGCAGAGAGACGCGCGGGATCAGGTGAAGGGGGGGCAAGTGAAGCTGGTCATCGGGATTGTCCGACCCGAACGGGCGAACGCGGTGATGGAGGCGCTGTTTCGCGCCGACGTCCGCGGCTACTCCGTCAGCCGGGTGCAGGGGCACGGCGGCGAGCAGGAGCGCGTCCAGACCTATCGCGGGACCGTCGTGAAGATGAGCCTGTCGCCGAAGGTCCGGTTCGAGGTCGCGGTCAGCGAGCCGTTCGTGCAGCGAACGGTCGACGCGATCAAGGAGGGGGCGCGAACCGACGAGGTCGGCGACGGAAAGATCTTCGTGCTGGAGCTGGCCGAGGCCGTCCGGATCCGGACGGGTGAGAAGGACGAGGGCGCGGTGACGCCGGTGGCATCGTGATCGACACCGGGGATACCGCATGGGTGATGGCCGCGACGGCGCTCGTCTTCGTGATGAGCCCGGCCGTCGGGTTGCTCTACGCCGGGCTGATCCGGTCCAAGAACACCCTCAACACGTTCATGATGGTCATCGCGTCGGTGGTGGTCGCCGTCACCACGTGGGCCATCGTCGGCTATTCGCTCGCATTCGATGGTGGAGCCGGCGGCTTCATCGGCGGCCTCGACAACGCCTTCTTGAACGGCGTGTCGCTCGAGCCGCTCGAGGGTCAGACGATCCCCGAGGTCGTCTTCTTCGCGTTCCAGGCGACCTTCGTGGCTCTGACCACGGCGCTCGTCTCGGGGGCGATCGTGGAGCGGATGCGCTTCAGCGCCTTCCTGCTGTTCGCCGCGCTCTGGTCGGTGCTCGTCTATGCCGTGATGGCGCATTGGGGCTTCGGCGGCGGCTGGCTGACCGAGCTCGGGACGCTCGACTTCGCCGGTGGTGTGCCGGTCGAGATGGGCTCCGGCTTCTCGGCGCTCGCCGCGGCACTGGTCGTCGGCGCCAGGAAGGACTACGGGCGGCAGGCGATCCTGCCCCACAACACCGTGCTGGTGCTTTTGGGAGCCGGGCTCCTGTGGTTCGGCTGGTTCGGCTTCAACGGCGGGAGCGGTCTCGGCATCAACGAGGCCGGCGTGCTCGCATTCATCAACACGCTCCTCACGCCGGCGACCGCGGTCCTGATGTGGTTCATCCTCGACTACATGCGCGGTCGCAAGATCACCGCCGTCGGTGCGGCGACCGCGATCATCGTCGGCTGCGTGGCGATCACGCCCGCCGGCCCGTTCGTCTCTCCGGGATGGGCGATGCTGCTGGGCGCGCTGGCCGCGATCCCGTGCTGGCTCTTCATCGTGTGGCGCACCAGCAAGACCAACATCGACGACACCGGCGACGTGCTCGCGGCACACGGCATCGCCGGCCTGTTCGGGATGCTGTTCATCGGCTTCTTCGCGCAGGCGACGTGGGGTGGCACCGACGGGCTCCTCTACGGCAACCCCGAGCTGCTGCTCCACCAGTTCATCGCGACGCTCGCCGCGCCGGCGTACGCGTTCGTGGTGACCTACATCCTGCTCAGGGTGATCGGCGCGGTGATGCCGCTCCGGGCGACCGAGAAGGACGAGGCCGTCGGCCTCGACATCGTCGAGCACGGTGAGGAGGCCTACGTCAGCGGCGAGGGCGCGATCCTCGTCACCGGCGACGGCGACCCCCGACTCGAGGAGGCGGTGAAGGGGTGAGTCACGCCGCTGAGGGCGCTCGTGGGAGCGTCCTCAGCGGTGCCGAGTCAGAGGACCTCGGCGCGTCGGCGCCGGGGTCCTCGCGTGCTCGGACGGGGGCTCGCCGGGCGGTGCCCTACGACCCCGGGGGTCGGTAGGCGGCGGCGAGCTTGACCCCCTCGTCGATCTCCTCGGGGGTCATCAGCGGGGTCAGCTCGCCGGTGCCCATCGCGCCGGTGGCGACGACCGTGGCCACCGCCGCGACAGTGGACGGCTTGTCGGGGAGGTCCACGATCAGCACGACCTCGGCGCCGCCGTCGACGAAGTACAGCGACTCGAGCGTGCCGCCAAGGCTCTCGACGAGGCCCGCGGCGGCATCGCGGCGGGACGAGCCCCCCTCGTCGAGAACGCCGCGCATTCCCTCCTCGGTGTACGTGTTGCGAACGAGGTACTTCGGCATCTCGGGCCTCCGAGTCGCTGGAACGAGCTCCCGGCGACGCTGGCCGCGCCGCGTCTCGTCGGTACCGAGCGAAGGTCTGGACGCCGGGGCGGCGCCCAGACCTTCGCAGGGCGTCAGAGCAGGTACAGGAGGAGCACGATCAGCCCCGTCCAGATCGCCGCGCCGGCGACCAGCCAGGCGAACCACGACACCGCCTGAGCGGTGCCGAGCGACTCACCTTCCCCCTCGACATCGGTCTGGTCGTGGGGGTCGAGGCTCGATTCCCATCGCGCGGTCTCCCGGATCCGCGCCGTACCCATTGCCACTCCTTGTCGCGTGGCTACTTGTGATTATTGATACATGAGGCGTCGGACGGCATCGGGGTCGCGCCGACGGGTCGACGGAGCTGCGATCCGGGCGCATACCGAGACGGCGCCGAGCGGCCGGGTCCTGCGGTTGGTCGCCGAGGGGGCCCGCCCTCAGGTCGAGCTCGGGCCGTCCCCGTCCTCCTCGGGGCGCGAGCCCCGGCGAAGCAGGTGCGCTTGGAGGGCCGCAAAGCCACCGACCTCGAGCGCCGCCAGCGAGACCCCCGCGCGGACACGACGGTTCGAGCGCGTCGCGGCGAGCGCCACGATCCCGAGTGCACCCAGCGCGTTCGCGACGGCGACGACCAGGAGCCAGGGGCGCACGGTCGTCGCTCGGGCCATGCAGACCAGCGCGGCCGCCCACGCCAGGGCGGCGACGCCGACGGCACGCACCAACCGTGGTGGGATCTCGAGCGCCCGCCCGACCCGCTCGGCGACACCGAGAAACGCGGCCCCGGACAGGGCGCAGTAGGCGGCGTCGGCGAGGAGCACCCTGCGGGCGGTCAGCTCGGTGGGTGGCTCGCTCTCGGTCGGGGGCGTCGGGTCGTCGTGCGGCATGCGCCCAGCCTGCCAGGTCCGGCGGCCGCGGGCGCGGGTACCTGCGATCCTCCGCGCATGCGGGTCGTGATCGTGGGCGGCGGAATGGCGGGGCTCGTGCTCGCTCGGGGGCTCGCCCACCGCGGCGTGTCGCCGATCGTCGTGGAGCGGATGCCGCCCGACGTCGTCGTCGAGGGCCCGATCATGCTCCCGTTCCAGGCCTACGATGCGCTCGAGGAGATCGGCCTTCTGGCCGAGATCCGCTCCGCGGGCCGCGACGTGCCACCGATCCGGAACGGTCAGCCCGTCGCGATCGGGGTCGGCCGCCAGCTCGTCCTCGACCGACTCCGGGAGGGGCTCGAGATCTCGTGGGAGCAGGAGGTAGTCGAGCTCGTGCGCGAGGGCGGTCGGGTCGTCGGGGTGCGGGTTCGTTCCGAGGACGGCGAGCGGAACCTGGACGCCGACCTCGTCGTCGGCGCCGACGGCACCCACTCCCGGGTCCGGGAGCTCGCCGGGATCGAGGCCGAGCTGCAGCTGTCGGACTCGGCGTTTCTCGGCTTTCGGAGCCCGGTCCACTCCGACGACGCCTTCCTCATCAACTTCACGGCCGACGGCCGTCAGGCGACGCTGCTCGACTGGCCCGGGGGGACCGCTGGCGGGTGGCAGATCGACCGGCCGGAGGGCGGGGAGGCGGCTGCGCTCGCACCCGGCGTCGAGGCGTTCAAGCGCGCCTACCTGGGGCTCCTGCCCGGGGCGGCCGCGGCCATCGAGCCGGTCACCGAGCTGCGCTACCGAGAGGTCATGGAGGTCCACTGCGAGACGTGGTCGCGGCCGGGGGTGACGCTGATCGGTGAGGCGCTGCACGCGATGAACCCCGAGGCGGGGATCGGGAGCGGCCTCGGAATGGGGGACGCGCAGGCGCTCGCGATCGCGATCGGGCGGAACCGAGACGATCCCGACGCCGCACTGGCGGACTACGAGCGCTGGCGGCGACCGGCGGTCGCGCCCTATCTGGCCGTCGGCTCCCAGGGCGTGCGGGTGGTGCGTGGCGGAGAGGTGCCACACGAGGAGCGCTGGCCACCGGCCTGACGTGGCTGCCGCACGTCGGCGGTCGGCAACCGGCCGACACTGCCCTACCATCGTCGCGTGACGGTCGACAGCGACACGAGGATCGTCATCTGCGGCGCCGGCGCCGTCGGCGCGTCGGTCGCCTACTTCCTGAGCAAGCGTGGCGCGGCGCCGCTCGTGGTGGATCGGGCTCGGCCCGGTGCCGCCGCGTCGGGGAAGGCCGCCGGCTTCCTGGCGCTCGACTGGAATGCGGGCACCCCGGTCGACGAGCTGGCCCGGGCCAGCTTTCGGCTCCACGGGGAGATCGCCGACGAGCTCGGGGCGGACCGCCTCGCGTACCGACGGACGGATGCGCTGATGACGGCGGCCTCGGACGAGGGCGACCTCGAGCGGTACCGCGGGCTCCCCAACCCTGGCTGGCTCGACGGGAACGTCGTCGCCCACCAGGTGATCGGCGGCCGGGAGACGACCGCCCAGGTTCACCCGCGACTCTTCACGGAGTGCCTCGTCGAGGAGGCACTCACTCGGGGCGGCCAGCTCGAGATCGGCGTGGTCGACGGCCTCGAGACCGACGGCTCCGGGGCCGTGACCGGCGTCTCGATCGACGGCGAGGTCACTCCGGCGGACGTCGTCGTCCTCGCCCTGGGGCCGTGGACGAGTCAGGCCCAGCGGTGGCTCGCGCTGCCGCAGGTCTTCGGCTCGAAGGGCGCCAGCATCGTCCTCGAGGCCGACGTTCCCGCCGAGGTCGTGTTCAGCGAGTTCATCGGCCGGGACGGGCAGCGCCGGACGGTCGAGATCTACCCGCGTCAGGACGGAACCGTCTACCTGAACGGCTACGGCGAGAACGATCCGCTTCCGGACGATCCGGACGTGATCGAGCCGGGCGATGTGGCGTGGCAGGAGCTGCAGCGGATCGCGGGCGTCCACTCCAGCGTGCTCGGCGATGCTCCGCTCGTCCGCAAGGCGGCGTGTTATCGACCGCTGACCATCGACGGGATTCCGCTGATCGGTCAGGTCCCCGACACTCCGGGCGCCTACCTGGCGACCGCGCACGCGTCGTGGGGGATCCTGCTCGCCCCGGCGACGGGCCTGATGATGAGCGAGATGATCCTCGACGGCGAGTCGACCTCGATCGACGCGACGCCGTTCTCGCTGTCCCGTCTTCCCGCGGGGCGCCTCTAGGCGCCGACGGCGGCCGTCCCGGCCGACGGCGCGAGACGCGATGGCAGAGCTCCAGACCAGCGCAGCGGTCGGCGAACGGGTCGGCGCGATGCGGGAGGGGGTCACGATGGCGCTCTATGTCGCCGTCGTCCTCCTCGCCGAGGCGATCCCGCTGCAGGCCACCTCGCTCGGCGGGGCCGAGGTGATCGGGACCTACTGGGGCTCGACGATCGGACTGGCGCTCGCGCACGTGTACGCGTTCACGCTCTCGGCGAGGCTCTTCTCGCATGGGCACATGGAGCGCTCGGAGTGGCTCGCCGCGGCGAGCCAGCTCGCAGCCGCCGTCCTCGTCGCCCTGGTCGCGACCCTTCCGTTCGTGTTCTTGACCGGGGATCCGGCGTTCAACCTGTCGGGAAGCCTGATCGCGCTGCTGATCGGCGCCACGGGGTTCGAGTCAGCTCGCGCCGGGGGCGTCCCCGTCCGTCGTGCGCTGCTGATCGGCGCGGCGGCGCTCATCGTGGCCGCGCTCGTCGTGGGGGTGAAGGCATCGCTCGCCCACTGACGGCACGACTCCAGCACGGGGTCCGGTGACTGACCAGCCCCAAGCTCAGGCCGAGGCGGACTCGACGCCGAGCGCCGCACACATCCTCGCGCCCGATCTCGAGGTGATCGAGGACGTGATCGACGGGCTGCCGATCGAGGTGGCACGCCTCGCACCTGCCGCCGCGCCGGTCGATCTCGTCGGGCTCGACTCCGACATCGCATCGCTCGTGGTCGCGCGAGTCGGCGGACCGCTCCACAGCGTCGGGAGCACCGCCCCTGGGATCGTCACCTTCACGCTCCTGCTGGGGCCGGGCGAGGGAAGCTGGAACGGTCACCCGCTCGATCCGACCGCGCTCTGGATCTACGCGCCGGGCACCGAGCACGACGGCGTCGGGCGCGTCCCGCCGACGTGGGCCGCGCTCAGCCTCGACGAGACCTGGGTCGCGTCGCGAACGGGCGGCGATGCCCGGGCGCCGGGAGGGGCGTCCAGCGGCCTGTCGGTCGTTCGCAACGACGCCGTGATCGGGCTGCGGGAGACGGTCGCGGGCATCGAGTCGATGCTGCGCGAGCATCCGTCGAGCCTCCGGCTGACGCTTGCCGCGGCCGGCCTCGAGGAGGCGGTGGGCGAGGTGCTGGCGAGCGACTTCCAGGTGGACGGGCTCCCGAAGAGCGCGTCGGCCCGCGTCGTCGCGGACTGCATCGCGCTCAGCCGTGATCTGGGTCCGCGCCCGAGCCTGCCCGAGCTGGCGGCGGCGCTCGGCGTGTCTGAGCGCTGGATCCGGGCCGCGTTTCGCAAGGAGTTCGGCGTGGCGCCGGCTGCGTACTTCCGCTACCGCGCGCTGAATGGCGCCCATCGTGAGCTGCTCGCGCGTGCGCCCGCCGAGACCAATGTGACCGAGACGGCGATGCGCTGGGGCTTCTGGCATCTGGGCAGGTTCTCTGGGACCTACCGCTGGATGTTCGGCGAGATGCCGAGCGAGACGCTCCGTCGATCCACGACCGACGCCCGACTGCCGATTCCGGATAGCCCACTGGGGGTGGCCGCGGGATCCTGACCTTCGTCCGCGCGGCACCCGGCCCGGCCGGGCCGGGTGCCGCGCAAATCGATCGGAGGTTGCCTCGTGGACGACTTCTCGTTCCTCGATCTCGTCTGGACCATCTTCATCATCTACGCGCTGGTCTTCTACCTCGTGGTGCTCTTTCGCATCGTCGGCGATCTCTTCCGGGATCGATCGACCTCGGGGCTGGCCAAGGCCGGATGGGTGCTCTTCTTCGTCATCGTGCCCATCATCAGCGTGCTGGTGTATCTGATCGCGCGCGGGCGCTCGATGTCCGAGCGCTCGATCGCCGCGCACGCCGACGCGCAGCGTGAGCTCGACGATCACATCCGCGACGTCGGCAGTGCCGACGCGCCCAGCCAGATCGCTCGGGCGAAGGACCTGCTCGACAGCGGTGCGATCGATCAGTCCGAGTTCGACGCGCTGAAGCAGAAGGCCCTCAGCACCTGACGGGCGCAGGTGGGGCGCCCGGTTCCCCGGGCGCCCCGACGACGAGAGGTGGTGCCAGGCTCGAGCGGGCTGCGGTCGGGCTCGACGGCGAGCGGGCGCCTCAGCGCCCGGCGCCGACGGCCGCGGCGAGGCACCCGTCGAACCGCGCCTGGAGCTCGGCGCCGTCGACCTCGCCCGATCGTCCGATCGCCACGATCCGCGTCGCCGGTGTGCGCTCGCCCCAGGGATCGGCCGTCACGATCTCGGACCGTCGCCCGACCGCCTGGAGGACCGTCCTGCGCGCCGGCTCCTCGCTCGAGTTGACGACGCCCTTGCACCGATAGATCGCGCCCGGCAGCTCGCGTCGGATCATCTGCTCGAGTGCCCCGAGCGAGAGCGGCTCGTCCGTCGTGAAGCTCCACGTGTCGAAGACCTGGCCGTGGTCGTCGTGCGGCGCGTGCTCGAGGTCGAGGCGAGCGGCATCGAAGCGGCCGACTCCGAGGAGGACCTCGCTCGGGACCTCGCCGTAGCTCGCCTCGACGATCCTGACCCGGCGAAGGTTCTGGTCGATCCACCGGCGGACCGCAGCGGTCTGCTCGGGTCCGGCCAGATCGGTCTTGTTCAGGACGACCAGGTCGGCGCAGCCGATCTGCCGCAGCTTCAGCATCAAGAGTTCCGGGGCCTCGTGCGCGTAGGCGAACGCCTGCTCGGCGTCGACGACACACGTGATGCTGTCGAGGCGGATCTGCTCGCGGCTGGCCGAGTCGTTGAACGTCGCCGAGATCCCGAGTGGATCGGCGACGCCGCTCGCCTCGAGTAGGACGTACTCGGGCGGCTCCTCCCGAGCGAGCAGCCGGTCCACCGCCTCCACCAGGTCGTCGCGGATCTGGCAGCACACGCACCCGTTGGCGAGGCTGATCATGTCGTCCTCGACGCCGACGACGAGCTCGGCGTCGATGTTGATCGGCCCGAAGTCGTTCACCAGCACGCCGACGCGCAACCCGTGGTCGCCGGTCAGGAGCCGGTTGAGGAGCGTGGTCTTACCGGCGCCGAGAAAGCCCGTGAGGATCGTCACGGGCACCGGCGCCGGCGTGGCGCTCGGATCAGTCCTCGGCATCGGGGTCGATCCCGCGGGCCTCGAGCATCTGGCGGGGGCTGATCGTGAAGCCCTCCTCGGGCCAGGTCTGCACCGGCTCGCGATCGGCGTCCGGCGGGTAGTACTCGTGCGGGTCGATCTCCATGTCGCGCAGGAACTGCTCCTGCTGCTCCTCGCGCGGCATCGACGGCCGCGGGAGCTCCATCGAGTCGGGAATCGGCGCGCCGGGCGGCAGCACCCAGCGTGGGTCGAGCGGCGCGATCGCCGGTCCGTCCGGAAGCGCCGCCTCGCGCGCCCAGACGTAGTCCTTGTTCAGGTTGACGACCTGCACGTCCGGACCGCCGAACATGAAGAGGCCCTTGTAGTTCGAGCGCACCTCGGCGATCGACTCGGCCTCGAGCGCAGCGCCGGCCTCCTCGTAGTGCACGATCATCCCGAGCCGCGGCTGCACCTCGTTCATGAGCCACCCGGCCGCGTAGTACATGGTGTGCCACGAGTCGATCGTGTACTTGGTGAGGTCCTCTGGGACCCCGAACTTGAGCGACATCAGCCCGGGGGTGTCGATCTGGCCCTCGGTGATGAAGACGTCGCAGCCCTTGGCGTACTCGGCGGTCTTCTCGTCGGGGCGCCCGTCGCCGGTCCAGACGACCGAGAGGCCGGCATCCTCCCAGTCGAGGCGGTACGCGGAGGCCCCGTCCTTGACGTGCGAGCGCGGCCAGTGGCGGACGACCACGCCGTCCTGGTCGTAGCAGACGCCGTTCTCGTCCTTCCAGTCGAACTCGGTGACGTCGATCTCGAAGCCGTCGGCGATCGTGACGTGCTGGAAGTTCTCCTCGTGCCAGCGGAGCATCTCGCGCATGTGGTGGACCATGTGCGTGGTCCCGAGCTCCGGGGTCGCTCCGGACGGTCCGTAGACGCGAAGCGGCTCCCAGCGACCCGCCCACGCCGTGAACGGGTAGCAGTAGGGAAGGTCGGCGTAGTGGTCACCGTGAAGGTGCGAGATGAAGATGTCGTTGATGAACTTCGGCGGGATCTGCATCGCGAGCGCGTTCTTGATGCTGCCGTTGCCCATGTCGAAGAAGAATCGCCGGGGCTGGGGCTCGCCGATCCCGAGCTCGATCAGGATGCAGGTGCCGGACTGGCTGCGCGTCGGCGGCCACGGGGTGCTCCCGAGGACCGAGATCCGCATCTCGCCGTCGGGGAGGATCTCGGTCCCCGGCAGGTACATGTTGCGGTTGTTCAGCGCCGGCCATGGCCGGTAGTAGCTCGGCAGGCTGATTCCGCCCCCAGGGCGGGCGCCGTAGGGATTGCTGGGCTGGGTCACGTCGAGTCCCCCTCGTTCTCCGTGTCTTGCCCGCAGCCGCGGAGTCGGGAGCGCGGCTCGCTGGAGCGTTGCCCAACCGACCCTAGGACCACCGGGGGTCGCGAACTATCCGGAAACGGAAGGCGGGCGTCGTCGAGGTGCCCCGAAGCCGCCGCCCGCGTGCGCCGGCCTGGCCGCCGGCCGTCAAGATCGTGCCCTAGAGGCCGTCGTGCTCGGCGGCCGCGGCTGCCGCTCGCACCTGTGCGATGAAGGGCTCGAACGCCGCCCGCTCTTCCGCGTCAACGTCGAACACGGCCCTCGGAGTGTTCCGCCGCTCGGCGGTGACCTCGACGACGAGACGTCCCTTTCGGCCCTCGCTGACCTTGAGGCGCATCCGGGCGACGTGAACCCGCACCGAGCCGTCGCTTCCGTTGAACACCTCGAGCACGCGACCGTCGAAGGTGAGCACGTGTCTGCCGGCGCGAACCTCACGCATGCCCTCGAACTCCATCAGCGCTCCTTTGCGTTTCCGATTCTCGCGCGCGCCGGGCGGACCTCGCCGAGACGGGCCGACGGCAGAGATCGAACCACGACGACGTGACGTCCCGGCTTCGCCCTCAGGCGTCCTTCTTCAGCGGGATCGCACCGGGGTGGGTCACCGGCCCCGGGTCTCGGTGCTCCGCGCGGCGGGTCAGGAACACGTAGCCGCACAGGCCGATCACCACCGCCGCGGCGGCGACCTGCATCGACGTCTGCAGCCCCGCGGTGAAGGCCTCCCCGGCCGCCTCGGTGATCTGGTCGGCCTCGAGCGGCGGGAAGTCGTCGAGGTTGTCCTTGGCCTCTTGGGAGCCCGCGAGGATCCCGTCGATCTCCCGCTGCTCGTCGCCGGTGAGCCGCCTGCCGCCCTCCTCGGTGATGTCTGCCAGGCGCGAGCGCTCCCGCACGAGCAGCACCGCGCCGACGATCGCGACGCCGAGGCTGCCCGCGATGTACGAGACCGTGGCGCGCGTTCCGGATGCTGCCCCGACCTTGGTCCGCGGAACGGAGCCCAGGATCGCGCCGACGATCGCGATCGCCCCGAACGCCTGGGCGACGCCGAAGAAGGCGAAGATCCCCATGAGGACGGCGTCGCTCGTGTTCGCGTCGGCGAACGAGATCAAGAGCACGGCCAGCGCGAGCGCCAGGTTGCCGAAGACGAGCGGCCCCGCGGTGCCGTGCTTCTTGATGAGCTTCGGCACGAACCGGGACGTGATGATGAACGCGATCGGCCAGGGCAGCAGCCGCAGCGCGGCCTCGGTCGCCGAGAAGCCCTGGATGTCCTGAAGGAAGATCGCCATCACGAATGGGAACGCGTAGAGGGCGAGGAAGAACCCGAAGAGCGCCGAGTTGGCTCCGAGGAACCTGAGGTTGCGCGCGAAGACGTCCAGCTCGATCAGGGGGACCCTCGCGCGCCGCTCGACGAGCCAGAACGCCACGAACGGGACGACCGAGGCGACGATCAGCCCGATCGTGAGCGGCGACTCCCAGCCCCAGGCGTCCGCCTGGATGACGCCGACCATGAGCATCAGGGTCCCGCCCGTGATGAGCGCGACGCCGGGGACGTCGATCCGGCCCTCGGCGTCGGGGTCCGAGGACTCCTCCAGGAGCACCCACGACAGGACGATGCCGACGAGCATGATCGGGACGTTGACCAGGAAGACCGCGCGCCAGTCGAGCAGGTCGATGAGCGCGCCGTACCCGATCGGGCCGAGTGCCATGCCGACTCCGGCGATCGTCGCCCAGAGTCCGATGGCGCTCGCCATCCTCTCCTTCGGGGCAGCTGCGGTGATCAGGGAGAGCGACAGCACGTAGAGGCCGGCGCCGCCGACGCCCTGCACGACGCGTCCGAGGATCAGGACGATGTCGTCCGGGGCGATTCCGCAGATCAGCGAGCCGATGGCGAAGATCGCCATGCTCGCGACGAGGAGCAGCCGGCGGCCGAAGATGTCGCCGAAGCGACCGACGAGAATCACGCTCGCGGCGACCGCCAGCAGGTACGCGGACAGCACCCACTGGAGCGCGGCGAACGACGTATCGAGGTCGGCCTGGATCGTCGGCAGCGCGACGACGACGCCGAACCCGTCGATGGTCATCATCAGCACCGCGATCAGCGGGCCGGAGGCCGTGACGATCAGGCGGTCGCGCACAGGTGCGGACCCTAGACCGGGCAGGGGCTGCCGCGCGTGTGACGGAACGGGCGTTCGTTAGCCTGGGACCCATGGCCGCGAGCCCGGCGATCCTGCACGCCGACCTCGACGCGTTCTACGCGTCGGTCGAGCAGCTGCTCGATCCGAGCCTTCGCGGCAAGCCGATCGCGGTCGGCGGCGGGGTGGTGCTCGCCGCGTCCTACGAGGCGAAGCGCCACGGCGTCTCGAGCGGGATGCCGGCGGGGCGCGCCAGGGAGCGCTGCCCCGGGCTCGAGTTCGTCGGCGGCCACTTCGCCGAGTACCGGCGCCTCGGAGACCAGGTGATGGCGATCCTCGGGGACTTCACCGACCTCGTGCAGCGGATCTCGATCGACGAGGCGTTCATGGACGTCGGCGGGTCACGCCGGCTGTTCGGCGAGCCGGCGCAGATCGCGCGGACGATCCGTGCTCGGGTGCGCGAGGAGGTCGGGCTGCCGATCTCGATCGGCGCGGCCGGAACCCGGCACCTGGCCAAGATCGCGTCGCAGGTGGCAAAGCCGGACGGTCTCGTCGTCGTCGAGGTTGGGCGCGAGCGCGAGTTCCTCGATCCGCTGCCGGTCAGCCTCGTCTGGGGGGTGGGCCCGGCGACCGAGGCGCGGCTGGCCAGTGCAGGGATCACCACCATCGGCCAGCTGTCGGACACGTCTCCGTCGGTGCTCGCCAAGCTCGTCGGTGGGGGGCTCGGATCCCGCTTGCGCTTGCTCGCCAACGACGAGGACCCACGCGTCGTTCGCTCGGGTGGGAGGGGGAGGTCCGTCGGCGCCCAGTCCGCCCTCGGCCGCGTGGCGCCGACGGCGGAGCTGCGCGCGGAGGTCCTCGGCCACCTGGCCGACCGGGTCGCGGGCCGGCTTCGCAAGGCCGATCGCGCGGGGCGCACCGTGACCGTCCGGGTTCGGTTTCCGGGAATGCGGAGCGTCACCAGGTCGCTCACGGTCGAGGAGCCGGTGGCGTCGACGCTGACCCTGCGCGAGGTCTCCGAGCAGCTCGTCGCCCAGGCCCTGACCGACAACGGCGGCGAGTGGGAGGTGACGCTGCTGGGGATCTCGGTCTCCAACCTGATCGAGCAGGCGTCCGTGCAGCTCGAGCTGCCGGTCGCCGACGACGACCCGCACCGGACGGGATCGCCGACCGGCGCTGCGCGGCTGGCGCTCGACCGCTCCGTCGACGCGGTGCGCGAGCGGTTCGGGACGGGGTCGGTGGCGTACGCGACGCCGGCGTTCTCCGAGCGCGGCGCGGTGCCCGACGAGTTCCGCGAGCTGGCCGAGCGAGACTCCTGAGCTTCGGGTGCGTGGGCACGTGGACCCCACGGGGTCGTCCGGTGGGGCTGCCCGCCACGTATCCGGTCGGTGTCGCCGGGGTTGGATGCCTGGCGCCGCCGGTGGGCGGCAGGAGAGAATGGGCACACGAGGCCAACGCGATCGAGCGAACGGAGGCAGCATGGCGGCAGAACGACGGGCAGAGGTGACCTGGCGGGGCGAGCTCCTCACGGGTCAGGGGACGATCACGAGCGTCGGCAGCGGGGCGTTCGGCCCGCTGGACGTGACCTGGCCATCGCGCGCCGAGGACTCTGACGGCCGCACCAGCCCCGAGGAGCTGATCGCCGCCGCGCATGCGTCCTGCTACTGCATGGCGCTGTCGAACGGCCTGACCAAGGGCGGCAACCCGCCCGAGGAGCTGCGCGCGTCGGCGACCGTGACGCTGGTCCCGGGGACGGGCATCACCAGCTCGGCCCTGACCGTTGTCGGGAGGGTGCCGGGAATCGACGCCGCCGGGTTCCAGGCGGCGGCGGAGGCCGCCAAGGACGGCTGTCCGGTCTCGGGGGCGCTGACGGGCAACGTCGAGCTCTCGGTCGAGGCGACCCTCGAGTAGCAGTCCGGGCCGACCCTCGGCCGCCTCGGGCCGGGGGTCGCGATTCCCGCCGCAGTTGGCGCGATCGGCGAGTACAGGCCCCGTCCAGGCGGCTACGCTCAGCGGCGTGAGCGGTCCGAAGGAGTACGCCGTCAATCCGGGATGGGGGGTCCTGGCCAAGGACCTCGGGTTGTCGCCCTCGGCGGTGCTGCGCCGCGCCGGGCTGCCCCAGGACCTGTACGTCCGGGGCCCGGAGTGGCTGTCGACCGATCAGTACTTCGCGCTTTGGTCGGCGCTCGAGGAGGAGTTCGGGGACCGCGATGCCCTGCCGATTCGGATCGGGGAATCGCTGTCCGCCGAAGCATTCGACCCGCCGATCTTCGCCGCGCTCTGCAGCCGCGACCTGAATGGTGCGGCGGAGCGCATCGCGCGGTTCAAGCGGCTGATCGGGCCGATGCGGGTCGAGATCGAGGTTGCCGAGCACGAGACGACGATCACCTACCGATGGCCCGCGCACGTGGCACCACCGGTCGGCCTGGCCGCGACCGAGCTCGTGTTCTGGGTGGCCCTCGTTCGTCTGGCGACCCGCACGGCCATCGAGCCGCGGTGGATGACCATGCCCGACCCTCCGGCCGACCCCGAGCCGTATCGGCGATACCTCGGCCAGCGGATCGGGCGGGGTGACACGCAGACGGTCGCCTTCGCGGCGGCGGACGCCGCGCGACCGTTCATCACGGCGAACGACCGGATGTGGGAGTTCTTCGAGCCCGAGCTGCGGCGGCGCCTGTCCGAGCTCGAGGCCAGGTCGTCGACGACCGAGCGCGTTCGGGCGGCGTTGCTCGAGCTGCTGCCCGCGGGGGCGCCGGGCGTCGGTTCCGTCGCTCGCGAGCTTGCGATCAGCCCCCGCACGCTCCAGCGCCGGTTGCGCGAGGAGGGGACGACCTTCCAGTCGACGCTCGATGCGACCCGGGAAGAGCTCGCCCGCCACTACCTGACCAGGTCGAGCGTGTCCGCCGGCGAGATCTCGTTCCTGCTTGGCTACGAGGACCCCAACTCGTTCTACCGGGCGTTCCATTCCTGGACAGGGCAGACGCCCGCCGGTGCCCGCGCGGCGGCGGTCTGAGCGTGGCGCGATCCGCGACTGGAATGGCGCGGATTCCCAGTGTGAGATCACGCGGGCCGATCTACCGTCCCAGCAGATGAGCGCCGCCCGACCGCGGCCGCGACCCCACAAGGAGAAGCTCCCAATGGCGAACACCATCTTGATCACCGGGGCCTCGACCGGCATCGGCCGGGCCACCGCAGAGCTCTTCGCCGAGCGCGGCTGGAACGTGGTCGCGACGATGCGAACTCCCGAGAACGGCGCCGAGCTCGCGCAGCTCGACAACGTCCTGGTCGAGCGCCTCGACGTGACGGATGCCGCGTCGATCGCATCCGCCGTCGCCGCGGCCGTCGATCGGTTCGGCTCGATCGACGTGCTCGTGAACAACGCCGGCTACGGCGCGTATGGGCCGCTCGAGGCGACATCGTCGGAGAGCATCGAGCGCCAGTTCAACACCAACGTGACCGGGTTGCTCGAGGTCACGAAGGCCGTGCTCCCCGTGATGCGCGCTCAGCGCAGTGGGGCGATCGTGAACATCTCATCGGTTGGCGGCAAGATCACGCTGCCGCTCGGGACGCTCTACCACGGGACCAAGTGGGCGGTTGAGGGGATGTCCGAGGCGCTGTCGTTCGAGCTCGCGCCACTCGGCATCCGGGTGAAGATCGTGGAGCCGGGGGCGATCGCCACCGACTTCGACGGGCGCTCGTTCGACTTCAGCAACGACGAGTCGATCGCGGAGTACCAGCCGCTCGTGCAGGGCGTGCTCGGCGCCGTCGAGAGCTTCTTCGCCAACGCGTCCCCGGCGTCGCTGGTCGCCGAGGTCATCCATGAGGCCGCGACCGACGAGAGCGAGCAGATCCGCTACATCGCGGGCGAGGACGCCAAGCAGATGATCGCGGCGCGCGAGGCCCACGGGGACCTGGCCTTCATGGAGATGATGCGCCAGCAGCTCGGGCTCTCGGCCCCGCAGGGCTAGCCGCCGACCAGCTCCTCGACCGCCATGTCGACGGTCCTGTTGGCCCGCCGGTCGGCCGCCTCACGGGCGTCGGCCGGCGCCGCCGACGGGGCGTCGGCGCGCAGCGACGTCGTGAGCGGGGAGTCCGAGTGTGCCGCGGCCCGCTCCAGCCATTCCTCCGGAAGCGCGTCGTCGGGTTCCGCGCGGAGCATCTGGGCCAGGAGCAGCACCCACATACGTGGGGCGAGATCGATGTTGTACCCGCCACCCGCCATCGACAGCCAGCGGCCCGTGGGCGTCGCGAGCACGATGTCCTCGACGGCGGCGTGCGCGGCCCGAAGGCCGGGGAGCGTGACTTCCAGATGGGCGAGGGGGTCGCGATGATGCGGGTCGACGCCCATCTGGCTGACGACCAGGCCGGGCTCGAACTCGCGGACGGCGGGGGCGACCACCTCGGTGATCGCTCGCAGGTACGGCTCGTCTCCGGACAGGGCGGGGAGCGGGACGTTGACCGAGCTCTTGAAGGCGCCCGCTCCGCCCCGGTCGGCGATCCAGCCGGTGCCGGGAAAGAGGGTCCGGCCGTTCTCGTGGACGGAGCAGGTCAGGACGCGCGGCTCCTGCCAGAAGATCTCCTCGACGCCGTCGCCGTGGTGGACGTCGATGTCGATGTAGGCGACCCGCTCGACCCCGGCGTCGAGCGCGGCTTGGATGGCGACCGCCGCGTCGTTGTAGATGCAGAACCCGTTCGCGCGTTTCGAGAAGGCGTGGTGCAGCCCACCCGGCGTGAACACGAAGTCGGCGGCCCCGTCGAGCAGCAGCTCGACGCCGAGGACTCCGGCACCGCTGATCTGGAGGCTCGCCTCGTGCATACCGACGAAGGCGGGGGTGTCGCCCCCGGCGGCAAGCCCCCACAGGGCGGCCTCCGGAGTGTCGCCCGCTCCCGGCTCGGAGCTCATGCGCCGAACAGCGTCGACGTAGACCGGGGAGTGCACCCGTGTGATCGCCTCCTCGGGCGCGGGCGGCGCCGAGTGCATGGTGAGGCGAGGGTGCTCGAGGAGCCCGTACGCCCCGAGCAGGGCCGCGGCCAGCTCGCCCTTGACGGGGTTGATCGGGTGATCGTCCCCGAGGTCGTAGACGACTCCGCTCGAGGAGAGGTCGACGTAGGCGACCGTGGGAGCGTCCGCGTCGGTCATCGCGACCTATTGTGCTCCTTCGTCGCGACGATCGGGAGGGCGCCGTGAGGGTCGTCGTCGCCGGCGGCGGGATGATCGGCCTGGCCGTCGCCCGTCTGCTCGGCCAGCGCGGGATCGAGCCCGTCGTGCTCGAGCGCCGCCCGGTGGGTCCGCCGCCGACCCATCCGTTCATGCTCGGCTACCACGGCTACCCCGCCGTCGAGGACATGGGCGTGATGGACGAGGTCCGCTCGCTGGGCTGGGACGTCAGCGACGGAGCGAGGTCGATCGGCGTCTCGATGAGCTTCCTCGACTTCGTCGAGATCGTCGGGCGCGGAGTTCCGGTCGAGCACGAGCACACGATCGTCGACCTGGTCCGCGCCGACGGACGGGTCGTCGGCGTCCTTGTGGATGGACCCGACGGGCGGACCACGGTCGAGAGCGACCTAGTGATCGCCGCCGACGGCGTCCGATCGCGCGTCCGCGACATGGCGGGCATCGAGTCTCGCGACGAGAGCCGGGGTGAGGGTGGCTTTGCCTTCGTCAGCCCGTCGGTGATCGACCGTCCATTCGCGATGCGGTTCACGAGCGATGGCGGCGTCGTGATCGGGGTCGGCTGGCCGACCGGCTCGGCCGGTTGGTGGACGATCGACAAGATCGGGCGAGAGGCGGCGATGGCCCCGGGCATCGACGCGTTCAAGGCGGCCTATGCGGCGCTGCTGCCGGAGGCCGCGGGCGCGGTCGAGGGCCTGACCTCGTGGGAGCAGGTGCACTACGGCGAGCCGATGGTGCTGACGTGCCCGAGGTGGTGGGTGCCGGGCGTCGTCGCGATCGGCGACGCGGCACATTTCTTCTCGCCCGAGACCGGTGCGTCCGGCGGGCTCGGCCTCGGCGACGCCCACGCCCTCGCCGAGGCGATCGTTCGCAACCCCGACGACGCCGACGGGGCCTGCGCGATGTTCGCGGCGTGGCGTGAGCCCATCGTCCGTCCGCTCGAGGCCGCCGATCCGTCGAGGGCGCAGCGGCGCGCCGCCGCCGGTGGGGGCGCGCGCCGCCCCGAGGAGCACTGGCCGCCGCTCACGGCGTCCTCGGGCTCGGGTGAGGATGGCCCCCCGCGGCGCGCATAGCTCGATCAGAAAGCGGGAATCTGTAAAGCCTGCGTGCGCCTCGGGCCATGGTGTGCGAGAAGAGGCCCCGACCAGGCGAGGACGGAATCGATGGCTCCAAACGAATCGGCGGCGCGGCGCGGGCTGCTCGGGCTCGCGACCCTCGGAGCGATCGTCGCGGCGGCGCTGCTCGTCGCACCGGCGGGGGCCCAGGCCGCGCCCGGCTGCGCGAGCGCCGATGCGCTGTCGGTCGGTGTCAAGAAGAAGGAGGCGGCCTTTCGCTGCCTCCTGAACAAGGAGCGCACGAAGCGTGACTTGCCCGCGCTCACGTGGCGGGTGACGCTCGCCCGGGGTGCCCGCCGAAGCAACGCGCTGATGCTGCGCTGCCGGTCTTTCTCGCACACGCCGTGCGGGGAGTCGCCGGCTGCGAGCGTGCGCAAGAGCGGCTACCGGGGCCGCTTCAGCGGCGAGAACATCGCATGGGGGACGGGCCGGCTGGGCACGGCGCGCTCGACGTTCCGCAGCTGGATGAGGTCCCGGGGTCACCGCAAGGCGATGCTGAACCCCCGCGCCCGGGCGGCCGGCGTTGCCGTCAGGCACCGCCAGCGGTTCCAGGGCTACTCGGGGGCGAGCGTCTGGACGCTCTCGCTCGGCGCGCGCTGAGCGGGCCCGACCCACGGGTGCTGCGCGACTACGCCCGGCTCGCGTCCGTCTACGACCGGCTCTGGGCGCGATATGTCGGCGTCAGCGTCCGCCGGACGATCGACCTGCTCCGCCTCGATGGCGACGAGCGGGTTCTCGACATCGGTTGTGGCACCGGGGTGCTGCTCGGCGCGCTGGCGCGGATGCATCCGTCGCTCCGGCTGGTCGGGCTGGACGCGAGCCCGCAGATGCTGGCCGTGGCGAGGGGGCGGCTCGGCTCGGCCGCCACGCTCCGGCTCGGCGCCGCCGACGACCTGCCGCACGCAGACCGGTCGTTCGACGTGGTCGTCTCGACGAGCGTCCTCCACAGCGTCCCGGGTCCCGTCGCGCCGATCGTGGCCGAGTGGCGCCGGGTGATCTCCCCGGGCGGAGCGCTCGTCCTCACCGACTGGCGCGCCGGCCACGCGGGAACCCGGGCCTACAACGCCGCGCTGGCCCTCGCCGGGCGTCGACAGCGGCCGGTGGTGCTCGCCGAGCTGCTCGCTGCGCTCGATCAGGCCGGACTCGAGGTCACCGCGTTCGAGGAGTTTCGAGTCGACGGATGGGGGCTCGCCAGCCTGCGGGCCGAGGACCCGGTCTCCCGCGACCTCGGGGCCGAACCCTCGTCGACGTGACTGCTCGCGTCGGGGCGCCCGTCGCGTCATGCTGGCCGGCATGGCCGATCACGAGGTCCCGACCGGCGGCGCGCCCGCTCCTGGTCAGGTGGTCGTCGTGGGCGCGATCAACGTCGACCACGTGCTCGACGTCGAGCGGTTCCCGGTTCCCGGTGAGGGAGTCCACGCGATCGGCGAGCACGAGGGCTTCGGCGGCAAGGGGGGCAACGCCGCGGCCGCAGCCGCGCGCATGGGGGCGACCGTCAGGCTCGTCGCCCGCGTCGGGTCGGACGATGCCGGGCAGAGGGCACTCGAGGATCTCGATCGCGAGGGCGTCGACCTCTCGGCCGTTGGTCGAGAGGAGCAGGCGCCGACCGGGCACGCGATGGTCGTCGTGGACCAGAGCGGGCAGAACCAGATCATCGTGGTCCGCGGCGCGAACGCACTGCTCTCGCCGGACGTGGTCTCCGGCGCCGTCGGCGCCGTCAGCGCTCCGGGATCGTGTCTGGTCAGCCTCGAGGTTCCGCCCGAGGCGAGCCTTGCCGCGGCAACGGCAGGACGGTCGGCCGGGCTGACGCTGATCGTCGATCCCGCGCCACCGGACCGCCTGCCCGAGGGCCTGCTCGAGCTGGGGCCCATCCTCACGCCGAACGAGGTCGAGGCGACCGCGCTGACCGGCGAGAGCCTTCCGAACGCGGCGGCCGACGCGCTCTATGCGGCCACTCGGAGTCCGGTCATCGTGACCAAGGGTGCGAGGGGGGCGCTCGTGCGCGACCGCTCCGGGCCGACGGTGGTCCCGTCACCGACCGTGCTCGCCCGCGACAGCACGGGAGCCGGCGACGTGTTCGCGGGCGTGCTCGCGGTGGCGCTCGCCGAGGGGCAGGAGCTGCTCGACGGGGTACGGCTCGCGGTTGCAGCCGCGGCGCTCTCGGTCGCATCGGTCGGCGCGCGCAGCGGACCTGGTCGGGCCGCGGCCGTCGGCCTCGCGAGGACGCTCCGCGTCGGCTGAGCGGCGGTCGACGACCGTGTGACAGCCGAGGGCTTGTCCGCCCGTGCGCCGGACGGGTAGGGTCCCGAGGATCGAACACATGTTCGCACTCGAGATGACGAAGAGCGGAGGCACGAATGTCCGACGTGAGCCCGATTCCAGACGACTACCCTCGTGTGAGCCCCTCGTTGTGCGTCGACGGTGCCGCGGCCGCCATCGAGTTCTACGAGCGGGTCTTCGGGGGCACCGAGCGGCTGCGGCTCGAGATGCCGGACGGCAAGATCGCCCACGCCGAGATCGTGATCGGCGATTGCCTGGTCATGGTCTCCGACGAGTTCCCGGACTGGAACCTCCTGGCACCTCCGAGGATCGGCGGAACCCCGGTGTCCCTCTCGATCTACGTCGCGGACGTCGATCGGGTCTTCGCCGCTGCGATCGCCGCGGGTGCGATCGAGGCGATGGCCGTGGAGGATCAGTTCTACGGCGAGCGAGTCGGCCAGTTCATCGACCCGTTCGGCCACAAGTGGATGGTCATGTCCCGCATCGAGGACGTGTCGCAGGAGACGCTGAAGGAGCGGATGGCGGCGCACTTCGGCGGGTGATGACCCGAGCGAGTCGGCTCGTGCCGAACTCGAGTCCTCCTCGCGCAGGCGCTCAGGACGTCGGGATCATCGTGATCCCGACGGCGACGAGCGAACGAACGGAATCGACGAGCGACGAACGAGACGACACCAGACGACCAAGGGGCCCTTACGTGAGCGGCGCCGACTCTCGTCGGCGCCGCGTGCACGTTCGATGGATGTGGACTCCGGCGCGTGCGCCGGGGGTGCTCAGCTGTCCTTGGCGATGAGCTTGTGGCGGGCGCCGGAGTCTGCGATGAGCTCCTTCACGTAGTCCGTGTTGACGTCGGCGACGATGATCTCGCCCACCTCGTCGTACGTCTTCGTGTACATGCCCAGCTTGACCATCGCCTCGCACTGGCGGTGGTTGTCCTCGGTCGGCGTGAGGTACTGGATGTTGGTCGCCTTGTACCGGTGGATCAGGAACAGGTGCAGCAGCGTCGCGAGCCGCTTGCGGCGCATCGACGAGTCGAACGTGTTCTGGTCACGCACCGACAGGATCAGGTTTCCGCGCCGGTCGTTCAGCGTGTCGAAGACGATGTTCGCCGCCTTCGACTCGTCCGCGCCGAGGACGCTCAGCTCGAGCACCCCGGTGCCGGGCTTGTGGGGCCGCAGCGAGACGCCGAGCGGCCCTTCGATCCCGTAGTGCTCGGCCCACTCCTTGAGCCAGTCGGCCAGGACCTTCGGCGGGACCTCGGTCTGGACCAGGTGCTGCTTCTGCGTGGAGCCCTCGCCCATCGCCTTGGTCGTCGCGGTTTGGCCCGACGAGGCGGCCAGCGCGGCGTCCTCGCGGGGTCCGCCGACCAGGGTCTGCGGGGTCCGGTACGGCGACTCGAGAAGCCGGAACTGACGCTGGAGCCGTGCCAGAGCCAGCATCCCGTCCTCGCGCAGCGCCGCCGAGAACTCCTCGGCCGCGAGGCCGTCGATCTGGTGGCCGCCGTAGGTGATGAAGTTGAAGACGAAGCCGAGCTTCCCGATCTCCTTCGGGAACTCGCGCATCTCGTCGTCGGTCATCCCGGTCGTGTCCCAGTTGAAGGACGGCGACAGGTTGTAGGCGAGCATCTTGTCCGGGTAGACGGCGTGGACCGCGTCGGCGAACTCCTTGGCGTCCTCGAGGTCGGCCGTCTTGGTCTCCATCCAGAGGATGTCGCAGAACGGCGACGCGTTGATCGACTTCGAGGCGGCGTACGGGATGCCGCCCTGGACCTGGAAGTAGCCCTCCGGCGTCTTGGCCGGGTCGACCTCCCAGGTGAGCTCGAGCCCGAGCTCCTTGGCCTTCTTGCGGGCCGAGAACCACGACGCGGTCTTGGCGAACTCGCGCCACTCGTCGACCGAGATGTCGGGCGGGTTGCCCTCCTGGGCGCGGAACTCGATCGCGTCGGCGACGGCCTCGCCGATCGTCTTCAGCCCGGCGTCCTCCTGCCATGCCGAGATGAAGGCGTCGGATGCGGCGTCGAGCGCGGCCTCGGCGCGCAGGCCCATGCCGCCGTCGTGGCGGGCGGCCGCCTCGTCGATCGCCGTCGCGACGCCGCTCGACTCGAGCCACGCCTCGGCCTCCTCGTACTGCTCGTCCGGCAGCGCGTAGAGCAGGTACCCGTTCAGGTCGGCCACGCCCTTGGCGTTCAGCCGGCGCAGCATCGCGAGGAACACGGACTTGTAGGTCGGGACCCGCGTGTTCGTCACGCCCAGGATGAACGGCTGGTCCCGCTCGTCGCCGCTGCCGTCGATCAGGTTGGCGGCCTCGGCGTCGGTCCGGGCGACGATGATGCCCGGGACGCCCATGACGTCGAGCTGGAAGCGCGCCGAGTTCAGGCGCTTGATCTGCTCGTCCTGGGGCACGAGAACCTTGCCGCCCTGGTGTCCGCACTTCTTGGTGCCCGGGCGCTGGTCCTCGATGTGGTACCCCGGCACGCCGGACTCGACGAACCGGCGGACGAGGTTCCGGACGTGCGCGTCGCCGCCGTGGCCGGTGTCGGCGTCGGCGATGATGAACGGCCGGTAGTCGACCTCGGGGGTCGACTCCCGCTCCTCCTCGCTCATGCGGGCGCGCGCGAACGTCTGGTTGCGGTCCGCGGTGAGCAGTGCGCGCACGAGGCCCGCGGCCTCGTCGGGAACCTGGCTGAGCGGATAGCTGGCCAGGTCGGGTCCGGGGTTCTCGTCGAGCGAGCCCTTCGCCGACGTTGCCCAGCCGCCGAGGTAGATGCCCTCGATGCCGGCGCGCTTCATCGCGACCGCCTGGCCCGGCGAATAGGGGCCGTAGGTGGTGATGGAGCGCCCTTGGGCGAAGAGGTCACGCAGATGAGCGTGGAAGGCGGCCGCCGCCTCGCGCGCGACCGTGTAGTCCTGAGCTACGGCCCCGCGCTGCTCCGCGACCTGCCTCGCCGTGTACAGGCGGGTGGTCTCCGCGAAGCGCGGCTCCTCCATCCAGCGCTCGATCGTGTTGACCTCGTCCTCGAAGTACATCTACGTCCTCCCGGGTGCCCAAAAACAGACACGGAGTCTACGCATCCGCCGTGAGCCGAACCCGCCCCGGGCCTCGACAGGTGACACGCGGGGCTGTTTGGCGGGACGTGTGGCAGTTCCCGCGCGCGGTCCCGATGGCCATCGACCGGCTCGGGCACGGCGGATACCCTCGATCGACAGCGGATAGGGGGCCCTGCAGATGGCGGACACCAACGGGACGCTGGCCGATCTCTGGCCGAGGGCGGTGACGGCGGGATCGAGCTCCCCGGCGATGGTGATCGAGTCGGGCTCCGACTGGCGGGAGGTCAGCTGGGCCGAGGCCGACGCGGCCGTCAACCGTCTTGCCGCCGGTCTGAGCGCGCTCGGGGTGGAGCGGCACGATCGGGTCGCGCTCCTGCTGCGAACGAACATGGACTGGGTCGTCGCCGATCACGCGCTGCTCGGGCTCGGCGCGGTGGTCGTGCCGATCTACCCGACCAGCTCGATCGCGGACGCGGCGCACATCCTGAACGACTCGGGTGCCCGCGTGCTCATCGCCGAGCCGCTGCCGCTGACCGACGCGGTGCTCTCCGCGCGAGGCGAGCTCCACTCGCTCGAGACGATCGTGGGCGTCGACGGACTCACCGGCGCGGACGTCGACCTGGAGGAGGTCCATGCCCGGGGCGACGCCCTGCTCGAGCAGACGCCCGACCTGCTCGCGGCCGCGCGCGGCCTGGCGCGCCCCGACGATGTCGCGACGATCGTCTACACGTCCGGGACGACCGGTCCCCCGAAGGGCTGCACGCTGACGCACGGCAACGTGCGCAGCCAGCTCGAGATGATCGTCGAGGCCGGGATCGTCCGACCGGAGGATCGGACGGTTCTGCACCTTCCGCTGGCCCACGTGCTCGCCCGGGTGATCGAGCTCATGTGCGCCCGGCTCTCGCTGACCCTGGGCCTTTGTCACGACACGGGCAAGCTCACGTCGGCGCTGGCCGCCGTGCGCCCGACGGTCTTCGTGAGCGTGCCACGGCTGTTCGAGACCGCGCACCGGGCGGCCCACGCCCGGGTCGAGAACGAGCGCCCGCTCCGTCGGCGCATCGGGCGATGGGCGATCGCCGGTGGCATCGCCGTGTACCGGTCGAAGTCCGGTGACGGTCGGGTCGGCCCGCTCGGTCGGCTGGGCGGCCGTGCCGGTGAGCGCCTGGTCTTCACCAAGGTGCGTGAGCGGCTGGGCGGTGAGCTGCGGCTGGCGATCAGCGGGGGTGCGGCCCTGTCCGGCGATGTCGCGGAGTTCTTCTCGGCCGCGGGCGTGCCGATCCTCGAGGGCTACGGCCTGACGGAGGTCGCTGGTGTCGCCACGGTCAACGATCCGGAGCAGAACGTGCCCGGGACGGTCGGGCGCCCGCTGCCCGGCAGCGAGCTCGAGATCGCCCACGACGGCGAGGTGCTGATTCGCGGCCCGCACGTCTTCACCGGCTACTGGGGCAACGAGGACGCGACGAGCGCGGTCCTCGAGAGCGACGGCTGGCTGCGCACCGGGGACATCGGTCGCGTCGACGAGGGCGGGCGGCTCGTGCTCGTTGACCGCAAGAAGGACATCATCGTCACCGCGAGCGGCAAGAACGTCTCGCCTCAGAACATCGAGGCGGCGCTCTGCTCGCGGCCAGAGATCGCCCAAGCCCTCGTCGTGGGAGCGGAGCGGCCGGTGATCGGGGCGCTGATCGTCCCGGACCCCGAGGCGATTGGCTCGACGGAGCCCGACGTGATCGCCAAGCGGGTCGCCGAGGTGGTCGGGGAGGTCAACAAGGGGCTCGGGATCGACTCCCGGGTGCGTCGCCACACCGTCCTCGATCGAGAGTTCGATCCCGAGCGCGACGAGGTCACCCCGACGCTGAAGCTCCGCCGGCGCGTCTGCGAGGAGCACTTCGCCGACAGCATCGAGGCGATGTACGCCTGAGCGTCGCGGCCTCACGAGCCGCTGACGAGATCCCAGCCGCGTCCGAGGCCCGGTTTCGCCCGCATTTATGTGGGCGGGCGACCATCGCCGAGAGCCACAGGACGGAGGCCGTCGTGAGGGGTCAGACACTTGCCGGGCATCGGATCGAGCTCGAGCTCGGCAGGGGCGGGCAGGCGATCGTCTATCGCGCGATGCAGTCCAGCCTCGGGCGGATGGTCGCCCTCAAGGTGCTCACTCCCGGGGCTGAGGGGGACCCGGCCTCCAGGGCACGGTTCGAGCGCGAGGCCGCGAGCGTCGCGGCGCTCGAGCACCCGCACATCCTTCCGGTCTACGACGCCGGAGAGGAGGACGGTCGCTGCTACATCGCGATGAAGTACGTCGCCGGTGGCGGTCTCGCCGAGCGACTCCGTCGTGAAGGGGCGCTCGATGTGCCGGCGGCGCTCCGCCTGCTCGCGCAGGTGGCCTCGGCCCTCGACTACGCCCACGCCCAGGGGCTCGTCCATCGCGACGTCAAGCCTGCGAACGTGCTGCTCGGCGGCAACCAGCACGCCTACCTGGCCGACTTCGGCCTGTCGCGGACGCCCGACGCGCCCGCGCTGACACCTGTCGGGGCGTGGATCGGAACGCCGGAGTACGTGGCCCCGGAGGTTCTCCGTGGCGAGGCTCCGAGCGCGGCGTCGGATCGGTACGCCTTCGCGCTCCTCGCCTACGAGACGCTGACCGGGCGCGTGGCGTTTCCGCGCGCGACGGCGGCTGCCGTCATCTACTCGCACCTGAACGACCGGCCGCCGCGGGTCATCGACGTCCGGCCCGGGCTCGGCAAGCGGGCATCGACGGCGCTCGCCGCAGGCATGGACAAGCGCCCGGACCGGCGGCCGAGCTCGACGAGCGAGCTCGTCGGGCGATTTGCGGAGGCGATCGAGTCCACGCCGGGCGCGCTCGATGCCCCCGCGCCAGCCCAGGACGCGGTTGCAAGCGAGCGGTTTCTCTCGACCCGCCTGGCCTCGACCCTCGGTCCTCCGGTTGCCGATTCGCGCCGGCGCCGGAGGTCGCGCGTGCAGCCACGGCGAATCGCCGTCGCGGCGCTGGCGATCGCCGCCATCGCGGGCCTGGCGGTCGGCGTGCGCGGCATCGGCGGAGAGGCGCCGCCGGGTGAGGCCCCGATCGCCGCCGCCGGGCTTGCCGCCGGTCCGACCGACGCCGTCGCCGTCGACCCGGATCCACCGGCTCCCGTCGTCGCGGCCGATCCGCCGCCGCCACGACCGGCGCCCGCGTCGCAGGCGGGGCGTCCGCCCCGGGCTCAGCCCGCTCAGCCCGGTGACGGGCCGCCGCCGGGCCGGCCGCCGCCCCCGCGGCGGGCCTAGCGTCCCGTGGCTGACGGGCAGAAGTCGGCCAGCACGCACCGATCGCACTGCGGCCGGCGGGCGATGCAGACCGCGCGCCCGTGGAAGATCATCCGCATCGACGCATCCGTCCAGTCGCGCCGGCGCCACAGCTGAGCCAGGTCGCGCTCGACCCGGTCGGGATCGTCGGACTCGGTCAGCCCGAGCAGGCGCGACAGGCGCAGGACGTGGGTGTCGACGGTGATCGCCGGCAGGCCGAACCAGTGTCCGCGGATGACGTGGGCGGTCTTTCGTCCGACGCCCGGCAGCGAGGTGAGGTCGTCCATCGCGCTCGGCACCTCGCCGTCGAACCGCTCGACGACGCCTTCGGCCATCCCGATGATCGAGCGGGTCTTCTGCCGGAAGAAACCCGTCGGGTGGATGATCCGCTCGACCTCGTCCGGATCGGCCGCGGCCATCCGCTCGGCGGTCGGATAGTCGGCGAACAGCTCGGGCGTGACACGGTTGACCATGGCGTCCGTGCACTGCGCCGACAGGATCGTGGCGACGAGCAGCTGGAACGCGGAGTCGTGGTCGAGCGGGACGTCGTACTCGGGGTACTCCTCCGCGAGCCTCACGGCGGTCTCGCGGGCGCGCCCGCGCGGGCTCCGCGGCCGTCGCCGCGTCCGCTCAGATGCCAAGGATGCCCTGGAGCTTGGCCAGCTCGGGTCGCGGTGGCGGCGTCTTCGGGTCGAGCCGAACGAGCTCGCGGTGAAGCAGCGCGGCGACAGTGGCGTTGCGGACCCACTTGCGGTCCGAGGGCACGACGTACCACGGTGCATGCCGAGTCGATGTCGCGCTGACCACCTTCTCGTACGCGGCCGCGTACTCGTCCCAGTGCGAGCGCGCCTGGAGGTCCGATCGGTCGAACTTCCAGCTCTTCTCGGGATCGAGGATCCGTGAGCGAAGGCGATCGGCCTGCTCGTCCTGGGAGATGTGGAGGAACACCTTGAGGATGCGGGTGCCCTCCTCGACGAGCATCTGCTCGAAGTCGTTGATGTGCGCGACCCGCTTCTTGGCAGTCTTGGCGTCGACGATGCCCTCGATCGGGGCGGTGACGACGTCCTCGTAGTGGGATCGGTTGAAGACCCCGATCTGTCCCCGGGGTGGGCACTTGGCGTGGATGCGCCACAGGAAGTCGTGGGATCGCTCGAGCGTGCTCGGAGCCGAGAACGGGGCGATCTTCACCGCGGACGGGTTCAGCCCCGACATCACGTGCTTGATCGTGCCGTCCTTGCCGGCCGTGTCCATGCCCTGGAGGACGACCAGCACGGCTCGGGTTCGCTCGGCCCAGAGCCGCGACTGCAGAAGCGCCAGCTCGGCGCCGTGGTCGACGAGCCATTCCTTGGTCTCGGCCTTGCCCTCCAGTCCGAGCGTGTCGTCGGTCGAGCGCTTGGACAGCCGCGCCCGCTCGCCGGGGGTGACGCGCAGATCGTCGAGGACCTTGCTCTTCAGTGGCATCTTCGAAGCCTCCTCATCCGAATGCCGAGACGCCGGTGATCTCGCGGCCGACGATGAGTGCCTGGACGAAGTCCGTGCCCTCGACCGTGTAGGTCACCTCGATGTCGGTCAGGTGCCGGGCGACGTGGTAGTCGAGCAGGAGCCCGTTGCCTCCCATGAGATCGCGGGCCGTCGCCACCACGGTACGAGCCTTGGCGGCGTTGTTCATCTTCGCGAGCGACGCCATCGCGGCGGTGAGCTCGCCCTCGTCGGTCAGCTCGGCCACGCGCGTGCAGATGAGCCGCATCGCGACGATCTCGGCGAGCATGCGGGCGAGGGCGTTCTGGACCAGCTGCTGGCCGGCGAGTGGCGTGCCGAACGACGTGCGCTCGCTGACGTAGCTGAATGCGATCTCGTACGCCGCGACGGCGTGGCCGAGGGCGGCCCACGCGACGCCGGGGCGCGCGTGCGCGAGCACACGGGCCGCGTCCTGGAACGTCTCGGCACCGGGCAGGCGTGCGTCGTCGGGAACGCGGACACCGTCGAGCGAGATGTCGGCCTGGATCGACGCGCGCTTTCCGATCTTGCCGGTGATGGGGGACACATCGAGGCCGGGGGCTCCGCCCGGCACGAGGAACCCGTTCACCTCACCCGTCTCGTCGCTGCGGGCCCAGACCACGATGACGTCCGCGAAGGTCGCGTTGCCGATCCAGCGCTTGCGACCGTGCAGCACCCACTCGCCGCCGCGCCGCAGCGCGCGGGTCTCCAGGTGGACGGCATCCGAGCCGTGGTCGGGCTCGGTCAGCCCGAACGCGCCGATGGCCTCCAGAGCGCACATCCGCGGAAGCCACTCCGCCTTCTGCTCGTCCGAGCCGAGCATGGCGATCGACCGGGTCGCAAGCCCGGAGTGCACCCCGTGGAACGTGCTGATGCTGCCGTCGCAGCGAGCCAGCTCCATCGCCGCGATGCCGGCCGCGCGTGCCGAGAGCCCCGGCCCACCCCAGTCGCGCATCGTCCCCCCGACGATGCCGAGCTTGGCGTAGCCGGGCAGGGCGTGGTGAGGAAACTCCGCCTTCTCCCACAGCTCGTTGATGTGGGGACGGATCTCGCGATCGCAGAACGCGCGCACGCGGTCCCGCACGGCGCGGTCCTGGTCGTCGAGGAGGTCGTCCAGGCGGAGTGGGTCCGGGTCGGGGGCGCTCATCCCTCGAGGGGGCTCAGATCGCCGTAGACGAGCCACTCGGCGATCAGAAGTCGGTCGAAGCGATAGACGTTCACGACGGGCAGAACGATCTGCGCACCGTCGGCCGAACGGCGGAAGCTCGATTCGACCTCCGTCACGACGAGATCGTGCTCGCTGATCTTCGTGCGGACGTGGTCGCCCTCCCAGGCCGCCTTGCTGGCCTGCCAGGCGAGGTACGACCGGATCTCGGCGAAGCCGTGCACGGGTCCGTGGTTTCCGACGCGGAAGGTGACACCGCCGGTGAAGTGCGTCGCCGCGTCGTCCCACTCATCTCGTCCGATCCGCTCGCGCATCGTCTCGGCGGCGAGGACCTGCGGGGTGTCCTCGTTCAGCATGCTGGGCCTCCTGCGGTTGGCCGACCGATGAGATTCTGCGCGATCGGGGGGCGGTGAGCCCGATCGCCCCCGCTCATCTGCGAGCGTTCGGCGAATGGCGAGCCACCTTTCCCTGACCTCGCGGGCGCGTGCGCTCGGCGCCGCGCCGATCTGCGACGTGCTCGGGCGCTCCTACTCGCACCGCCTGCACCTGCACGACCTGATCGGTCCGCCGAGCGGCACGCCCGTGTTCGGACCGGCCGCGACGGTCCGGTTCCTGCCGCTGCGTCCTGACCTCGTGGACGCCGAGCGCCACAGCTTCGACGCGCTGGCCCGCGCGGCTGCGGCGCAGGCGCCGGACGGGGCGGTGCTGGTCGCCTCGGCCGGCCAGGACCAGCCGGTCGCCGGCGGCAAGAAGCTCGCCCGGGCGAAGTCGCTCGGCTTCTCGGGCCTGCTGACCGATGGGCGGGTGCGTGACCTCGCCGAGGCGGACGAGATCGGGATCCCGGTCTGGGCCCGAGGCGAGGCCGTGCGAAACGCAAACGACGTGCTGATGGGTTGGGAGGCCGGCGTCGCCGTCGACCTCGGCGGCGTGGCCGTGAGCCCCGGCGACTGGGTGTACGCGGACCGCGCAGGCGCCGTCGTCATCCCGGCGGGCGCGCTCGAGCAAACGCTCGCCGAGGCGGAGGCGCTCGCGGAGCGGGACGCCGCCCTCGTTGCAGACACGCTCGAACGGGCGGCCGATCAGCGAGAATCCAGCTAGCACCGCGCGGAGGACTGTCTGTTGTCGCTCGTCTACGTCACCGGCCATCGAAACCCAGACCTCGACTCGATCGCATCGGCGATCGGCTACGCCGAGCTGATGCAGCGACTGCATCCCGACGACGAGTACCTCCCGGTGCGGCTCGGCCCGGTCAACGCCCAGACCCGGTGGGCGCTCGAGCGCAGCCGTGCCCGCGAGCCCGAGCCGCTCGATCACGTGAAGCTCCGTGCGCGCGACGTGATGAGCGAGGGCTCGCCGTCCGCCAGCCGGGATACGTCCCTGCGCGATGTCGGGATCGCGATGTCCAAGGCCGACGTCGACCTGGTGCCGATCGTTGACGAGGCGGGCGCGGTCGTGGGCCTCGTCACGGCAAGGGATCTCGCTCGCAGGTACGTCAAGGAGACCAGCGAGCCGTCGAGCTTCGCCGACCGGCCCGTGTCGGCCGACCTGATCGTCGACGTGGTCGAGGGCGAGCTCCTGGTGCGACCCGACCGCCGCCTCGACGGGCGGCTGTGGGCGGTCACGGTCGACACCCCCACCATGGGCAAGACCATGGGTCCCAACGACATCGTGGTCGTCGGGAACCGGCCGGACGCTCAGCTGCGCGCCGTCGAGATCGGCGTTGCGCTGATCGTCTCTCCGTACGGGGAGCACCCCTGCGAGGCGACCATCGAGGCCGCCCGCGCCAAGGGCACCGGCATCGTCGTGTCGCCGCTCGACTCCTACGTGACCGGCCGGCTCGTCAGTCTGAGCGTTCCGGCGGGTGAGGTGATGAGCCGGGATCCGCTGATGGCGGAGGCCGACGACCTGGTCGAGGACATCGCCGACCGGGTCAAGGAGGTCCACTACAGCGCCGCGGTCGTCGCGGACTCGGTGGGCCGGCTCGTCGGGCTCGTCACCCGATCTGATCTCGTGAACCCGGAGCCCCGGCACGTCCTGCTCGTCGACCACGCCGAGGAGGCGCAGAGCGTCGTCGGGGTCGGCGAGGCCCACGTCGTCGAGATCCTCGACCACCACCACATCGGATCGATCGAGACCCGCTTCCCGGTCGCCGCCACGTTCGACCCGGTCGGGAGCACGGCGACGCTCGTCGTCGAGCGCTTCCGCGGTCACGGCCGCGAGCCCAAGCCGCCGACGGCGATGATGCTCCTGCTGGCGGTCCTGTCGGACACGGTCATCCTGACCTCTCCGACCACGACCGACCGCGACCAGATGGTCGTCTCGTACCTGGAGGAGCTCCTCGAGATCGACGCGCAGGCGCTCGGGACCGAGATGTTCGAGGCGAGCTCCAACGTCGCCGACGTCTCGGCCGCGGAGATCATCCGCCGCGACGCCAAGGAGTACGAGGCGGGGTCCGACAAGCGGATCTGCATCGCGCAGATCGAGACCGTCGGCCGGGGCCTGGCGACTCGGCGCGACGAGCTGCTCGAGGCGCTCGAGCTGGCTCGCGCCGAGGGCGAGCTCGCGATGTACGCGCTGATGGTCACCGACATCGTGGCGATGGGGACCGAGCTCCTGGTCGCTGGCGAGCGGGCGGCGATCGAGCGGGCATTCGAACTCGAGCCCGACAGCGGCGTCTACGACCTGCCGGGTGTCATGAGCCGCAAGAAGCAGGTCGCGCCGAAGGTGCTGCAGGCCTTCTGATCAGGGGGCGTCTCGTCCGGTGGGGCGAGGCGAACGGGGCGGACGGGCGACCCCCCTGCGTCTTCGGATGTGCTGACCACACACCGGCGCGCTCGGTAGCGTCCGCGCGTGGCCGAACCCCGCGTCGAGCGCGAACCGATCGTCGAGCGAATGATCACGCTCAGCGACGCTCTCGTGGCGATCGCGATGACGCTGCTCGTGCTGAGCATCGAGGTGCCCGACGTCTCGGGGTCCGATCTGGGCTCGGCGCTCGCCGACCTCTGGCCGAACTTCTTCGCGTGGCTGCTCAGCTTCGTGATCCTGGCGGTCCTCTGGTACGCCCAGCACACCTCGCTGGTCGTGCTCGAGAGCGCTGGCGGTCGCGTCCTCATCGTCAACTTCGTGTTCCTGGCGGCGATCTCGGTGATCCCGTTCACGAGCCAGCTGCTCGGCGAGTACGGGAGCCAGGGCCTCGCCACCGCCATCTACGCCGGGAACATCGCCCTCGCCACGCTCGCGCTCTACGTGCTCGACTGGATGGCCGAGCTCGGCGGACACCACGTCGAGTCGGCCGATCCGATGGAGCCCATCGCCGAGATCGTGCCGACCGTGGTCTTCGTGATCTCGATCCCGGTCGCACTCTTTGTCTCGACCGAGATCGCGCAGTACTCGTGGATCTCGATCGTCGTGCTGCGACCCCTGGTGGGCTGGCTCGAGGCGCGCCGCTCGTGAGGTGAACCCGAGAACGAGCGATGCCCTGCATCGGTCGGTCGCAGGTGTTCAGCGAGAGGACGCAGCCGGGTCCTCCTTGACCCAACTTCGGCCGGTCACTTCGCCCTGAGGGCACGCCCGATGAGGCATCACCAGGCGGACAGACTGCCCTCAGGGCAAAGCGCTGCGGCCTGCGCGTCGGGCAACCAGCCCCGAAGGCACTGAGGCGACGACCAGAGGTCGTCAGCGCCGATGGGCCGGGGCTCTGTGCCCTCCTTGCAGTGCCCCCAACGGGATTCGAACCCGTGCCGCCGCCTTGAAAGGGCGGTGTCCTAGGCCTCTAGACGATGGGGGCAGAGTCGGGCTGGAGTATTGCCCACCGGATCGGGAAAGGTCGCGACATGAGTAGGGCCCGAAGCACTTTCGTGCTCCGGGCCCGGTGACAGCATTGGTTTGGCTTGAAGGGCGCCGATGGTGCCCACGTGCTGCCATTGCGCTACGGGGCAGCGCCCTAGCTACTGCCACCTCCACAGTCCTGCTGCAACCGGACCACCTCCTTTCCGTGGTGAGCCCACACTAGCCCCAGTGTCGGCCGGCGAGAAGGGGCCCCGTGGCGGAGTGGCAGCCCTGTCGCAGATGGGCGCCACGAGCAGGTCACGGGACGCCCACGCCGAAGCCGTCCGAACCCGCTCAGCACCTCACCCGGGTGAGGTGGGCAGATGGGCGATGCCGCCGTCAGGCCCCTGCTCGATCATCGACGACACCCGGGCGGAACACGTGGTCCGGGAACAGCACCAGGACGAGAGCGGAGGTCCGAAGATGCCGAAGGCAGTCTGGAACGGAACGATCGTCGCCGAGAGCGACGCGACGGTCGTCGTCGAGGGGAACCACTACTTCCCGCCCGACGCGATCAAGTCGGAGCACGTCGCGCTGAACGAGCTGACCACGGTCTGCCCGTGGAAGGGGACGGCGAGCTACTACGACGTGGTCGTCGGCGGTGAGGTCAACCCGGCCGCGGCCTGGTACTACCCGGAGCCGTCTGACGCGGCGAGTCACATCAAGGATCACGTGGCGTTCGGGGGCGGGATCGCGGTCGAGGCCTGACCGCGACCGGGTCGAGGAAGGAGAGGACGATGAGCGTGGCGGACTACGACGTGATCGTCATCGGCGCGGGGATGGCTGGCATCAACGCGACGGCGACGGCGATCGGCTCGGGGGCACGGGTCGCGCTGGTCGAGCGCGACCGGATCGGCGGCACGTGCCCGGTCAGGGGGTGCATCCCGAGCAAGACCCTGATCAGGAGCGCCGAGGTCGCGCACCTGGCCCGCCGCGCGCCGGAGTTCGGCATCGAGGTGGGGGAGGTCCGGGTCGACTATCCGAAGGTGATCGAGCGCGTGCAGTCGATCGTCGACCGCGGGTCCAACGGGGCCCGCGGATACCTCGAGTCGCTCGAGGCGCTCGACATCGTCTACGGCGAGGCCAGGATGGCCGGCCCGAACGAGGTCGCGGTGAACGGTGACCTGCTCCGGGCCCCGAAGGTGGTGCTCGCGACGGGGTCGGAGCCGGCATCGGCGCCGATCGAGGGACTGGCCGACATCGGCTACTGGACGAGCGACGACGTGCTGAAGCGTCCGGAGCTCCCGGATCGGCTCATCGTCATCGGCGCCGGCCCGATCGGGCTCGAGCTCGGGCAGGCGCTCGGTCGCCTCGGCTCGACGGTCACGGTGGTCGAGGTCCTCCCCGCCATCCTCCCGATGGCCGACTTCGAGGTCGGCGAGCTCCTCGTCGAGAGCCTCGAGGGCGAGGGGGTCGAGATGATGCTCGGCGCAACCGTTCGCCGGGCGGAGGCGGGCCCCGACGGCAGCAAGCGACTCGTCGTCGATCACGGCGGCGAGACGAAGACCGTCGAGGCGGACGTGATCCTCCTCGGCGCAGGGCGGGTGCCCGCGGTTGGTGCGCTCGACCTCGCCGCGGCGGGCGTCGAGTACACCCCCAAGGGCATCGGGGTCGACTCCCGTCTCGCGACGAGCGGCCCGGGGGTCTACGCGGCGGGCGACGTGCTCGGCGCCCCCTACGGCCCCTTCACCCACGTCGCGCGTCGCCTCGGCCGAGAGGTCGTCGAGAACGCCCTCGACCTCGCTCCCCACGATGTGGACGTCGACTGGGGACCGCACGCGATCTTCACCGACCCGAACGTGGTGATGGTCGGCGTCAGCGAGACCGACGCCCGCGCGGCCGGCCACGACGTGAAGGTCGGCACGTCCAGCTTCTCGGGCGGCCGGGCTCGGGCGATGGGGGAGGAGCGAGGCTTCGCCAAGGTCGTCACCGACGCGACCTCGAGCCGGATCCTCGGCGCGCAGATCATCGGCCACCACGCCGCGGATCTGATCCATCCGATCGCCGTCGCGATGAACGCTGGCGACGGATCCGTCGAGCCGATCTTCCGCACGATGCACGTCCACCCGACGCTCGGCGAGGTCGTCAAGTCGGCCGCCGACGGTGCGCGTTAGGCCGAGCCGACTCCGAGGAGGGCGGCCAGATCGGCGGGCGTGTCGGCGATCGCGTCCGGATCGGCCTCGGCCAGCGCCGCCCGCGGCAGGAGTCCCCAGCTGACACCGATCGTCGCGAGGCCGGCCGCGCGCCCGGCGAGCACGTCGTAGGGCGTGTCGCCGACCAGCGCGCCGCCGACCGGCTCCACGCCGAGCCGGTCGAGGGCGGCGAGCACGGGTTCGGGATCCGGCTTCGGCCGGTACCCGTCGTCGGAGGTGATGACGGCCTCCGTCCATTGGCGGATGCCGAACTCGTCCTCGACCTGCTCGACCGCGTCGCGCACGTTCGAGGTCACGATCGCGAGGCGGTAGCCGGCCTCGTGCGCGCGGCGGACCACCTCCCGCACACCCGGGTACGGGCGGGCCAGCGGGGCGAAGATCGGCACGAAGTCCTCGACGAAGGCCTCGGCGAGCTCGCCGGCCCGGTCGGGGCAAAGCGTCTCCATCGCCGCGGGGACCCCCCGGCTGATCTCGGCGACGATCCGCTCGCCGTCGAGCGGAGACCCGAGCACCCGCCGCGACGACGTGAGCCCGGCCTCACGGATCGCGGGGCGCGAGTCGTTGAGCGTGCCGTCGAGGTCGAAGACCAGCGGCGCGCCGTCCCTCAGTCCCGGGAGGCGTCCGATCAGACGGTCCTCGCGTGTGTGCGCTCTGCCGCACCGACCGGGCGCGGGGCGAACGGTCGCCCGAAGAGGATCTGGTAATCGAGGATCGCGCCTGTCCGAAAGCCCGCCTCGCTGAAGGCGAGGTAGTAGTCCCAGGCCCTGACGAAGGCCTCGTCGTACCCCATCGCCCGCACGGCGTCGCGCTCGGCGAGGAAGCGAGATCGCCACTCGGCGAGCGTGTCCGCATAGTGGGGGCCGATGTTCTCGACCTCCTCGACGACGAGGCCGGTCCGCGCGGACATCGCCCGCACGATGGCCTCGAGCGACGGGATGTTGCCGCCGGGGAAGATGTACTCCCTGATCCAGTCGGTCCCCTTGCGGTACCGGTCGTAACGCTGGTCCGGGATCGCGATGGACTGAATGCAGGCCCGTCCGCCGCGCGCGAGGAGCCGGTCGCAGGCGCCGAGGAACGTGCCGATCTGGGCGTGGGGGACGGCCTCGAGCATCTCCACCGAGGCGATCGCATCGAACTCGCCCCGCATCTGGCGGTAGTCGCGCAGCGCGATCTCGACGCGGTCACCGACCCCGGCCTCGCTCGCGCGGGAGCGCGCCCGCGATGCCTGCTCGTGGCTGAGCGTGAGGCCGGTGACGTGCGCTCCGCGATCCGCGGCGGCGATCGCCAGACTCCCCCAGCCGCACCCGATCTCGAGCACACGATCGCCCTCCCGGATCGCGAGGCGGTCGAGGATGCGCTCGATCTTGCGGCGCTGGGCGCCGGCCAGGTCGTCGCCCTCTGCCCAGATCGCGCACGAGTACGAGAGTGTCTCGTCGAGAAAGAGCTCGTAGAAGTCGTTGCCGAGGTCGTAGTGGTACGAGATGTCGCGGCGTGCTCGGGCGAGGCCGTATCCGTTCGGAAGGCGGGGTCGGCGGCGCAGGGCTTCGGCCAGCGCGGCGCCCGGTCCGCGGCGGACGGCGTCGTCGGCTCGCTCGGCGAGGAGTCCCAGCAGCGCCGGAAGATCGTCGGCCCACCAATCGCCGGCGACATACGCCTCTCCCAGGCCGAGGCGTCCCCGCCGCGCCAGGCGCCGGTAGAGATCCCTGGACGCGATCGTGACGGCGACGTCCGGGCCGCTCGTCGGGTCGCCGGAGCGGCGGACGGTTCCGTCGGGCAGGTGGACCGAGATCCGACCGCGTGGCGGGTTCGAGAGCGCCCACAGCACGGCGCCGCGCGTCACGGACGTGAGCGGGGTCCGGCGCGCGGGCGGGGTCGGTCGCAGGCTCCTGCGGTCCACGGTCTCACCGGGGTCGTCCTGGACCCGGGTCCCCTCGCCGGGCTCGAGCGGGGGCTTTCGATGGAACGGCACGTCGAGGCGGTACAGCGAGACGGCTTGGCGGTGGATCCGGGCGGTCACCGCATGTGACATCAGCGGGTGCGCGACGAGGACTCTCGCGAGGTTGCGGTCGTCGAGTGGTCGTCGGCTGCCGAGCAGCGTCGCCCTGAGCACACGATCGCCGTCCTCCCAGACGTCGATCGCCACCGAGACCCGCTCCGTCGGAAGGGAGATCGCGAACTCGTAGCCCTGCCGCATCCCGAAGAAGGGCGATACGTGCAGGCGCTTGTCGTGCGAGTAGTGGAGGACCCCCGTGTCGCCGTCGGGCCGCGGCTCGTTGAGCAGATAGGCGTGGCGCTCGCCGAAGGTGTTCGAGACCTCGGCCAGGACGTGATCCAGCCGATCGTCCCGGTCGAAGCAGTAGAAGACCGTGATCGGGTTGAAGACGTATCCCAGGACCCGCAGGTTCGCGAGCATGAGGATCCGGCCACCCGTCGGCGCGCCACCGCGGGCCCGAACCAGCTCCTCGACGTTGTGGCGGATCGGCCGGCCGACCTCGCCCATGTGGTCGCGGTCGAACAGCGCGACCGGGCGGCGGCGATTGTGGCCGAAGAGCGCGAGCCGGGCGTCCAGCGCGGCGACTTCGTCGAGGTCGATGGCGAAGACGCACGCGCGATACCGGAACGCATGCCGGGCGGGGGCGGTGCGGGCGTGCGCGAGCGTGCCCACGTAGATGGCGGACCTCACCAGCGCACTCCCAGATCGGCGGCGGCCGCGACGGCCGAGCGGAGGCCGTCCTCGTGAAAGCCCCACCCGGTCCAGGCGCCGCAGAACCACGTTCGCCTGACGCCGTTGATCCGCGCGAGCCGGCGCTGAGCGCCGAACGTGTCGGCGGTGTACTGGGGGTGGCGATAGGACGTTCGCCAGAGCACGGCGGCGGGGTCGACGTCGTCGCGGTTCAGGGTCACGCAGTACTCGCGGTCGGCCTCGAGCGCCTGGAGGCGGTTCAGCGAGTAGGTGACCGTCGGGCGCGCCGCGCCCGGCTCGGCCGGGAGCAGGTAGTTCCACGCCGAGCGGACCGCCTGGCGGCGTGGGAGGAACCGTTCGTCGGTGTGCAGCACGGCCTCGTTGTCGAGCGTCCGGAACGTGCCGAGGATTCGCGCCTCATCGTCGGTCGGATCGTCGAGGAGCGCAAGCGCCTCGTCACCGTGGGTGGCGAGCACGGCGGCATCGAACGCGAGCGTGCGCTCGCCCGGGAGCCGCACGTCCACGCCGGAGGCCGTTCGCCTGACCCCCTGCACCGGCGTCCCCGTGAGCGGCGGCCGGGGCAGCCGGCTCACGAGCGCCCGCACGTAGGTCGCCGCCCCTCCGGTCACCGTGCGCCATCGATGTCGCCGGAATCCGAGCAAGCCGTGGTTGTCGAAGAAGCGAAGCGCGGCCTCGGCGGGAAAGTCCATCGCTCCGCTCGGCGGGCTGGACCAGATCGCCGCCGTCAGGGGCACGAGGTACAGGTCTCGAAAGCGGTGCGAGTACCGCTCGTGCGCGACCAGCTCTCCGAGCGTCCATCCGGCGGCGCGCCCGTCCAGATAGGACGGGGCCCGGTGGAGGAAGCGCACGATCTCGGCGACGAGCGCGAGGAAGGACGGGCTGCGCAGGTTCTCGGGTTGACGCGACAGCCGGGTTCCCGAGTACTCCAGGCCGATCGCCGGAGCGCTGACCGAGAAGGACATCTGCGAGTCCTGGGTCGCGACCCCGAGCTCCTCGAACAGGCGAACGAGGAGCGGGTAGTTGGGGCGGTTGTGGACGATAAAGCCGGTGTCGATTCCGAGGCGCGCCCCGGCGGGGGTCTCGTGCGCGAAGGTCCGCACGTGCCCCCCGAGCTCCTCCCGTGCCTCGAGCAGCGTGACGTCGTGTCGGCGCGAGAGCAGGTAGGCGGCCCCCAGGCCGGCGACGCCCGATCCGATGATCGCGACCTTCATCGCGCGACTCGCGGGCGGGCGTTACAGCCCTGCCTCAGTCCTGCGGGCGGGTCGGCGCGGTGCGACGCGAGGCGACGTCTAGCATCATCCCGCGTGGGGGGTTCGGTCCGATGAGCGAGACGCGAGTACACACCGGTGGGCCGCCCGTCGCCACCGTCAGGCAGCGGCCGACCACCCTCAGCCGGGTGGTGACGCTGATCGCGGTCGTCGTCCCGCCGCTCTCGATCGTCTCGATCCTGGGCCTCTGGGCGGGGGTCGGCCTCAGCTGGCTCGATGTCGGCCTCTTCGTGGCCTTCTACTTCCTGTGTGGCATCGGTATCACCGTGGGCTTTCATCGGCTCTTCTCGCACAAGAGCTTTCGCACCTCGACCCCGGTCAAGGCGACGCTCGCGATCCTCGGCTCGATGACGCTCCAAGGTCCCGTCACCCAGTGGGTCACGGACCACAGAAAGCACCACGCCCTGTCGGACCGCGAGGGGGATCCGCACTCGCCCCACGGGCACGACGGCTTCCTGGCCGGCATCGCCGGCCTCTGGCACGCGCACGTCGGCTGGCTCGTCAAGACCAAGGGCCTCGAGCGCGGTCGCCGGTGGGGGAGGGACCTCTACGAGGACCCGACGATCCGCGTGATCGACCGGCTCTACTTCCTCTGGGTGATCCTGTCGCTCGGGATTCCGTTCGCCGTCGGATTCGCCGTCGGCGGCCTGGGCGTCGGATTCCAGGCGTTCATCTGGGCCGGCCTGTTTCGGATCTTCCTGTTCGACCACATCACCTGGAGCGTCAACTCGATCTGCCACGCGTTCGGCGACCGGCCCTACGAGACCGGCGACGAGTCGCGCAACGTGTGGGTGCTGGCCGTGCCGACGATGGGCGAGGCCTGGCACAACAACCACCACGCCTTCCCCGGGTCGGCGGTCCACGGCATCGATCGAGGGCAGGTCGACATCAGCGCGATGGTCATCAGGGGGCTCGAGCGCTGCGGCCTCATCTGGGACGTCAAGGTCCCGACACCGGAGCGCCGCGCACGCCGCCGGGTCGGTCACTCGAGCGCCGACGTGGTGGAGGACGCTCACACCAGCCCGTGAGCGAATCGCTCGAGCTCGACGGCGATGCCGGCGGCGACGCGGCGCGCCCGCGGGAGCACGATCCTTCCGCCCCACGGCGCGTTCAGGGCCAGGCCGTGCACGCCGCCACGAACGAGCGTGTAGCTGGCGGGCACACCGGTGTCGAGCATGCGCTGCCATCCCGCCCGTGAGTGGGCCGGGCTGATCCCCGGGATGCCTGGCAGGTAGGCGTCGAGGGAGCCCTGATAGATGGCGACGTGCCTCCCGCGGAGCGGGGCCAGGTCCAGCTGCTCCGGCAGCCACGGGGAGAGCGCGATCAGGGTCCGCACGCTGGGGTGGGCGGCGACGCCGACGGCAACCGCTCCCCCCATCGAGAACCCGAGCAGGGCCGCCGGTCGGTCCGCGGCCAGATCCCCGAGCGCGGCGCCGGCGTCCTCCACGCACTCGTCCAGCCGGTTCCACGACCGCACGCGATACCGGACCTCGACGAACCGCAGCGTCGGCAGCCTCGCCGCGACGTGGTCGGTCAGCCAGGCGGTCGTCGCGCTGTACGTGCCGGGCGCGTCGCGGGCGACGCCGCCGTTCACGAGCACGACCGTGGGAGCGTCCTCCGGGCCCCGCACCCGCGCGTGCGCGCCGCTCGAGAGCTGGATCTCGGTGGTCGCGACGACTATCGGGACCCCGTGCGCACCTGACGAGCGTACCGCCGTGTGTCCCGATCGAGGGCGGGATCCCGCTCCGGGGAGACCCGGTCATCGGGACGGTTGTCACCGGACGCGACCGCGGGTCTCGAACGCGGGTCGCTCGTCGGGCAGGCTGCCCCGGCGTCCGTCGCCTGCAGCGAGCGGCTTGTCCGCTACGTCCGGCGCCGCGAGCACGGCGCATGTAGGGTTCCGCCGTCGCCGCCCCCGGAAGCCCCTTGCGTCGACGACCCCGGTCGGATGGAGTGTGTCCGCCCGGCACCGTCGGCGAGGAACGAGCTCTCACTCAGACGATGAAGATCGCCATCCTTCCTGAGCCCAACTCCGAGGAGACCCGCGTCTCGCTGGTCCCGGAGACCGTCGGGCGCCTGACCAAGGCGGAGCACACCGTTGCCCTCGCAGCGGGCGCCGGTGAGCGCGCGGGCTTTCCGGACGCGGACTACACCCAGGCCGGTGCCGAGGTCGCGTCCGAGGGGAGCGCCGCAAGCGACGCGGACGTGACGATCCTCGTCGGCCAGCCGACGGACGAGCAGATCGGATCGCTTCGAAGCGGAAGCGTCCTGATCGGCCTGCTCGATGCCCGCCAGAGCCCCGAGCTCATGGGCAAGCTCGCCGGTGCCGGCGTGACGGCCATCAGCATGGAGCTGATCCCGCGCATCTCGCGCGCGCAGGGCCTCGACGTCCTGTCGTCGCAGGCGTCGCTCGCCGGATACAAGGCGGTGCTCCTGGCGGCGGACAACGTCGACCGCTTCTTCCCGCTGATGATCACCGCCGCCGGAACGATCTCCCCGGCGACCGTGGTCATCCTGGGCGCCGGCGTGGCCGGCCTGCAGGCGATCGCCACCGCCAAGCGGCTCGGCGCGATCGTCGAGGCCTACGACGTCAGGGCCGTCGTCAAGGAGCAGGTCGAGAGCCTCGGCGCCAAGTTCATCGAGGTGGAGAGCGCCGAGGACGCCGAGGCGGCGGGTGGGTACGCCCGCGAGCAGACCGAGGCCGAGAAGGCCGCCCAGCGTGACGTCCTCGCCAAGCACATCGCCCGCGCGGATGTCGTGATCACCACCGCTCAGATTCCCGGCCGCCCCGCGCCCGAGCTGATCGACCAGGCGATGGTGGACCAGATGAAGGCGGGCGCGGTCGTGATCGACCTGGCCGCCGAGTCGGGCGGCAACTGCGCTGGCACCGTGGCCGGTGAGACCGTCGAGCACAACGGCGTCAGGATCATCGGGCCGAAGAACCTCCCCGGGACGATGCCGGGCGAGGCCAGCACGCTCTACTCGCGGAACGTCAAGGGCCTCCTCGACCTCCTCGCCGATGACGAGGGTGCGCTCAAGGTGGACATGGAGGACGAGGTCATCGCGGGCGCCGCGGTGACCCACGGCGGCCAGAAGGTCGGGGCCGTTGCCTAGCTCGAGACTCCGCGAAGGGACGGGGGCCCGCTGATGCTGAGCATCGAAGCGCTGATCGTCTCGATCCTGATCTTCGTGCTGGCGACCTTCGTCGGCTACTTCGTGATCACGAAGGTGCCGCCGACGCTGCACACGCCGCTGATGTCGGGGACCAACGCGATCTCGGGAATCATCGTCGTCGGCGCGATGATCGCCGCCGGCCGTGACTCGACCACGCTCACCGTGATCCTCGGGACCATCGCCGTCTTTCTCGGCGCAACCAATGTGTTCGGTGGCTTCCTCGTCACCGAGCGCATGCTGAAGATGTTCAGACGGGATTGATGCCGAGTGTCTGACGCTGACGTCATCAACATCATCAACGCCTTCTATGTGCTGTCGGCGGCGCTGTTCATCCTCGGTATCCAGGGGCTGCGCAAGCCGAGCACCGCGCGTCGCGGCAACCTCACTGCCGCCGCCGGAATGCTCATCGCCGTCGTGGCGACGTTCTTCGACCGCGAGATCGAGGCGATCGGCTATGTCTGGATCGTGATCGGCATCCTCGCCGGCGCCGCGCTCGGTACCTGGTTCGCCCAGACCGTGCCCATGACCGGCATGCCGCAGATGGTCGCCGTCTTCAACGCGCTTGGTGGTGCCGCGTCGGCGCTGGTCGCCGGGGCCGAGCTGATCCGCCTGAACGACGAGGGCTTCGACATCGACGTCCAGACGGCGATCACGATCGCCCTCTCGTGCGTGATCGGTGCCGTCACCCTCACCGGTAGCTTCGTCGCCGCCGGAAAGCTCCAGGGGACGATCAACCAGAACCCGATCCTGATCCCCGCTCGGAACGCCATCTCGGCGATCGTCGCCGCGATCACGGTGGGCCTGCTCGTCTACTTGGTCGTCGACCCGTCGCAGGAGTGGACCTTCCTGGCGATGCTGGTCGCCGCGCTGCTCGCCGGCATCCTGGTCTCGATCCCGATCGGCGGCGCCGACATGCCGGTGCTGGTGACGCTCCTGAACAGCTACTCCGGCCTCGCAGCCGCCGCTGCCGGTTTCGTCCTCGGCAACAACCTGCTGATCGTCACCGGGGCGCTCGTCGGAGCATCGGGTCTGATCCTCACGAACATCATGACCCGGGCCATGAACCGCTCGGCCGCGAACGTGATCTTCGCCGGGTTCGGCGAGTCCGGCGCGTCCGTCAAGTCCGCCGAGGGGCTCACCTACCGGAGCATGAACGCCGAGGACGCGGGCACGCTGCTCGCATACGCCCGCTCGTGTGTCTTCGTCACCGGGTACGGCCTCGCTGTTGCGCAGGCGCAGCACGAGATCCGGAGCCTCGCCGACCTGATGCAGGAGCGCGGTTGCGACGTGAAGTACGGGATCCACCCCGTCGCCGGTCGGATGCCCGGACACATGAACGTGCTGCTGGCCGAGGCCGACGTGCCCTACGACCAGCTCTACGACCTGGAAGCCATCAACCGTGAGCTCGACCAGACCGAGGTCGTGGTCGTCGTCGGCGCGAACGACGTCGTCAATCCTGCAGCCAAGACCGACCCGAGCTCGCCGATCTACGGCATGCCGATCCTCGAGGTCGACAGGGCTCAGAGCGTGATCGTCATGAAGCGCTCGATGGCGTCTGGTTTCTCGGGCATCGACAACGAGCTCTTCTACATGCCGCAGACGTCGATGCTCTTCGGTAACGCCAAGGTCTCGCTGAAGGACCTGGTCACCGAGGTCGAGGAGATCTCCAAGAGCGAGTAGGGCAAGGAGGGCACAGAGCCCGTTCCTTGCCGCTGAGGACCTCTGGTCCTCGCCTCAGTCGCTCCAGGGCTGGTTGCCCGACGCGCAGGCCGCAGCGCCTCGCCCTGAGGGCAATCTGTCCGTCTGGTGGTGCCCCATTGGGCGTGCCCTCAGGGTGAAGTGACCGGCCGAAGTTGGGGCAAGGAGGGCACAGAGCCCGTTCCTTGCCGCTGAGGACATCTGGTCCTCGCCTCAGTCGCTCCGGTGCTGGTTGCCCGAACCGGACGGTCCGGGTCATCCAGACCCGGCATGCGTCCTCTCGCCGAACACCTGCGACCGAGCCATGCAGGGCATCGCTCGTTCTCGGGTTCGGCTCACAGCGCGGCCACCGTGACTGGCAGGATGCCGGCGTCCGGCCGACAAGAAGGGGCCAGTGGCAGCGCCTCCACCAGACGAGGACTCGATCGACACGAGTCGTTTGCCGTACCCCGGGCCCCCTGGTGGCCAGGCGGAGGGAGAGACGGCTGAGCTGACCGCGCGGATCGAGCGCGGCGAGGCCGAGATCGCCCGCCTTCGGGCCGACAACGAGGCGCTGCGCGCCGCCACCGAACAGCTGGCCACGCAGGGGTCCGGGGCGCCCGGGACGACCAAGCGCGTCCTGCGCTCGGTGGGTGCCGGCACGCTGATCGTCCTCGCGCTCCTGTTCGGGGTCGTCGGCAACCTGGCGGTGTGGGTCAAGGACGTCGCCCTCGACACGAACGAGTTCGAGGCGGTGGTCGGGCCGCTCAGCAAGGACCCGGCCGTCGCGGATGCGGTGTCGGTGGCGGTCGTGGACGAACTGCTGACGGCGACCGATGCGCGCACGCGCAGCCAGGAAGCGCTCGACGAGTTCCTTCCGAGCGACGTGCAGTTCCTCTCGGGGGCGATCGTCTCGGCCGTCGAGGACACGCTCACCAACGCCGTCCGGGAGCTGATCGAGAGCGACCAGTTCAACTCGCTCTGGCGCCAGGTCACGACGGTCGCGCACGAGCAGCTGGTGTCCGCGCTGCTGGACGACGACGCGGAGTCGGTGCTGCAGCAGCAGGGCGGCGAGGTCGTGCTCGATCTGCGACCGATCATCGAGGCCGCTCAGGACCAGCTGCCCTCGGATGGCATCGGCGGCGCGATCTCGAACGCGCCGATCCCCGCCGACGTGGGGGTCTTCAAGATCGCCGACAGCAGCGCCCTGGGCGAGGCACGCGACGCCGCGCAGCTGCTCGACCTGCTGGGGACCTGGCTCCCGGTCATCGCGATCGCGCTGCTGCTGGGAGGGATCGCCCTCGCGACCAAGCGGCGTCAGACGACGATCGTCGCGATGGTCGCGTTCGCCGTCCTGATGCTCGTCACCCTCGTGGCGCTCCGGATCGCTCGCTCGATCACGCTGAACCAGCTCGACGTCAACGAGACGGACCGGCGCGCGATCCGCGTCGTCTGGGATGCGGCGGTCGAGGGTCTGCGGAGCAGCACGACGGTGCTGCTGGTCGCCGCCATCCTGATCGCGCTCGGGGTCTGGGTGAGCGGCCCCTCGCGGCCGGCGGTCGCGATCCGTCGCTGGGTCGTCCACGGCATCGCCCGCGTTCGTGAGCACGGGGGCATCACGCTCGGCGACAAGGACCCGGTCGGGCAGATCGTGCGTCCCAACAAGAACGCGTTTCGGATCGGCGGCGTCGTGCTGGCGCTGCTCGTGCTGGTGCTGATCCCCGGGCTCTCGATCCTGGATCTCGTCCTCGCCGTGGTCTTCCTGCTCCTCTACCTCGGGGCGATTGAGCTCGTCGCGCCCGGCGGAAAGCGGGCACGCACCGGGTCGGAGTCGGCTCCCGCCGGCGAGGGGACGGCCGAGGACGGCCGAGACGAGGGCTCGTGAGGAGACGGCCGAACTACCCTGCTTCACGCTTTGACGTTGACGCACCGCTACCTGAGCCGGCAGAGTCCAGCCAGCTCGACCGAAAGGAATCGATCGCGTGGCGCTGAGCGAGCTCGCAGGAGGAAGCCTGGCGCAGCTCGGCGAGGCCGTACTCACGGTCACGCCCCCGCTCGGCGGAGCGGACGAGCAGCCGGACTTCGTCGAGGCGCGGAGCCTCCAGGGGCTGTCCCTGGGCTTCCACATCGTCACGGTCTGCTTCGCCGTCGGGTTCCCGCTGATCGTGATGACCGCCCACGGGATGTGGCTGAAGACAGGCGATCCCCTCTACAAGGCGATCGCCAAGCGCTGGTCCAAGATCATGCTCGTGCTCTTCTCGGTCGGGGCCGTCTCCGGGACGATCCTGAGCTTCGAGCTGGGGATGTTGTGGCCGGAGTGGATGGCCGCGTTCGGTGACGTCTTCGGGCTCGCGTTCGCGTTCGAGGGCTTCAGCTTCTTCACCGAGGCGATCTTCATCGCGATCTACGTGTACGGGTGGGACCGGCTCAACAAGCGGACTCACTTCCTCACAGGGATCCCGATCCTGATCACGGGCGCCGTGGGGAGCCTCTTCATCATCTCGGTGAACGGCTTCATGCAGGACCCCACGGGCTTCGACGTGGTGAACGGCGAGGTCGTGAACGTGAACCCGTGGGAGGCCATGACGGCCGGTGCGCTCTGGCACACCTACGTGCACATGTACCTCGCGGGGATCATCACCGCCGCGCTGATCGTCGCCTCCGTCTACTCGTGGTCGTGGCTCCGGGGGCGCTGGGACCGCTACAAGCGGGTCGCCTTCACGCTCTGTGTGACGGTCGCCGCGCTGACCGTGCCGGTGCAGCTGCTCGTCGGCGACTGGGCGGCCAGATACTTGGCCGACAACCAACCCGTCAAGCTCGCTGCGGCCGAGGGGCTGGCCGACACGGAGGAGGGCGCGGCGTTCAGCCTGTTCGGCTGGTACTCGGACGGCGAGCTGCACGGCGCGATCGAGATCCCGTATCTGCTCTCGCTGCTCGCGACCCACGATCCCAACGGCGAGGTGATCGGTCTCAACTCGGTCCCGGTCGAGGACCAGCCCCCCGTCAACGTCGTGCACTACGCGTGGGACGCGATGATCGGGATCGGCTCGTTCTTCGCGCTGATGGCGGTCGTGTACCTCTTCTACCAGTGGCGATACCGGCGATTGCCGGGGAACAAGTGGTTCTACCTGGGCACGCTGATATCCGGCCCGTTGGCGGTCGTGGCCGTGTGGTCGGGCTGGATCGTCACCGAGGTCGGCCGCCAGCCGTGGATCGTTTACAACGTGATGCGCAGCGAGGACGCGGTCACCGGCGCATCGGGTGTCGCAGTCGCGCTCTACGTGCTCCTCGCCGTCTACCTCCTCCTGGCCGCGGGGACGGTCTGGGCACTCCGCGTGCTGTGCCGAAAGCCGATCGAGGAGGAGCTCCGGATCGATGACGAGCGCGAGGCCGTGCGTGTCGGGGTCACGGGGGTGAATCGCTGATGGCTCAGGAGGCCCTCGCTGACATCATCGCGATCGTGATGGTGGTCGGCATCGCCGCCTATGCGACCACCGCCGGCGCCGACTTCGGTATCGGGTTTTGGGACCTCACGGCCGGTGGCCGCGAGAAGGGCTTTGCGCTCAGGAGTCGTCTGGAGCGGTCCATCGGCCTGGTGTGGGAGGCCAACCACGTGTGGCTGGTCTTCGTGCTCGTTGTCTGCTGGACGTGCTTCTCGATCGCCTACAGCTCGATCGTGTCGACCCTGTGGATCCCGTTCCTGATCGCGTCGATCGGGATCATCTTCCGAGGGGCGGCCTTCGCGTTCCGGGGCGAGATCACCTCACCGCGGGCGCAGCAGGTGCTCGGCGGGCTGTTCGCGCTCTCGTCGATCCTCACGCCGTTCTTCCTGGGGGCGATGCTCGGGGGGGTGGCGTCCGGGCGGGTGCCGGTCGGCAACGCCGCCGGCGACCCGTGGTCGAGCTGGGCGAACCCGACCGGCGTCTACTTCGGGGTGATCGCGGTCGTGACCGGCATCTACCTCGCGGCGATCTACACGGCCGCCGACGCCCAGTCCGCGGGCGAGAAGGACCTCGAGGAGCAGCTGCGCCGGCGCGCCATCGCCGCTGGTGTGGCCGCCGGGGTCTTCGCTGCGGCCGGCCTGGGGATCCTCTACGCCGACTCGCGGGAGCTGTTCGACGACATGTTCTCCAAGCCAGCGCCGCTGGTCTTCGTCGCCGTGACCGTGGCCGCGGGCCTCGTGACGCTCTGGGCGGTCTCGCGGCGCCACCTCGGGATCGCGCGACTGACCTCGGCCGCGGCGGTCGTCACGGTGATCTTCGCCTGGGCCGCCGGCCAGTGGCCGTATCTGCTTCCCGGTGAGCTCACGATCGCCGATGCCGCCGCGTCGACGGCGATGCTGGCGTCGGTGATCATCGCCGCCGGGATCGGGCTGATCGTGCTCGTGCCCGGCCTGTCCTACCTCTATCGACTCCAGCTGAGCGGCAAGCTCAGCAAGGGCCACATGGAGCTCGCGCAGCGGCCGTCCGTCGCCGGGCCGCGTGGCCGGACCCCGGGAGAGCGCGCATGAGCTTCCTGACCGGCAACCCCGTCAGGGCCGGCCAGCTCGCCCTGGCGTGCTTCATCATCGGGACGGTTCTCATGGTCCCGTTCGAGGAGTGGTGGACGCGGCTCTTCGGCATGCTCTTCCTCACCGCTTCCGTCGTGCTGGGATGCATCGCGATATTCACCCCACGCTTTCTCGGTGAAGACCCGAAGGAGAACGAGCTCCCACCGTCCGGCTCTGCGTAGGGCGGCCGCCCTCCTGGCCGCCGCTGCGCTGGCGCTCGGACTGGCGGCCTGCGGCTCCTCCTCGTCGGCATTCGTGGGACCCGACGAGATCGAGGAGCGGCTGCGCGAGCGCGTGGCGAGCGGACTGCCGCCGATCGTCTCGGCGGGCGAAGGTGCGTGCACGCTGACCGGCGAGCGGGCGGACGCGCGCGAGTACGAGTGCACGGTCGACGTCTACGCGGTCAGGCCACGCGACGACCGCCTCGTCCGATATGCGGTCGTGGCGACCAGTGACGGTGAGGTGAGCGCCGAGTACGTGAGCGGCTAGGCCGCGACCCGACGGCGCCCGCGCTCAGATGTTCCCGGCTCGGGCTGCGCGTGGGCGGATCGCGCTCTCGAGATCGGCGGTCGCGAACGGGCCGGTGTCCGCCTGTCCCGTCGCGTAGCGGTAGAGCGCGACCGAGAAGATGCCGCTCAGCGCGGCCTGGAGCACGGCTCCCACCACGAAGAGGATCGTGGCGATCGCGATACCGACGCCGATGGCGATCGTGTTCTCGATGGCGAATGCGATCAGGAGCACGACGATGCCCGGCAGGAACGCGACCAGGAACGCGAAGATGCCGATCGAGATGTTGCCGGTGATCTGCTCCCCCCAGCGCTGGCGGAAGATGCTCGCGGAGCGCTTGAGCGCGCTGATCGGACCGACGTCCTCGAGCGCGATCACCGGGACGACCAGGAACGTCACCAGACCCCACGCCAGACCGAAGATCCCGACGACGAGATCGCCGAGCGGGCCCGCCCGCTCGGCGATCGCGCGCAGGACGACGTTCACGCTGACCACGATCGCCGCCCAGCCGGCGATCGTCCCCGCCGATCCGCGGGCGACGGCGAGGCCGTCGGACACCGTCGTGTCCTTCCCATCGAGCGCCTGCGCCGCGGCGCCCGCGAGCGCGACGCTGAAGAAGATGCCGAGGTAGGCCAGGACGTAGATGCCGATCGCCGCCAGGACGACGGTGAGCGCCGGCAGGTCCTCGAACCAGAAGAACGCCGCCGGGGCGCCGAACGCGGCGGCGACAAAAAGCGCCGCGAGGCCGCCGAGGATCGGGAAGACCCCGAGGCTTCGATCGTTGCGCAGCACGCCGAGGCTGACCATCGCCAGCCGCCACCCGCGCTTCAGCCGCTCCATGCGCTCCCTCTCACTCGACGTGGTCGCACGGTCGTCGTCACGTTCGGCGGTGCGCTGGAGCGTTCCCGCCCGGTCACTCCAGGGGCGCCAGCGAGCCCAGGAGCGTGGGGATGAACTCGGCGACCGTCGGGTGGATCGGGAGCGCGTCGCGAAGCACCTCGTACGGCGCGCCCGTCGCCATGAACGCGCCGAAGATCTGGATGATCTCGTCCCCGGACTCGCCGAACACCAGCGCGCCGAGGATCTCCCGCGTGTCCGCGTCGACGAACGCCTTCATCAGCCCGTGGGGCTCGCTGTCGAGCTGGGCCCGAGACACGTTCGCCATCGGGATCGTCGCCGCGAGCACGTTGCGCCCGCTCGCGCGCGCATCGGCTTCCCCCATCCCGACCCGTCCGAGCGGCGGGTCGATGAACATGGCATAGGCCATCACGCGCCCATCGACGCTGCGGTCGCCGCCTCGCCAGTTGTCGATCAGGATCTGGTGGTCCTGGTACGACGTGTGCGTGAAGGCGCCGCGGCCGTTCACGTCTCCCACAGCCCAGATTCCGGGCACGTTGGTCTCGAAGTGGCCGTTGACGGGGATAAACCCCCGCTCGTCGGTCTCGACCCTGGCCTCGTCCAGCCCGAGCGTGTCGGTGTTGGGTCGCCGCCCCACTGCCACCAGCACATGGCTGCCCTCGAGCGCTCGCTCGGTGCCGGAGCTGTCGGTCAGCCGGAGCACGACCCCCTCCGGAGAGGGTTCCGCCGCATCGACGCTCGCGCCGAGGACGAGCTCGACACCCTCCGCCCGGAGCACGTTGGCGACCTCGTCCGCCACGTCGTCGTCCTCCCGCGGCACCAGCTTCGGCGACCGGTCGATCACCGTCACCGCGGCGCCGAACCGGCGGAACATCTGGCCGAACTCGAGGCCGATGTAGCTGCCGCCCATCACGAGCAGGTGGGACGGGAGCCGCTCCAGGGCGAGCAGCCCCTCGTTCGTGAAGTGGGGAACGTCGGCCAGGCCGGGGATCGGCGGAACGACCGGCCGCGCGCCGACGTTCAGGTAGACGCGCTCGGACTCGAGCACGTCGTCCCCGACCCGCACGCGATGGGTGGACCCCGCGCTCGGCAGGAACCTCGCCTCGGCGTAGTAGAGGTCGAGGCCGTCGAGCCCGGTCATGTAGTCGTCGACGCCGTGCTGCATGCCCCCGATGATCCGATCCTTGCGGGCCTTCGTGGCGGCGTAGTCGACGAGCACCTCGCCGGCGACGACCCCGAACTCGTGGGCGCGCCGTGCGACGTGGGCGGCGTGTGCGCTGGCGCGCCAGGTCTTGGTCGGGCGGCATCCGTAGTTGAGGCAGGTCCCGCCCAGCCTGTCCCGCTCGACGAGCGCGACCCGCTCGCCGGCCGCGGCGAACGTCGACGCGATTCCCGGTCCGGCCTGACCCGCTCCGATGACGATGGCGTCGTAGGTCATTGCCTCACCCTCCTTGGGTCGACGGCTGGAGGCTACCCCGGGCCCTAGGGACCGGCCGACCCGGTGGCCGGGAGGGCGCTCTCGGCGCCGGTCCGCTCGCGTTCTGCCTTCACCGCATCGAGCTCACGACCGAGGCCTCGCAGGAGCGGAATCACCCCGAGCGCTGGCAGGATCGGCAGCCAGAAGGTGAAGAGGCGATAGACGAGCACTCCCAGAAGCGCTTGCTCGATCGGGATGCCCGCCAGCGCGAGCGCTCCGACCATGGCCGCGTCGATGCCCCCCGCGCCGCCGGCCGGGAGCGGTAGCGCGACGGCGATGTACCCGGTCGTGTAGGCGACGAGCATGTCGGCCACGTTCGGGTTCGGGCCGAAGGCTGCGAGGCCGGCATAGAGCGCGAGCGCATCGCCGAACCAGTAGATCGGATAGCCGATCAGGGCCTGGAAATGCTTCTTCGGCTGGAGGATCAACATGCGGACCAGGACCACGCCCCCGATGGCGTCGGCCAGCGCCGCGCGCCACTTCGGGACGCCCTCGGTACGGGTGAACTGCTCCCGCCGCTTCGGACCGCTGACCCACGCCGCGGCGACGAAGCAGAACCCCACCACCGAGAGCCAGAGGATCGGGAGCCAGATCGGCAATGCGGTCCCGACGCCGGCCAGGATGAGCGCCGAGGCGAACGCGGTGGCCAGCGTGAGCGAGGCCCACTGCAGCGTGTTCAGGGCGAGCACCCGCTTGGCGGCGTCGTTCGCGCGCAGCCCCGCCTTGTGCATCGCCCAGAAGTCGACCGCGAGCCCGCCGGCGGTCGTCCCGACCGTGAACGCCCCGAACCCCGCCATGACGACCCGACCGACTTGCCAGAACGAGAGCGTCGGGCCGCCGAACGCCCTGGCCGTGTCGCGGTACGAGACGATGTAGCCGAAGTACGAGATCAGGAAGCCGAGGAACGCCACGCCGACCCACTCCCACCCGGCCATGCGGACGGCGTCGCGCATCTCGTCCACGCTCGCCAGGCGCGTGAGGAGGGTGAACACCCCGACGGCGAGGACCACGGCCAGCGCCAGCACACCCACCGCCTTGAGCGGCGAGATGTGGAACGGCATCGCCGACGGCTGCTCGTCGGGCTCGGCGGCGTCCGGATCCGGCGTGTCGGCCTCCGGGGTGCTCACACCCGGATGCTCGCAGCTGGCGGGGTCGTTGTCCGCGAGCGCACCATCTGGCCGACCCTCGACGCCCGAGGGCCGACCCTCCACCGAAGTCGCCCGCGGGCGACCCGTTAGTCAGCCGCGACGAGCCCCGTCGGGCAGGTCACGCCGGTGCCGCCCAGGCCGCAGTAGCCGTTCGGGACCTTGTGCAGGTACTGCTGGTGGTAGTCCTCGGCGTAGTAGAACGTGCCGGCCTCGGCGATCTCGGTCGTGATCTGCCCATACCCCTTGCCGTCGAGCGCCTGCTGGTACATCGCGGCCGATGCGTCGACGATCGCCTTCTGCTCGTCGGTCTCCCAGTAGATCGCCGAGCGGTACTGGGTGCCGACGTCGTTGCCCTGGCGCATTCCCTGGGTGGGGTCGTGGCCCTCCCAGAACAGACGCAGGATCTCCTCGAGGCTGGTCACCTTCGGGTCGAACACCACGAGGACGGCCTCCGTGTGCCCGGTCCGCCCGGAGCAGACCTCCTCGTAGGTGGGATTCTCGGTGTAGCCCCCCGCGTAGCCGACCGCGGTCGTGTGGACGCCGGGCGCCTGCCAGAAGATCCGCTCGGCACCCCAGAAGCAGCCCATCCCGACGACGATCTGCTCGAGCCCGTCGGGGAAGGGGGGCGTCATCGGCGTCCCGAGCACCGCGTGACGCTCCGCCACGGGCAGGGGGGTCGGCCGACCGGGAAGGGCGTCAGCCTCCTCGACCATCTTGGACTTGCGACCGATACGGAACATCGCTCCTCCTGGCGGGTGATCACCCACAGGATAGGCGGGCACCATTGCGACCGGGTTGCGCTCGGCTTTCGGGACGCAGGCGCTCGCGCTCAGCCGAAGTGCCCGCCGACATAGGCGGCGGTGCGCTCGTGCGACGGGCGATCGAAGATCGTCTCCGTCGGCCCGTGCTCGATCAGTCGTCCCGGCTCGCCCTCGTCCTCGATGGTGATGAAGGCCGTGAAGTCGGCGACGCGACGAGCCTGCTGCATGTTGTGGGTGACGACGACGATCGAGACCACGTCCTTCAGCTCGACCATCAGCTCCTCGATCCGCGCCGTCGACTGCGGATCGAGCGCCGACGCCGGCTCGTCCATCAGCAGGACCCTGGGCGCGACCGCCAGCGCGCGCGCGATGCAGAGGCGCTGCTGCTGACCTCCGGACAGCCGGCCCGCCGGAGCGCGCAGCCGGTTCTTGACCTCGTTCCAGAGGCCGGCCGCGCGCAGGCTGTCCTCGACGATCTCGTTCCGCTCGCTCCGCTTGATCCGGCCGCGAACGAACTTCGGCCCCGCGAGGACGTTGTCCCTGATCGAGCGGGTCGGGAACGGGTTCGGCCGTTGGAAGACCATGCCGACCTGCCGTCTGACCGCGACCGGATCGATGCCGCGGAGGATCTCGCGGCCGAGCAGGTAGGCGTGCCCCGACACCTTCGCCGAGCGCACGTTGTCGTGCATGCGGTTGAGCGCGCGCAGGTAGGTCGACTTGCCGCACCCGCTCGGGCCGATGATCGCCGTGACGGTCTTCTCCGGGAAGTCGATGGACACGTCCTCGATCACCCGGTGCGAGCCGAACGCGACCGACAGATCCCTCGTCGCAAGCGGCAACGACTCGAGCGGTGCGATCGTGGGCGCGGCCCCCGGTCGCCCGTCTCCGGCGCCCGGCGGGGCGGCCTTCTCGGTCGCGGGTTCCTGCGTCGGCGCGGCGTCGCTCATTGGGAGATCCTCGGTGCGAGTCGGGTGATGAGGCGGGCGGTGACGTTGAGCAGCAGGATGATCGCGACGAGCACCAGAGCGGCTCCCCAGGCGAGCTCGAGCGACTCCGGCGTCTGCACGTCGATCGATCGCTCGAAGATCAGCTGCGGCAGCGCCGCGATCGGCTCGAGCAGCGCGGTCGACGTGAACTGGTTGCCGAGCGAGGTGAACAGCAGCGGCGCGGTCTCGCCGGATGCGCGGGCGAGGGCGAGCAGCACACCGGTGGTGATCCCCGGCAGCGCCGCCGGCAGCACGACGCTCCAGGTCAGGCGCCAGTGGCCCGCGCCGATCGCCTCGGCGCCCTCCTTCAGCGAGGTCGGCACGAGGCGCAGGATCTCGTCGGTCGTCCGGACGACGATCGGGAACATGATGATCGCCAGCGCGACGCCACCCGCGAGTGCGCTGAATCGTCCCATGACGACGACGAGGCCAAGGTTGACCGTGACGCCGACCACGATCGACGGAACGCCGAGGAGCACGTCGACCAGGAAGCCGGCCGCTCCACCGACGGCTCGGCCGACTCGGCCGAGCCGCGGCGCGACGTCGTTGATGAACAGCGCGGTCATGATCCCCATCGGCGCGGCGAGCGCGGTCGCGATGCCCATGAGGATCAGCGTTCCGATCAGCGCGTTCTCGATTCCCCCGCCCGCGACGAACGGGTCCGGAGACGGCAGCTCGGTGAAGAAGCTGGGGCTGATCGCTGGCAGGCCCTCCTTCAGGATCTCGAAGAGGATCATCCCGAGCGGGACGAGCGCCGCCGCCAGGGCGAGCAGCAGGATGGCCTCCCAGCTGCGCGAGCCGATGCGCCGTACGAGCGAGACCCGGGGCACCGGTGTCGCCGAGTCGGCCTGGTGGTCGCGCACCAGCGCCATGCGCGCCCGGGCGGCAGCGGGGAGGTCACGGGGCGCGGGCGGCGGATCCGCGGCCGGGCTGTCGGGGGCCGCCGGGTTGGCCGCCGCGCGCCGACGCCGGGTGAGCCCGGCCAGGCCTCGGTCGAGCAGTGCTCGCCGAATCGCCTCGCCGTGCCCGCCCGGACCCCGGCGCACGAGCATGCGCGCGATCGCGTTGACCACGAACGCGAGGACGAAGAGGACCAGCGCCAGGGCCGTCAGAGCGGCGAGGTGCAGATCGATCGCCTCGTTGTACTCGAGGGCGATGATGCTGGCGAGGGTCGATCCGGGGCCGATGATCGAGCCGCCCACGCCGGGGACGTTTCCGAGCAGCAGGAAGAGCGCGATGGTCTCTCCGACGGCGCGTCCCAGGCCGAGGGCGGACGCGCCGACGATGCCCGAGCGGGCCCACGGCAGCATCGAGTAGCGGATCATCTCCCAGCGCGTGGCGCCGACCGCGTAGGCGGCCTCCTTCTGCTCGTCCGGAACCGTGAGGAAGACCTCGCGGGTGACCGCGGCGATGATCGGCAGGATCATGATCGCGAGCACGATGCCGCCGATGAGATACGAGCCGCTCGTGACCGGTCCGGAGATGAACCCGATCCCGAGGCGATCTCCCTGGCGAGCGATCCACTCGAGCATCGGGGTGAGGGCGGGGACCATCACGGTGATGCCCCAGAGCCCGTAGACCACCGATGGGACGGCCGCCAGCAGGTCCACGACCTGCGAGATGGGCTCGCGCAGCGGTCGGGGCAACAGCACGGTGGTCGCCAGCGCGGCGCCAACCGCGAGCGGAACCGCGAGCACGAGCGCGATCGCGGAGGTCAGGACGGTTCCGTAGATGAACGGCAGCGCTCCGAACGCGGGCTCCCCGGCCGGATCGAACGGGATCCACTGCTGGCCGGTGAGGAAGCTCCATACCCCGATCTCGCGCCAGACCGCTCCGGTCTCCGCGGCGGTCTTCCACACGAGGTAGCCGATGCCGAGCAGGCCGGCCAGGCAGGCTGCAGCCGCGAGGATCTCGTAGAGGACGTCCGCCGCTCGGCTGCCGATGCCGCGGCCCAGCCGGCCAGCGCGCTGCGCGAGCCGCGGGGCGGCGGGTGGCTCTGGATGCCCCGAGGTCATGGAGAGGGACGAGATCCACGCCGCGGGCGGGTCGCGCCCGCGGCGTGGGCTCTCACGCAGATCCCGATCTAGCGGATCTTCGTGCGGACCTGCCTCCGTGCCTCAGCCCTGAGGTTCTCCGGAAGCGGGGCGAACTGCTGCTTGGCCAGGGCGCGCTGAGCCCTGTTGCCGAGGAAGTAGTTCAGCATCTTGATCACGTCGGCCCTCGAGCCACCCTTGCCGGCCCGGGCGTAGTTGTTGTACGCCAGGATCCAGGTGGTGGTCGAGAGCGGGTATGCGCCCGGGGAGGCCGCGCCGGTCAGGTCGACGTTCAGGCTCTGACCGCGCCGGATCCGGACGTTGCCCGCCTTCGAGGTGGAGCGCGTGCTCGGCGTCGTGAACTGGAGCTTGCGCTTGCCCTTGATGCGGGTGTTCTTGCCGACGGCAGCCGACTTGCCGAGGAGACCCGCCGCGCGGGAGTCGGCGATGTCGACGTAGCCGATGGAGTTGCTGTTGGCGTTCACGCACGCGGCGACGCCGGGGTTCTTGGGGCCCTTCTGCAGGTTCGCGGTGGGCCACTTCGGCGTCTGCGAGGCGCCGACCGTGCGGGCGAAGTTGCGGTCGAACTTCGAGAGCGCCTTCGAGAAGGCGAAGCTCGTGCCGGATCCGTCGGCGCGGACGCACTTGGTGATCGTCTCGTTCGGCAGACGCTTTCCGCGGTTGTCGCGCCTGATGCGGGGGTCGTTCCAGTTGACGATCTGGTCAGAGAAGATCTGGGCGATCGTCTTGCCGCGCAGCCGCAGGCGACCGTTCACGCCGTCGATGTTCGTCGGCACCGTGATGGCGCCGATGAGCGTCGGGATGTAGACGACGTTGGCGCCGTTGCGGTTGGCCCGAAGCTGGGCCAGCTGGCTCGAGGTCAGCGGAGCGTCGGAGGCACCGAAGTCGGTCGTGCCGGCGATGAAGTCACGGATGCCCCCGCTCGAGCCCTTCGACGTGTACGAGCAGAGTCCGGAGTCCTGGCACCACTGCTGGTAGGCCCGGTTGGGGAAGCTGGCGCCGGAACCGGTCGCGACGCCAAGTGCGGAAGCGGCGTAGGTCAGGCTGAGCCCGCCAATGGCGGTGGCGACCAGCACGCCGCGCATCATTCCTTTCAAGAGACACCTCGTGATCTCGACGTTGAAATGGCGTGACAAAGCCCGTGCCACGCCGCAACGCCTCACATGTATGAGGGCTCACACGAACGGGCACGACTTGGGCGGCGAGGAAGCTAACACGGGCGTCGTGTCACCCTTTGACATCCGCATCGCGATGAGGAACAGGCCGAGTTACAGGGCGATGAACACGGGCCGGCGGAGCACGTAAATTGCGGATAAACGTCCGCGGGCGCACGCTCCTCGACCGCGAGCAGGGCCCCGACGCGTTACGTGTGAATCGTGGCGTACAGGCGGGCCCCGGGGCGCCGTCCGCGCGAGTGCGATAGGGCGGGCCCCGTGGGCGCGCTCCCGGTCGAGGTGATGGGCCGTGCAGGGCTCGAACCTGCGACCTTGGGATTAAAAGTCCCCTGCTCTACCAGCTGAGCTAACGGCCCACCGGTGAGGATAGACCGCTCGCTGTCGCCCGGCGCTGCCGGCTATCGTCGCTGTCGTGCCCGATGAGCAAGCAGGGGATGCCCGCCCCGCGGCCTTCGCCGACGAGCGCTGCGTCCATTGCGGCGAGCGGATCGTCTACCGCAGGGCGATGGGGATGTGGATGCACGCATCGTCGTCGGTCGCCGCCTGCGACCTCGACTCGGACCACGCGCCGGCACCGGTCAGGGAAGGAGCCGGCCCGCCAGGTCGATGAGCGCGAGCTCGGACCGGGGCGGGCCGAGCAGCGAGAGGGCGACGGGAGCGCCGTCGACCGATCCAGCGGGGACGGTGAGCTGCGGCAACCCGGCCAGGTGACCCGGCACTGTCACGCACGAGACTCGGGCCCACCAGTCGAGCAGGTCGTCGTCGGTCGTCTCGACGGGCGGCGCGACCGTCGGACACGCGGGCAGCGACACGACGGTATCCGTGCCGACGATGTCGTGCATCCGCCGGCTCGCGACCTGGCGCGAGGCGTTCGCCCGTCGTGACTGCTCGGCGGTCGTGGTCCGGGCGCTCTCGAGGCGGCGACCGACGAGGACGCCGTGGGTGCGCGGCGCGGCCGACGCCCACTCGCCGTGTGTCTGCCAGGCCTCGAACGCCTGGCAGACACGGGTGTCGTCGACCCATGCGGGCAGGCCACCGGGGTCATCGGCGAGGTCCATCCGCTCGACTGGGAGGAGGTCGGCCAGGCGGGCGGCGGTCGGCGCAAGCGCGGCCGCGACCCGAGGGTCGGCGATCGACCAGGCGTCGTCGGGGCACACGATCCGGGTCCACGAGACCGGTGCGGGCGCGTCGTCGAGGAGCACCGAGTAGACCGCGCGAAGGGTCTCGAGGTCCCGTGCGAAGGCGCCGAGGGTGTCGAGCGAGGGGGCAAGGGCCACCACGCCGTCGTTGGCGATCGCGCCGTGGGTCGGGCGCAGCCCGTAGACGCCGCAGAGGGCGGCCGGGACCCGGATCGATCCACCGGTGTCCGAGCCGAGCGCGAAGTCGACGAGTCCCGCCGCGACGGCCACGACCGAGCCGCTCGACGACCCGCCGGGCAGCCGGCCCGGGGCCGCCGGGTTGACGGGCGTGCCGAAGAGCTCGTTCCGTCCCGTCCCGCTGTAGGTCAGCTCGGTCGTTCGCGTCATGCCGACGAGGGTCGCCCCGGCGTCGAGGAGCTTGCGAACCGCCGACGCGGTCGCCGACGCTGGTGCGTGGGTGGCGAGCCAGTCCGGGCTTCCGGCGCAGCATGTGTGCCCGGCGACATCGAAGATGTCCTTGGCCGCGAAGGTCCGCCCCGCCAGGGGTCCCTCGGGCGCTCCGGGAAGGGCCACGTCGGCGTGCTCGCAGAAGGCCGCGTGGGGGTCAGCGGCGCGCATCACGTCGCGACGGTAGCCGACGGTCCGCCGGGCGGTGGTCTGGGCCCGAGGGTCGCGTAGGCTCGGCGTGCACGACGAGGGAGGTGCACTGGTGGCGGTACTGACTGACGAGCAGGTCGACGCGGAGCTCAGCGCGCGGAGCGGCTGGGAGCGGCAGGGAGCGACGATCGTGAAGCGCTTTCCCGATCGGGGCGGCTTCGTCGGCTCCGTCGGGTTCGTCAATGCGATCCTGGAGCCGGCGGAGGAGATGGATCACCATCCCGACCTCGCGATCAGCTGGGACACGGTGACGGTGACGCTCGCGACCCACAGCGAGGGCGGCGTGACCGAGAAGGACCTCGCGCTCGCGGACATCATCGACACGCTCGCCTGAGTGGACCCATATCGGCGACTCGTTCGGCCGGCGCTCTTTCGGCTCGACCCCGAGCGCACGCACGAGGCCGCGATCGCCCTCGCCGAGCGGGTTGGCCGCCGGCTCCCGCGAGCGCAGATCGACCCGGCGCTCGAGGTCACGGCGATGGGCCTTCGGTTCCCCTCGCCGATCGGGCTCGCGGCCGGCTTCGACAAGGGCGCGCGCGCGGTCGACGCGTGGGCGGCGGTCGGCTTCGGCTTCGCCGAGGTCGGGACGGTCACCCCGGAGCCGCAGGCGGGGAATCCTCGCCCGAGGATGTTCCGTCTCGGAAGCGACCATGCCCTGATCAACCGGCTCGGCTTCAACAACCCGGGCTCGGTCGTCGTCGCGAGCCGCCTCGCGGCCGCTCGGGCCCGTGGCAGGGTGGCGATCCCGATCGGGGTCAACGTCGGCAAGAGCCGCGACACGCTCGCCGAGCGGGCCGTGCACGACTATGCCGCCGCGGTCGAGCGACTCTGGCCCTACGCGGACTACGTCGTCGTCAACGTGAGCTCGCCGAACACGCCGGGGCTGCGCGACCTGCAGGCGCGCTCCGCGCTCGGCGAGATCCTGACCGCCGTGCTCGACGTCGACGTGCGATCGGCCGAGTGGTCGGGTGAGCCGAGGCGGCCGGTGCTCGTGAAGCTCGCGCCGGACCTCTCCGACGAGCAGGTCGACGCCGTCACCGAGCTCGCGCTCGAGCTCGAGCTCGCCGGGGTCGTCGTCAGCAACACGACGCTGTCGCGGGCCGGGCTTCGGTCGCCCGCGGCGATGACGTCCGAGGAGGGCGGCCTGAGTGGAGCGCCCCTTCGGCTCCGCAGCACCGAGCTCGTCGGCCGAGTGGCCAGGAGGGCGGAGGGCGCACTGGCGGTGGTGGGCGTCGGGGGCGTGTCCTCGGCACGGGACGCTTGGGACAAGCTCGCGGCCGGGGCCTCACTGGTTCAGCTCTACACGGCGTTGGTCTACGAGGGGCCGTCGCTCGTGCGACGGATCAACCGGGAGCTCGCTCGGATGATGCGCGAGCGGGGGATCGAGCGCGTGGCCGACATCCGGTCGGCCGGCTGACGCCGTACGCCCGCCGTTTCCGAGCGTTGCCGGTTGTCGGCTTTCCGGCCCGTTTACCGCGATCGGAGCTATCTTGGGCGGGCTCGACATCGCGAGTCGCATCGGTGGTGGACCCTCCTCGACCCCGACGTGCGACCGCAACCTTCGGGGGACGACGACATTGGCTGAGGGCGAGGCGCGGCTTCTCGGGATCGGGGGTGAACGGACGGTCGCCGTCGACGGTGGCGGGACGGTCGCCGTCGTCATCACCTGCCCATCGCGCGACGGGGTCGAGACATCCCCCTGACCCGCCGCTCGGGTCGTGGCGACCCCGAAGCGGAGGATGGCGCGCCGGGCACCGATGACGGGGCTGCCGGCTCGGGCCGCGGCTGGAGGGGTCGCCTCGACGTCAGGTCGTGGATCGCGTCGCTGCGCTCCACCGAGCGTCCGTCGCTGCGCGCCCTCCTCACCCGGCTCGTCGTCGCGCTCGCCGTCATCCTCGGAATCCTGATCGTCGTCGCGATCGTCGGGATCATCTTCACGGCTCAGGAGTATCGAGACGCCGGGCAGCAGGCCGTGACGCGGCAGCGGGCGGCGGACGTGGTGCTCGTCAGCCTCCTGAACGCGCAGACGACGAACCGCGGCTATGTCGTGACGGGCCGGGGTGACTTCCTCAACTCGTACACGACCGCTCGTGACGACTACCCCAACCAGCTCGCGCAGCTGCGACGGGTCGTCGGCGCCGACGAGGACCTGCAGGAGGTCGTGAACGAGTTCGACTCGGCCGCGATGGCGTACTTCGAGGAGGCGCGGACGCTGATCAGCCTCCGTCGCCAAGACCGGGTCGAGGCGGCCACCACCCGGGTCAACGAGGGCACCGACGAGATCGCGTTCAACCGGGTCCGCCAGGCCCAGCGCCGGCTCCAGAGCCAGATCGAGCAGACGCGTGTCGAGACCAACCGCGACCTCGACCGCCGAGCGGCGGCCACGCTCGCCGCGATCGTCCTGGCGGCGGTGCTCTGCCTGGTGATGGTCGCGTTTGCGAGCCGTCAGCTGTGGCGGCGCGTCGGCGGGCCGATCGGGCTCGTGACCGCCGGTGTGCGACGGGTCGCGGCGGGGGATCTGTCGCGTCCGGTGAAGACGAGCGAGACCGCCGTCCTCGAGGTCGCCGAGCTGTCGGACGGGTTCAACACGATGCAGAGCGAGGTCGTCGCGCAGCGACAGTCGGCGGCAGCCGCCGCCCGGCGGGAGGCCACCCAGCAGGCCGAGCGACGGCTGTGGGAGACGGTGCAGAGCGGCCTCCTGCCCGTGAGCCTGCCGAGCGTCCTCGGGCTGAACGTGGCCGTCCGCTACCAGCCCGCGGAGCGCGCACTCCTGGTCGGGGGCGACTTCTACGACGCCGAGCGGCTCCCGGACGGTCGGCTGGCGATCATGGTGGGCGACATCTCCGGCCACGGGGCCACCGCGGCCGCCCATGCCGCCGCGCTTCGGTTCGGCTGGCGCACGCTGGTCTCGGTCAATCCCAACCCCGCCGCGGTGATCGCCGCGCTGAACGCGCAGATGGCCTCACCGGACCTGCGCTCCCAGGGCATGTTCGCGTCGCTGATCTACGGGCTCGTCGAGCGCAACGGTCGGGTCAACTTCGTCCGTGCCGGCCACCCCGCGCCGTTCGTGTCGGCCCAGACCGGCTGCAGGCAGCTACAGCAAGAGGGGACCGGCCCGCTGCTCGGGGTCATGGACGAGGCCGAGTGGCCGGTGACGACCACCCGGATCCCGCCGGGCGGCACGATCTACCTGTTCACGGATGGCCTCATCGAGGCCCGCAAGGGCTCCGATGTCTTCGGCGTCGAGCGCGCGTGCGCCGTGCTGGAGTCGGAGTGGCACTCCGCGCTCGAGACGCGGCTGGAGCGCCTGGTCGAGCGGGCGCGGCTCCACGAGGACGAGTCGTTGCGCGACGACGTGGTGGTGCTCGCCGTGCAGCGGGGGCGACCCGTGCCGTTTCCGGCTTAGCCGGCCGCCCAGTCGAGGGGTTTGACGAAGGCCACCTCGTGGGCGCGAGCGTTCGCCTCACGAGCCTGCTCGCGCGTCAGCGCGCCCAGTCGCACGAGCCGAGCGTGCTCCTGGCGCAGCCTGGTCCCGATCATCTCGGGTCCGTCCGTCGCGACGACGATCTGCGCTCCCCCCGACTGGAGGTCGAAGACGACCTCCGCCAGCTGGGTCTCGTCGCGCACCGCGCCGGTGCGCAGGTTCGAGGTCGGGCACAGCTCCAGCACGATGCCCGCCTCGGCGACTCGAGCCAGCAGCCGCGCGTCGAGCGCCGCGATGATGCCGTGCCCGATCCGATCGACGCCGAGCTCGACCACCTGCTGCATCTCGTCCACGTACGGCGACGGATCGGCGACCCCGAGTCCCTCCTCACCCGCGTGCAGCGTCACCCCGAGGCCGGCGGCGCGCGCGCGCTCGACCAGGGGACGAAGGTCGGAGTACCGATAGGGCGGCGCCGACCCGCGCGGGCGTGGCCCGCCGATGTCGATTCCCACCACCCCGCGGTTGCGAAAGCGGATCGCGCGCTCGACGATCGCCGCGTTCAGCTCCGGCGCGAACGCGCGGTCCATCATCAGCACGATCCCCGCGCGAATCGGGTACTCCAGCACCGCCCGATCGACCGCGTGCGCGGCGGCGAGCACGATCGCGTCGAGGTCCCGCTCGCCGCCCCGGTTGCGCTTGGCGGGGTTGAAGCGCACCTCGTGGGTCGTGATGCGCTGCGAGCGATAGCCGCCCGCGAGCATCCCGTAGACGGATCGGAACACCGCCTCCGGGCTGCTCTGGATCAGCTCGGTCAGCTGGTAGACCGAGTCCAGTCCGGCGAGGCCGGCGGTGCCGCCGTGGACGTTGGTCGCGGCGGCGAAGTCCCAGTAGTCGTCGAACGGGACCTTGATGCCCTGCTCGTGGGCGAGCTCCCACATCGAGGCCGCGTCCACGCCGCCGCCGAGGTGCGCGTGCACCTCGGCGAGCTGGTCGCCGTCGTCGAAGACCGGGTTGGGCACGAGCCGCGCCCCGGCCTCGGGTTACGCCTCGGCGCCCTTCAGGGTGGGCTCGAGCTCGCCCTCCTGGAACATCTCGGTGACGATGTCGCACCCACCGACGAGCTTGCCGTCGACGAAGAGCTGCGGGATCGTCGGCCAGTCGGACCAACCCGAGAGGACCTCGCGGATCCGCGGGTCGACGAGGATGTCGCGCGCCTGGTACTCGGTGCTGAGGTGGTCGAGGATCATCACGACCTGGTTGCTGAACCCGCAGCGCGGCGCGTCGGGCGTGCCCTTCATGTAGAGGAAGACACGGTTCTCCGACGTCTCGCGCTGGATCTGCGCGAGGATCTCCTCGTCGGTCATCGTGAGCATGTCGGTCATCAGGCCTCCGGCGCTTTCGTCTTGAGTGCGAGTGCGTGAATGCTGCCGTCGTCGAGCCGAGACTGGACGGCACCGTAGACGAGCTTGTGCTGCTCGATGCGGGTGAGTCCCTGGAACTGCGGCGCGACGACCTCGGCCGCGAGGTGGTCCCCACCGCCCTGGTCGACGACCTGCACTCGAGCGCCGGGCAGCGCCGTCGCGATCAGCCGCTCGATCTCCGTCAGGTCCGCCACTCGCCCAACTGTAGCGAGGCCGGCCGGCGCATCGGGTGCCGGCCGGCCGGCACGATCTCGCCGAGGTCGTCGGCGTCGCCGGCGCCGCGGATCCCTCAGGCCAGGTCCGAGTGGCGGAACGGGCGCACCTCGATCGGCTTTCGAACCGCGTCGGTGACCTTCGCCGCCCAGGCGAGCGCGGCATCGAGGTCGGTGGCGTCGATGAGGTAGAAGCCGACGATGTGCTCCTTCGACTCGGCGTAGGGGCCGTCGGTCTTCAGAACCGTGCCGCTCTCGATCGCCACGACGGTCGTCTCGTCATGGCCGTGCAGGGCGCCGCCGAAGACGTATGCGCCGCTGTCGCGCATGTCGTCCTCGAGCGCGGTGACCCGCGACATCATCGCCTGCATGTCCTCGTCGGACATCGGGTCGGCCGGGCTGCTCGAGTCGGTGTGGACCGACAGCAGGTAGTGCGGCACGGTGTCCTCCTCGTTGGGGCGGGCGGTGCCCGCCGTCGTCCACGCGACGAACGCGCGTGGACGGAATCGACATCCGGCTACCCGGGCTCGTGACCCGACCGCGACGGTCGGGTGAGCAGCTCCTCCAGCAGGTCGGGGCTGGTGAGCGGCAGCTCGCAGGCGAAGTCCCGACAGATGTAGGCGGTCGGGGCGTCGTCGATCAGCGAGCGGTCGGCCAGGAGCGGGGCCGCCGAGATCGCGGTCTCGTCGCCCGGGGCGCAGGCGGCGATCACCGCGGCCGGGCCGGCGTGGGCCCTGGCGGTGGCGATCAGCTGCCCGAACCGGGGGTCCGCCGCGTCTCCGACCACCGCGACCTCGCGCGGATGCGAGAGCCAGAAGTCGAGTGCGGTCAGCGCGGTGCCAAAGGCGTGGGGGTACGTGCCGACGCTCTCGCTGACGAGCCGAAGCGCGGCGAGCGCGCGATCCTCCAGCTCGGACTCGCCGGTGAGCCGCGCGAGGCGCAGGAAGGCCCAGGCCGCCTGGCTGTTGCCCGCCGGTGTCGGGTTGTCCTCGAGGTCCCGGGTCTGCGCGACCAGCTGCTCGCCGTCCCGTCCGACGTACCGAAAGCCGCCTTCCTCGCCGAACAGGTCGATGATCGACGCGGCGATCTCGCGCGCCGCGCTCAGCCATCGCGGCTCGAAGGTCGCCTCGTACAGCACCAGCAAGGCGTGGCACAGGTCGGCGTGATCGTCGAGCTGGCCGAGGTGCTGGGCCCGCTCTCCGTCGTGGACCCTGCGCAGGCGCCCGTCGACGATGAGGTTGTCGAGCAGGAACGCCGCCGTCTCGCGCGCGACGTCCGTGTAGTCGGCGCGATCGAGCATGAGGCCGGCGTCGGCGAAAGCTGCCACTGCCATCGCGTTCCACGAGGTGATCGCCTTGTCGTCACGGGCCGGAGCGGCTCGACCCGCGCGAGCCTCGAGCAGCTTGCGCCGGGCCGAGGCCAGGAGCGGGCCGGGGTCCTCGCCGATCCGCCGCGACACCTCCTCGAGCGGGAGCGAGAGGTGCAGCACGGTCGCGCCACCCTCGAAGTTGCCCTGGTCGGTGACGCCGAACCGCAGGCTCGCCGCCGCGGCCTCCTCGGGCGAGAGGATGCGCGCCAGCTCGGCCGGCGTCCAGACGAAGTACGCCCCCTCGCCGCCCGGCGAGTCGGCGTCCTGGGCCGCAGCGAACGCACCGTCCGGGCGACGCATCTCGCGCAGGAGGTAGTCGAGGGTCTCGGTCGCGACCCGTCGGTGGGCGGCATTGCCCGTCACCCGGTCGGCGAGCGCGTACGCCCGCGCGAGCAGGGCGTTGTCGTAGAGCATCTTCTCGAAGTGGGGGACGAGCCAGATGCCGTCGACGGCGTACCGATGAAAGCCGCCGCCGAGCTGGTCGTAGATGCCTCCGGCCGCCATGCGCGCGAGCGTCAGCTCGGCGATCTCGCGGGCGTGCGGGGAGTCCGGCTCGGCCCACGCTCGACGAAGGAGGAACTCCAGCGTGAGCGATGGCGGGAACTTCGGTGCGCCCCCGAAGCCACCGTTCACGGCATCGTGATGACGGGCGAGGCCGACCATCGCGTCGTCGATCACTCTGGGGTCGATCTCGCCGTCCGGCGCCGCTCCTGCGGCGACCTCGTCGAGCCGCGCGATCACCTGGTCGGCCTGGGCGACGACGTCGTCCCGGCGCTCCCGATACGCCTCCGCAACAGCGCGGCACAGGTCGACGAAACCCGGCAGGCCCCCCCTGGGTTGGGGCGGGAAGTAGGTTCCCGCATAGAACGGCTTGCGCTCGGGAGTCAGGAAGACCGTCATGGGCCAGCCGCCGTGCCCGTGGAGGGCGAGGGTCGCCTGCATGTAGAGCGAGTCGACGTCGGGCCGCTCCTCGCGGTCGACCTTCACGTTCACGAACAGCTCGTTCATCACCGCGGCGGTGTCGGCGTCCTCGAACGACTCGTGCGCCATCACGTGACACCAGTGACACGAGGAGTAGCCGACCGACAGCAGCACGGGCCGATCCTCCGCGCGGGCCCGCTCGAACGCCTCGTCCCCCCAGGGGTACCAGTCGACCGGGTTCTCCCGGTGCTGGCGCAGGTAGAGGCTCGATTCTGCGGCGAGGCGGTTCACCGGCATGACAATGGCACGGACCGAACCCGGACGCACGCGGGAAGCGGACCACGGCCGGGCGACCTCGCTACGGTTGCTGCGTGGCCGACCCATTCCTCGCCGCCGCCGGACCCAGCCCCGCCCGTGGGACGGACGCCCGGTGGCGCCAGGTGGTCCTGCTGTCGGCCGCAACCGCGATCAACGACGCCGAGGGTGCCCCGCTCGCGCTCGCGAGCGCGCTGCACGCGCTCGACCTGCCCCGCGAGGCCGGGGCGATCGCGGCTCGGGTCGACGACGCCGATCCGTGGGCGCATTGGTGGCGTGTGCTCGCCGCTGGTGCCGGACAGGGTGTCGCCGCGCTCGCGGACGCGCTTGCCGCCGCCCGTGAGATGGAGCTCGACGGGCCCGACGCGAGCGAGGTCGCGCGCCGGCTCGCCGACCTGGCGTCGGAGGTGTCGGCGCTCGAGCACGACGAGGACGGCGACGCGCGCTTCGCGCTCCTCGGAGTGGGCGAGGCATGGAGCGGCGACGGGCGACGGGCGCTCCTGGTCGGGCGGTCCTCGGCGTCATATCTCGTGGTGCCCCGCTGGGAGGGTGTCGCGCCGGTCCGGCTCGCGCCGAGCGACGGTCCGACCGCCGGCAATCGGGCCCACCTGCGCCTGTCGGAGGTCGTCGAGGCGATCTGTCGCGGGGAGAACGGCTCCGGCCGGACGGTGCCCGCCGACCACCCCGAGACGCTCGGCGCCGACGACCTGGTCGGCGCGCTCCGGGCGGACCACTCGGAGCGTGACCAACGGTTGCTCGCGCTCGCCCAGGAGGTCCAGCGCGAGCGCGCCCACCTGGCGGAGGTCAAGGCGGAGCTCGAGGCCGAGCGCATCGCCCTGAACGCCGAGCGGCGAACGCGTCAGGCGCGCACGCCACCGGCGAACGGCGCACGAGCAGGCGAGATCCCGGCCCTCCCCCGCGACCGGGCCGCCGCGGCGGCCCTCCTCGGGGTGTCGGTCACGGCGTCCGCGGAGGAGGTCGAGCGGGCGTACCGGACCCAGGTCGGCAAGGCCCACCCCGACCGGGTCGAGGGCCTGCACCCGATCATCCGCGCACACGCCGAAGGGCTCACGGTCGCGCTGAACGCGGCCCGTGACCTGCTGCTCGGGAGGGCTGGGCGCCGGGCCGGGCGCGGGGCGGGCGCGACCGGCTGACACGCCGCGGGGGAGAGCGATGCGACTCGGGCGCTAGTCCCAGTCGTCCTCGCCCGCCAGGTCCACGTACGCGCGCCACTCGCGCAGGACCAGCTTCACGTCCTTCGCGGTGATCTCAGGATGGGTCGAGGCGAGCAGGTCGAGGGCGAGGCCCTCGGCGGCCGGGGCCGGAGGATCGCCGAGCTCCATCAGCACCGACCAGACGTGCTCCTCCTCGAGGCTCGGGCGTTCGCCCTGGATGTAGGCGGCGGCCTCGGCCAGGTCCGGCTCTTCACCCACCCGATCGATCGTACGTGTCGGCCGTGATCCCGTGCTCGCGAAGCTCCACCTTGCGAACGCGCTCGGTGGGCGTCTTGGGCAGCGAGTCGACCACGCGCAGGAACCGCGGCACCGCGAAGTACGGCATCCGCTCGTCGAGCCAGGCCCACAGCTCCTGTGCATCCAGCTCGACCCCGTCGGCGAGCACCAGGCACACGAGGATCTCCTGCTCCGCCGAGGCGCCCTCGCTCGCCTGCACCCCGATCGCGGCGGCCTCGAGGATCCCCGGATACGAGGCGACGGTTCGCTCGACCTCCATCGACGAGACGTTCTCGCCGCGGCGCCGGATGTAGTCCTTCACCCGGTCCATGAAGTAGAGGTAGCCGTCCTCGTCCATGCGACCGAGATCGCCGGTGTGCAGCTTCAGGTTGCGGAAGTCCTCGGCGGTCTTCTCGGGCATCCCCGCGTAGGCGCGCATGACGATGTTGGGGAGCTTGGCGTCGACGACGATCTCGCCGGCCTGCCCGGCCGGCAGGGGGAGGTCGGTCCCCGGCTCGACCACCGTGACCTCGAACCCCGGCGTCGACACGCCACAGCTGCCCGGGCGCGGGCCCGCATTGGGGGGCACGTAAGTCACCATCCCCGTCTCGGTCAGCCCGTAGCCCTCGTGGAAGCGGATTCCGAAGCGCTCCTCGAAGTCGTAATAGATGTCCTTCGGCGCCGGCATCGCCATGATCCGCCGGACGCGATGCGCTCGATCGAGCTCGCTCTCGGGCGTGTTCCAGATGAAGTAGTTGATCGCGCTCACGGTGTTGAAGACCGTCGCCTCGGCGTCGATCACCTGACGCCAGAACCGGCTCGAGGAGTAGCGCTCGACGAACGCGAGGCGGGCGCCCGCGATCATCGCCGGGTACGTCGCCAGCACCTGGGCGTTCGAGTGGAAGAGCGGCAGGCACGAGAAGACCGTGTCCGACTCCTCGAGACCGACGACCTCGATGTAGGTGCGCCCCGAGAAGTAGTCCGAGGCGTGCTGCTTGATCGCCCCCTTGCTGCGGCCGGTGGTGCCGGACGTGAACATGATCCGCGCGTCGTCGACCCATGTCACGTCGACCTCGGGATCGATGGCCGGTGCCTCCAGCAGCGCGTCGAGCGGCTCGCTCCCGGGCGGGGCCGGCGGCGCGTCCTGGCCCGAGCGCCAGACGATCACGTGCTCCAGATGGGGCAGCTCGCCGCGCACGGCCTCCAGAAGCTCGATGTGCGTGTCGGCGATGACCAGGAAGCGGCTCCTCGGCAGGTTGATGACCCACGAGAGGAAGTCGCCGCGATAGGCGGTGTTGATCGGGCTCTGGACCCCGCCGGCGCGCTGGATCCCGAACCAGAGCGGAAAGTAGTCCGAGCAGTTCGGAAGCAGCGTCGAGACGGCTTCACCAGGCTGGAGCCCACGCTCGACGAGTGCGTTGGCGACACGCGACGTGCGCTCGTCGACGAGCCCGTAGCTCTGCCACTCCTCGTCACCGAAGCGGAGGAACTGGCGATCGGGGCTCGCCTCCGCGCGTGCGCGAAGCAACCTCGGGAGGACCCAGCCGGTCGGATCCTCGCGGGTGTACCAGTCGCTCCAGTCAGCCATCCGGGCGGGTAGCCTACGCGGCACGGCTGCGACGAGCGCCCATCCGGGCGGCCTGCGGCCCGGGGGTGGCGATGGCCGAGGGCGAGGAGCAGGCGGACACGGCAGCGGAGGCCACCGCCCCGACCGAGCGACAGCGCTCGGGTGCGGTGACCCGCGTCGCCATCCTGGCGGCAATCGGGGGCCTGCTCTTCGGCTACGACACCGGGGTCATCAGCGGCGCCGCCGAGATGATCGAGGACAGGTTCGGCCTCAGCGACCTCGGCTTCGAGATCGTCGTCTCGGCGGTCCTCGTCGGTGCGACGATCGGCGCGGCAAGCGCGGGAGCGGTGGCGCGCAGGGTCGGGCGCCGGCCGACGATCCTCCTGGCCTCGGTCCTGTTCCTGCTCGGCGCGATCGGGTCCGCGTTCGCCCCCCACGTCTCGGTCCTGATCATCTCCCGCGTGATCGTGGGTCTCGGTGTCGGCCTCGTCTCGGTTGCCGTGATCATGTACATCTCGGAGACCGCGCCCCCGAGCCGACGCGGCGCCCTGGTCTCGCTCTACCAGTTCGCGATCACCGTGGGCATCTTCGTCGCGACGCTCGTCGACGAGGCCTTCGTCGACGTGACCGGAGGGTGGCGCTGGGAGCTCGGGATCGCGAGTGTCGCGGCGGTCGTGCTCTTCATCGGCATGGCGCAGGCACCGGAGAGCCCGCGCTACCTGATCGCCAAGGGCAAGTTGGCCGCCGGCCGGCGGGTGCTCTCGACCCTCATCCCTCCCGAGGAGGTCGACGAGACGATCGCCGACCTCCAGCGCCAGCTCGCACGCGCGAAGGAGGTGAACTGGCGCGAGATCTTCTCGCCGGCGGTGCGCGGCGTGCTGCTGATCGGTGCGGTGCTCGCCGCCGTGCAGCAGTTCACCGGGATCAACACGATCATCTACTACGACGTGACGATCTTCGCGCGGGCCGGCTTCGACTCGAACGCCGACGCGGTCGCCGCCTCGATCATCGTGGGCTTCGTGAACATGGCCGCGACCGTGATCGCCATCAGGTACGTCGACCGGCTCGGGCGCAAGCCGCTCCTGGTCGCCGGCCTGGTCGGCATGACGACCGGCCTCGTGATGCTCGGGATCGCCTTCTTCTTCGAGGGCACGGCCAGTGCCACCGTCAGCCTCATCGCGATGCTCGTCTACATCGCGAGCTTCGCGGCGAGTCTCGGTCCGGTCGTCTGGGTGCTGATCGGCGAGATCTACCCGCAGCGCGTCCGCGAGCCGGCGATGAGCTTCGCCGTGATGGTGAACTGGATCTCGAACTTCGTCGTCGCGCTGACCTTCCTCAGCCTGCTCGACGCGCTCGGATCCTCGGTCACGTTCTTCCTCTACGCGGCCATCGCGGTCCTCTCGATCATCTTCGTCGTCACGAAGGTCCCGGAGACCAAGGGGCGCTCGCTGGAGGAGATCGCGGACGAGACCGGTGCCGCGCTGGAGGCGATGGAGTTCGAGGCCTCACCGCGCCGCTGATCGGAACGTGAGGGGCCTCAGATCGCCCGCCGTGTGGGGGCGAGGCCCTGTGGTACCCTCGGCTCGCCGTCGTGCCAGGCGCGGCGGAGCTCCCCGAGTCGGCCCTTCTGGCGAGGCTCCGACTCGGCGAACAGCGAAGGGCCGTAGCTCAATTGGTAGAGCACCGGTCTCCAAAACCGGGGGTTGGGGGTTCGAGTCCCTCCGGCCCTGTCACGATCGGAATCGACGATGGCACGGGCGCGAGCCGCCAAAGGCGAGGGAGGGGACTCCGGCGACGGCAAGTCCGGCGGCAGCAAGTCGACCCCTGCTCGCGCGAGCGCGGGGGCGCGAAGCCGCAAGCGTCGCCAGAGCGGCCCGCCTTCACCGCGGCCACAGCAGAAGCGCCGAGTCGAGAAGTCCGGAACCGTCACCAAGGACGTCCAGCGCAACAAGACCTCCCGCTTCATCCAGGAAGTCATCGCGGAGCTTCGGAAGGTCAGCTGGCCCGATCGACAGACCCTGCTGCAGTCGACTGCTGTCGTGCTCGTCGTCGTTGCGATCGTGTCGGCCTACCTGGCCGTGCTCGACAACATCTTCGAGCGAGCCGTCGACGCGATCTTCTAGCCAGACCCTGGACCCCGAGGGACGACGAGGACGGTACTGACGCGTGTTCCGCTGGTATGTGATCAACACCTACTCTGGCCACGAGAAGAAGGTGAAGGCCAACCTCGAGCATCGGCTCGAGTCGATGGGTCAGGCTGACCGCGTGCGCGAGGTCGTGATCCCGACCGAGCAGGTCGTCGAGACCAAGGACGGCCAGAAGGTGCCGACCGAGAAGCGCACCCTTCCCGGCTACGTGCTGGTCAACATGGACATGACCCCCGACGCGCTCTACCTGGTGCGCAACACCCCGGGCGTGACGGGCTTCGTGGGGGGCAGCCGCGACAGCGACCCCGTGCCGCTCAGCCAGCCCGAGGTGGATCGCCTGATGAAGAAGGCGACTGAGGCCCGTCCGCGGGTGCGCGCCGAGTTCAGCCCCGGCGAGCAGGTCAAGGTCATCTCCGGACCGCTGTCGGACTTCACGGGCGAGATCGCCGAGATCAACGCCGAGGCCGGCCGCCTCAAGGTGCTCGTCAGCATCTTCGGCCGCGAGACCCCGGCCGAGCTCTCCTTCGACCAGGTCAAGAAGCTGTCCTAGGCAAGGAGTCGCTGATCCGGCCCTTCGGGTGCACGAGCGCAGCTCGTGACACCTCTTGTTCCGGATCTGTCGCCCAACCGGACGGTCGGGGTCATCCGGACCCCGCTGCGTCCTCTCGCCGAACACCTGCGACCGAGCCATGCAGGGCATCGCTCGTTCTCGGGCTCGGCTCACAGGGAATTCTGCAGTGACTTGCGCGATGAGCTATCTTCCGCGGTCGCGCCAAATTCCGACCGCATGGTGATTCGCTCGTATGGCCAAGCAAGTTCTTCAGCTCGTCAAGCTCCAGATCCCGGCCGGGCAGGCATCGCCCGCGCCGCCCGTCGGCCCTGCGCTGGGTGGCGTCGGGATCAACATCATGGAGTTCTGCAAGGCCTTCAACGCGCAGACCCAGGCGGGCGCCGGCGTCGTCACGCCGGTCGTCGTCACGGTCTACGAGGACCGCACGTTCGACTTCGTCACCAAGACCCCGCCCGCGGCGGTGCTCATCCGGCAGGCGCTCGGGATCGACAAGGGCTCGGCTGAGCCCCACAAGGAGAAGGTCGCCGAGCTGACCAAGGCGCAGCTGCGCCAGATCGCCGAGACCAAGCTTCCCGACCTGAACGCGAACGACGTCGACTCGGCGATGAAGGTGATCGCGGGCACGGCGCGCAGCATGGGCGTCACGGTGGAGGCCTGAGGTGGGCAAGCGCGGCAAGCGATACGAGGCGGCCAAGGCCGCGATCGACCCGGAGCGGGCGTACCACCCCGCGGACGCGGTCCGGATGGTCATCGAGCCCGAGCTGTCGAAGTTCGACGCGACGATCGAGCTGCACATGCGTCTGGGCGTGAACGTCCGTCACGCCGATCAGCAGCTGCGCGGCACGATCAGCCTTCCCCACGGCACCGGCGGCAGCGTCACGGTCGCGGTCTTCGCCCAGGGCGAGAAGGCTCGCGAGGCGGAGGAGGCCGGGGCCGAGGCCGTTGGAGCGGACGACCTGGCCAAGCGCGTCGAGGAGGGGTGGACCGACTTCGACGTCGCCATCGCGACCCCCGACATGATGGCGACCGTCGGTCGCCTCGGGCGGATCCTCGGGCCCGCGGGCAAGATGCCGAACCCCAAGAGCGGGACGGTCACGATGGATGTCGCCAGGGCCGTCGAGGACATCAAGTCCGGAAAGATCGAGTACCGCACCGACCGCGCGGGGATCATCCACATCGCGATCGGGAAGCGCTCGTTCGAGGCGGACCAGCTGCTCGACAACTACGCGGCGGTCCTCGAGGAGATCGTTCGCGCCAAGCCGGCGGCGGCGAAGGGCAAGTACCTTCGCTCGATCACCGTGGCCCAGACCCAGGGGCCCGGCGTTCCGATCGACACCGCGGTGATGGCAGAGCAGATCAGGGAGGCTGCGGCCGCCTAGCGACCGACCCACTCGACCGACCGAAGACTCACGGGGGCGACGTCCGTCGCCCGAAACGGCCCAGGGGCCACCCGTGTGAGGTTGGGCAAGGACGGATCGCGCATCTTCGATGCGTGCGACGTGCCGCCCACCTCGAACCGGGCAGGCACCGCGCATTGGAGGTGAAACGCTGAAGCAGGACGAGAAAGCCAAAGTCGTCGCCGAGCTCGCGGAGCGAATCGGCGCGACCGACACCCTGATCGCCGCCGACTACCGCGGCCTCACGGTGAAGGAGATGGCAGACCTGCGCGCCTCCGTGCGCGAGCACGCCCGCGTCACGGTCGTGAAGAACACGCTTGCGCGACGGGCGGCCGACGAGGCCGGGCGGGAGGAGCTGTTGCCCCTCCTGGACGGCCCGACCGCGCTCGTCTGGATCGAGGGAGACCCGGCGCTCGCCGCCAAGGCCCTGACGTCCTTCGCCGGCGAGCACGACGAGCGACCCGCGCTGAAGGGCGGGCTGCTCGAGGGCGAGGCCCTTCCCCCCGCCAAGATCGTGGAGCTCACCAAGCTCCCGTCGCGCGATGTGCTCGTCGGCAAGCTCGTCGGCGCCATCGCGTCGCCGATCCACGGTCTCGCCGGCGTCGGCGCACCGCTCCAGCAGTTCGCGAGCGCGATGGGCAACCTCAACTCCGGCCTTGCCCGGTCGCTCGAGGCCTACCGCCAGCAGCGCGTGGCGGCGGGCGAGTAACACGACTTCGCTTCAACCCGGACCAACACAGGAGGAACGAACCCAAATGGCGATGACGACGGAAGAGTGGATCGAGGAGCTGCAGTCCGTTTCGGTGCTCGAGCTCTCGGACCGCATCAAGGCCCTCGAGGAGGCGTTTGGTGTCACGGCTGCGGCCGCCGCCCCGGTGGCTGCCGTCGCGGCAGCGCCCGGCGCGGCTCCGGCCGACGGTGGTGCCTCAGCCGAGGAGGAGCAGACCGAGTTCACGGTCAAGCTCGAGTCCGCGGGTGACAAGAAGATCCAGGTGATCAAGGTCGTCCGTTCGGTGACCGGTCTCGGCCTCAAGGAGGCCAAGGAGCTGGTCGACGGCGCCCCCAGCGACGTCAAGGAGGGTGTCGCCAAGGAGGAGGCCGAGCAGATCAAGACCCAGCTGGAGGAGGCTGGGGGCGAGGTCTCGCTGGCGTAGTGAGCTGACCCCGAGGGCGACGGATGCCTTGCATCCGTCGCCCGCAGGTGGTCAGCAAGGAGGGCACAGAGCCCCGGCCCTGTGCCGCCGACGACCCCTGGTCGTCGCCTCAGTCTCTCCGGGGCTGGTTGGCCGACGCGCAGGCCGCAGCGCTTCGCCCTTGGGGCACTCGGTTCGCCGCATCGAGGGGATGAGCCTCGATGCTCACCGTCGGGGTGCCCCGAGGGGGAACCCGACCGGACGGTCCGGGTCATCCAGACCCGGCATGCGTCCTCTCGCCGAACACCTGCGACCGACCGATGCGGGGCATCGCTCGTTCTCGGGTTCGCCTCACAGAGTGACCGGCCGAAGTTGGGGCAAGTAGGCCCAGCTCTGCCCGGGTCCACGGTGAAGGCGGTCAGCTTCCCTTCGTGAACCGGGCAACCGCCTCGATGTGGGGCGTCTGAGGGAACATGTCGACGGGGCGCACCCACTCCAGGGTGTAGCCCCCGGCAACGAAGCGGGCGGCGTTCTCGGCGAGCGTCGCCGGCTGACACGAGACGTACGCGACGACCGGCGGCGCGAGCTCGAGAATGCGCCGGACCGCTCGACCCGACAGGCCCGCGCGCGGCGGATCGACGATCACGGCGTCGGGCGCCGGCAGCTGGCCTCGGAGCTGGCGCAGCGCCCGGCCGACGTCGCCGCAGATGGACAGGTGGTTCTCGACGCCGTTTCGGCGGGCGTTCTGCTCGGCATCACGAGCGGCGTCCGGAGACAGCTCGATGGCGATCACCCGCCCCACGCGGCCCGCCAGGGCCACGCCGATCGCCCCGGCCCCCGAATACAGGTCGTAGAGGGTCTGGCCACCGTCCAGCCCGGCCGCCTCGGCGGCGCGCCGGTAGAGGGTCGGCGTCATTCCCGTGTTGGTCTGGAAGAACGCGTCGGCGGACAGGTGCAGGGTCACGTCGCCGACCCGCTCGCGGAACCAGTCGCGGCCGCGAACGAGCTCGGTCGGGAGGCCCTGCGTGGTCTCGGCGACGCCGTCGGTCACCGCCGATCGGAGCCCGACCATCCCCCGGTGGGTCGCCCACAGACGGTCGGCGAGGTCGTCGAGCCGGTCCGACACGCCGCCGCTGGTCACGACGGTCACCATCAGCTCCCCCGTCGCCGCACCCTCGCGCACCACGACGTTGCGAAGGACGCCCGGCTGTCCGGCCTGGCCCTCCGGTGCGTCCCGATTCAGGCCGCGCCGGTCGTAGCCGGCAACGCCCGCCTCGTCCGCCCACCGCCGGACCGTCTCGCGCACGGCGTCGATCTCGGGGCGCGCGATGAGACACCGCTCGATGTCCACCACGCGATCCCACCTGCCGGCGGCGTGCAGCCCGAGCGCGATCGTCTCCCCCACGCCCGCCGAGTACTCCATCTTGTTGCGGTAGCCCGTCGGCTCGATCGCGGGGTCGGCCTCGAGCAACGGCGGCGACTCGATGCCCCCGATCCGGCGCAGGTGCTCGGCGACCTGCCGCGTCTTCGCGTCGAGCACAGCGCCGTCGTCGACGTGCTGGAGCCGACAGCCCCCGCACTCGGGAACGTACGGGCACGGCGGCTCGACCCGGTCGGGGCCGGGCGTGAGCACCTCGAGCACATCCGCCTCGGCGAACCGCCGGCGCGCCTTGCGCACACGCACGCGCACCCGATCGCCGGGAGCGGTGTGGGGCACGAACACGACGAAGCTCTCGTGGCGGGCGACGCCGGCACCGCCGAAGGCGAGGTCGTCGACCGAGAGCTCGAGCTCCTGGCCGCGCGCGGGTCGGCTCACGCGTCGGCGCCCCGTGAGCGCCGGCGATGCCCCGCCCGCGAGAGCCGGGATCGGATGAACGACGCAATGTGCGGCTGGACCCGCGACGACCCCAGGATGAGCCGTCCCGCCGGAGACCTCACGCCGGAGCCGAGCTCGGCCAGCGTGCGCCCACCCTGATCCTGGATCACCATCCGCAGCCCGGCGCGCTCGAGCGCGACCGCAAGCCACTTGGCGTGCGCTCCCTTGACCCGCGGGCCCCTGCCCTCGGTGCGAAAGACGATCGTTCGCGGCCCGCCTGGCGAGCCACGGCGGGCAGCCGTCATGGGCTCAGTCGAGCGGCTTTCGCGCGATCGCGAAGAGCTTCGTGAACGTGTAGTCGATCATCCCCTTGGGCCCGACCTCTCGGCGCATCCCCTCCTCGAACCGCTCGGCCAGCGCCTCTCGCTGGTCCTCGGGCACGTCCGAGAACACGTGGCTCGCGACGACCCGGTTGCGCTCGAGCAATGCCTCCAGCGGAGTTCGCCGCTTGCGCTGCTCGATCCACACGTCGACCACCTCGAGCCCGGCCTCTCGGATGTAGGCCTCCATCTCGGGACCGTCGCGCTGGACGAGCGTGTAGAGGCCGAGGTAGTGCGGCGGGACTGGTGGCTCGATGCGCGAGATCATCTGCTGGACCTCGTACTCGCCGCGCCCGGAGGCGAGGATCGCCAGCACCCCGCCCGGCCGCAGCGCCTCGGCCATCGCCGCCATCGCCTTGCGCTTCTCGGGGAACCAGTGAAACGCCATGGTCGAGATCACGACGTCGTGGGTTGCGGGCTCGACGCCCATACCGAGGACGTCCGCCTCGATCAGCTTGGCCTCGACCTCGGGAACCGCACCGAGCTTGGCGGCGAACTGCTCCAGCATGCCCGCCGAGGGATCCGCGCCGGTGATCTTCGTGATGCCGAAACGCTCGTGCATCGCGAGGGACGCGAAGCCGGTCCCGCAGCCGACGTCGAGCAGGCTGGAGTACTCGCCGGCCGGAAGGCTCGCGACCAAGCGCTGGGCGCCTTCGATGTTGTATCGGAGGACGTCGTCGTAGTCGCCGGCCGTGGACGTGAATCCCGCGGCGACCGTACCGGGAGCGGACAGATCCGTTGCCATCTGCAGAAATCTAGCTGTCTCGCGCCGCTCTCTCTCCCGGGGCGTGGTCCGACAACAGCCGACGGAGCACCTCGGCGTGCGAGATCTCGACGGCCGCCGTCGCGGTGACGATCACGAGCCCGGGGTCCATGGCCAGGGCACGCAGCCGTCGCAGCGCCCCCTCGCGCTCCGGGTCCTCGAGCTCGGCCATGTACCTGTCGCGGAACGTGTCGAACCGCTCGGGGTCGTGGTCGAACCACTTGCGCAGCTCGGCGCTCGGCGCGACCGCCCGCTCCCAGGAGTGCAGATCCAGGTCGGCCTTGCGCACGCCCCGGGGCCACAGCCCGTCCACCAGCACGCGCGCGGCAGCGCCCGTCGTCTGGGACTCGTACGCCCGCATCACGATCGGTGCTCCCGGCGTGGCGTGATCCGCCGTCACCGGGACAGTGTGGCGGCTGGTGCGGCTCGAGGACGTCCGCAGCGCTACCATCCGGTTCGTTGAGCGTCGTAGGGGAGCAGCATGAACGCTGACGTGATGAGCCGAGTCGAGGACGTCCTGGAGACGATCCGGCCCGCGCTGCACGCCGATGGTGGGGACGTGGAGCTCGTCGAGGTCGACGACGAGGGGTTCGTCCACCTCGAGATGATGGGCGCCTGCGGTGGCTGCCCGATGTCGACCGCCACCCTCACGCTCGGGATCGAGAACGAGCTTCGCCGCCACGTCCCCGAGGTCGAGGGCGTCATCACCGTCTGAGCGGTGCCGGGCGCCGGTGTCACGGCGCCTCGAGGAGAGACATCGGGCTGCCCGGATTTGAACCGGGGACCTCTCCGACCCGAACGGAGCGCGCTACCAAGCTGCGCCACAGCCCGCTGAGCCGAGGATGGTAGCCGAGATGCGTGGCCGCGGCCGTGGGCACGAGGGGTGCGGAGCTGCAGAACCCGGGTCAGCGAGAACGTCCGGTAGGAGCGACTACGCTCGTTGACATCCGACGCCCCGCCCACAATATGTCCTGCACGGACGGTTGGGCCGCGGGCCCGACTCCGCGGTGGGCCGTCCCGGCACCCGCCCGCGCGCCGCGGCGACATCCCGCCGAGGCACCGGGGAGACTCGACGCCGAAGGAGGCCTCGATGCCGGTTCACCTGACTCCCGAGCAGCTCGCCGAGGAGATCGGCCTGCAGACGCACCAGATCCTGCGCCTGTGCATGCGCCACGACGTCCCCGTGTACCAGGGGCGGATCGACAAGACGCTGTTCGTGCAGTCGGTGACCGCGGGTGGCAAGCGCCTGCCCGAGACGGCCAACGACCTCCTGGCGGTCGCACAGCAGGGGAGCTGACGCCCGCACGCGCGGGCGCCCGCGTCTGCGCGGTCGCGCTGGCGCTCACGCTCGGTGCAGCCGGAGCACTCGCGCAGAGCGCCGAGGCGCAGGGGCGGGTGCAGCGCGTGGTCACCGCCTGGGGAGACGGTCACCCCGGAACGTCCGTCGCCGTGTGGCGCATCGACGGCGCGCGCCCGGTGGTGGTCGCTCAGTATCAGCCAGAGCGGCCGACGATCCCCGCCTCGACGATGAAGCTCGTGACCGCCGCCGGAGCGCTGCTCGAGCTCGGCCCGCGGCACCGGTACGAGACGGTCCTCTACGGGGGGCCGACGACCCGTCGCAACGGCCGGGTCCTGACGGGGCCGCTCTATCTGCGGGGAAGCGGCGACCCCGTGCTCTCGACCCGGGCCTATGCGAACGCGCACCTCGACGGGCTGGGTGGGCACCTTCCCCGCCTCGCGCGCCATCTGCGCAGCGTCGGCATCCGCCAAGTCCGTGGCCCAATCGTCGCCGACGGGACCATCTTCGACCTGCGACGGACCGGGCCGAAGTGGCGCCCGCACTACTGGCGGTTCGCGGCCCCGCTGTCCGGGCTCACCTCGAACCAGAGCCACGTCGGCGACGGGCAGTCTGCGCAGTCGAGCACGCCCGAACGTCGCACGGGGACGCGCCTTCGGAGCGCCCTGCGTGGCGCCGGCATCGGCCATCGGGGTCGCGTGGTGACCGGCCGGACGCCCGAGGGTGGCAGAGACCCTGGGTACACGGCGCTCGGGCGCACCACCTCGCCGCCCCTCTCGCGGATCCTCGAGCGGATGAACCACTCGAGCGACAACCACATCGCCGAGACCGTGCTGAAGGGTCTCGCGGCCGGTGAGCGGCCGGCCACGAGCACCGCCGCCGCCGCGAAGGTCGAGCGACGGCTACGGGAGTCGCGCGTGCTCGGGGCCCGCGACCGGGTCGTCGACGGGTCCGGTCTCTCGCGCGCCAACACGCTCAGCGCCGCCTCGCTCGCGCGGCTCATCACCGCCGCCGACCGCGACTCGGGGTGGGGCTCGGCCCTGATCGCCTCCCTGCCACGCGGGGGCGAGGGCACCCTCGTGCGCCGCTTCCGCTCGCCCAAGGTCAAGAACCGAGTGCGCGCCAAGACCGGGTTCCTGACGGGGGTCACGAGCCTGGCGGGCCGGGTCGTGAGCCGCGGCGGACACCGTTACGCCTTCGCGATCCTGATCGAGGCCGACAACACCTCCGGCGGGCGGCGGCTTCAGGACGGAGTGGTCAACCTGCTGGCGCGAGGTGTCGAGGATCCTGGCAAGGAGGCACAGAGCACCGGCCCTCGGGGCTAGCGAGCGAAACTCGCCGGAACACTGTGTCCGGTGCTGGTTGCCGACGCGCAGGCCGCAGCGCTTCGCCCTGAGGGCAATCTGTCCGCTTGGTGATGCCCCCTGGGCGTGCCCTCAGGGTGGAGTGACCGGCCGGAGCTTGGGGCAAGGAGGCACAGAGCACCGGCCCTCGGGGCTAGCGAGCGAAGCTCGCCGGAACACTGTGTCCGGTGCTGGTTGCCCAACCGGACGGTCGGGGTCGTCCAGACCCCGCTGCGCCCTCTCGCCGAACACCTGCGACCGACCGATGCAGGGCATCGCTCGTTCTCGGGTTCGGCTCACAGCCGACGCGCAGGCCGCAGCGCTTTGCCCTGAGGGCAATCTGTCCGCTTGATGATGCCCCTTGGGCGTGTCCTCAGGGTGAAGTGACCGGCCGGAGCTTGGGGCAAGGAGGCACAGGGGCCTGCACTGAGCCCTACCAGCGGTTTCGCGCGACCGAGATCGCCATCAGCACGAGCCCGGCTCCGCCGATCAGGACCGGCACGATCAGCTGCAGCGAGGCGATCTCCTTCGCGAGCACGCCGGCGAGGTCCTCGTTCGTGGTCCCCCTGGCGGCGCTCTCGACGAACGGCTGAGCGGCGTAGGAGATGACGACGGGGACGGCCGCGACCAGGACGAGCCCGAATCCGATCAGCCGGGCTGCGCGCACCCGGTCCCACGACAGCAGGATCGACAGCCCGAGGGTGGCGACGGCGCCGATCAGCAGGCCGGCCAGGAGCCCTGGGCGGCCAGCCCACCAGGCGGCCTGCCCGACGGCCTCGACGCCGGGGCCGGAGGCGATCTCGACGGACCCGAGATCGTCCGGCACGAACTGCGCCGCGTCCGGGCTCACCTGGGAGATCCCGTCGACGACCGGCTCGCGCACGGGGTTCAGGTTCACGGTCAGGGTGTCCGAGGGGCTCTCGGCGACGACCTGCTCGTGGAGCTGCTCGGCGGAGGTCGTGAGCGCGTCGAGCGCCGCCGGGTCGTCGAGCGCCTCCTCCACGCCGGCCGCGGCCGCGGGCTCGACCGCACTCGCCGGTAGCCCGCTGGCCGCCACCACCTGCGCGGTGACCTCGTCGGTGATCGCCTGCTGCCCGGCGCTGGTCTCGAGCGCCGCGACGACCGAGTCGGCGAACTCCTCGGAGTCGGTCAGGTTCTCGCCCGGCGACACCAGGAGCGCCGCCAGGAGCGCGGCGACGAGCCCGACCAGACCCAGCAGCCCCGCCAGCGCGGACAGCCCGCCGTTTCGGGTCCTCATCGCTCCGGCACCTCACACTCGCCCGAGAGGATCGCGAGGAAGTCCGACTCGTCGAGGATCGGCACCTCGAGCGACTCGGCCTTGTCCAGCTTCGAGCCGGGGTCCGCGCCGGCGACGAGAAAGCTCGTCGACCTGCTGACCGAGGACGTCGCCTTTCCACCCGCGCGAACGATCCGCTGCTTGGCCTCTTCGCGGGTGAGGCCCTCGAGCGCGCCGGTGACGACGACGCTCCGCCCGATCAGTGGTCCTTCGGCCACCGCGCGGGCAGCCCCCACCACCGTGAGGCCGGCCTCGCGCAGCCGCTCGAGCGTCGCCCGGTTGGCGTCCGACGAGAGGTAGTCCCTGATCGAGCCGGCGACCACCGGCCCGACACCTTCGGCCGCCGCCAGGTCCTCCTCGGAGGCGTCGAGCAGCGCGTCGAGCGAGGGCGCGACCAGCGCGACGGCCTCCGCCGTGACCGCGCCGACGTGGCGGATCCCGAGGGCGAAGAGCACCCGCTCCCACGGGCGCTCCTTGGAGCGCTCGATCGCCGCGAGCAGGTTGTCGACCGACGTCTCCTGGAAGCCCTCGAGCGCGATGAGCTCGTCGCGATGCCCGGCGAGCGCGTAGATGTCGGCCTGGTCCGCGATCAGGCCCTCGTCGTAGAGCTTCCAGACCGTCTTCTCGCCGAGCCCGTCGATGTCCATCGCCCCGCGCGAGACGAAGTGGCCGAGGCTCTGGAGCAGCTGCGCGGGACACGAGGAGACGTTCGGGCATCGGATCTGGACCTCGCCCTCGGGCTGCACCAGGGGAGTCCCGCAGGCGGGACACCGCTCGGGCATGACGAAGGCGCGCTCGGTTCCGTCCCGGTCCTGGGGAAGCGGGGCGACCACCTGCGGGATCACGTCCCCAGCGCGCTGCACGACGACGCGGTCACCGATGCGGAGGTCCTTGCGGGCGATGTCCTCCTGGTTGTGGAGGGTCGCCAGCTTCACGGTCGCGCCGCCGACCGACACCGGCTCGAGCACGGCGAACGGCACGAGGGCCCCGGTACGGCCGACGTTCACCTGGATGTCGTTGAGCGTCGTCACCTCGGTCGTCGGCGCGAACTTGAAGGCCACCGCCCAGCGTGGCGCGCGCCCGACCACGCCCAGTCGCGAGCGCATGTGGAGGTCGTCGAACTTGACGACCGCTCCGTCGATGTCGAAGTCGAGCTCAGCTCGGCGCGCCTCCCAGCGCTCGCTTTCTGCGGCGACGTCCTCGATGTCGGTCCAGGAGGTGACCCCCGGGCTGGTCGGAAAGCCACGCGCGCGCAGCCACTCGAGCGACTCGAGGTGGCTCTCGAGCTCGAGCCCCTCGCTGACGCCGATCGCGTAGACCCAGATCGCGAGCGGGCGCTCGGCGGCGATCCGGGGGTCCTGCTGGCGCAGCGAGCCCGCGGCCGAGTTGCGGGGGTTGGCGAACGTCGGAAGCCCTTCCTCGGCCCGGGACGCGTTCAGCTCGGCGAACGCCTCGAGCGGCAGGTAGACCTCGCCCCGCACCTCGACGAGCGGCGGCGGCTCCTCGTCGTCGGCGCCGGCGAGCCGCAACGGGATCGAGCGAATCGTGCGCAGGTTCTGCGTGACGTCCTCGCCGACGACGCCGTCACCGCGCGTCGAGCCGACCGTGAACACGCCGTGCTCGTAGATCAGCGAGATCGCCAGCCCGTCGATCTTCGGCTCGACGATCAGCGTCGGCTCCACGTCCGCCAGGCCCTCGACGGCCAGCACGTCCCGCGCGCGCCGATACCAGTCCAGCAGCTCGTCCCGGTCGCGAGCGTTCGAGAGGCTCAGCATCGGCTCGCGGTGCTCCACCGTGGCGAAGCCCTCGACCGGCGCGCCGCCGACACGCTGGGTGGGGCTGGCGAGCGAGACGAGCTCGGGATGGTCCGCCTCGAGGCGCTCGAGCTCGCGCATCCAGTCGTCGTAGACCGCGTCCGACACCTCCGGGGCGTCGAGGACGTAGTACTGGAGGTTCGCCGCCTCGATCTTGCGCCGCAGCTCGTCGACGCGACCGGCTGGAGCGCTCACAGGAGCACCTCGGCCAGCTGCGCGGGCGTGTCGACGACAACCGCGGGCTGCTCGGCCGCCAGCTCCTCGCGCCCGAAGAAGCCCCACGTGACCGCAACGGCACGGACCCCGGCCGCGTGGGCCGCTCGCAGATCGAAGGGAGCGTCTCCGACGAACGTCGCGTCCTCGGCACCGACCCCGAGGCGCTCGAGCGCCAGCAGGACCGGGGCCGGGTGCGGCTTGTGCTCGGTCGTGTCGTCGGCGGTCACGATCGTCTCGAAGTACTGGCGCAGCGGCAGCTCCGCCCACGCCAGGTCGACGGTCACCTCCCGCTTGGACGTGACGATCCCGAGTGGCCGTCCGGCCTCCTGCAGGCGCCCGAGCAGGTCGGCGATCCCGTCGTACTCACGGATCAGCGAGGCCGTGTTGGCCCAGTTCCACCGCTGGTACGCCTCGAGCAGCGCCGGCACCTGCTCGGGGTCGAACGCCGCCATCTGCTCGGGGAGGGGCTTTCCCACCCCGGCGACGAGCACCTCGTCCGGAAGGTCGCGGCCGAGCACGTTCGTCACGGCGTGCCGATGGGACTCGCGGATCAGCTCGACGGTGTCGACGACCGTCCCGTCGAGGTCGAAGAGGACTGCGCCCCGGGAACTCACCGATCCACGGGCGCGACCTCTGCTCCGAGGAGGTCGTTCAGCTGCAGTCGCTCCAGACGGTCCATCTCGGCGATGTCGGTCAGGTCGAAGTGGATCGGGGTGACCGACAGCTCGTTCGCCTCGAGCGCCGCGAAGTCGGTTCCGTCCTCACGGTGGTGCGACGGGTTGACGCCGTAGATGGAGTACCGCCGGCGCCCGTTCCGCTCCTCCTCGAGGATGAGCTCGTCGTCGTAGATCCGCCGGCCGAGCCGCGTGAGGCGCGCACCGCGGATGTCCTCGGGGGCCCGCCCCGGCGCGTTCACGCTGAGGGCGACCCGCCGCGGGAAGTCGATGTCGCTGGCCATCGGCACGAGCCGTGCGACGAAGTCGGCGGTGGCCCGAAAGTCCCACACGGCGCCCGCGGGGCCGCGCGCGATCGGCGCCTGGGACGCGGCGATCGACGGCACCCCGAGCAACACCCCCTCGAGCGCCGCCGCGACCGTGCCCGAGTACGTGACGTCGTCGCCCAGGTTCAGGCCCAGGTTGACGCCGCTCACCACGACGTCGGGCGGCTCGCCGAAGAGGCCGAGGGCCGCAAAGCGAACGCAGTCGACCGGGGTTCCGTCGGTCGCGAGCGCCGGCCTCCCGTCGACCATACGAGTCTCCTCGACGTGCAGGGGCCCGTTGAGCGTGATGCCGCGACCGATACCGCTGCGATTGCGATCCGGCGCGATGACCGACAGCCGCCCGAGCGGATCGAGCGCCGCGGCGAGTGCCGCCAAGCCCGGGGAGTCGACCCCGTCGTCGTTTGTCAGGAGGATGTGTCTCATGGGGCGCCGGCCGAGCCCACGGTCGCCCGGTCTCGGCCTCGTTCACAGCGTAGCGGCCGCGCAGGCGCGCCCGGCTGTCACGGTGTCGCACACGTCGGCTCGGCCGCGACGGCGCCGCTCAGGCCGGGGGGCTCTCGCCGAGGAGCTCCTCGATCGCGGCCTCGCGATCGCTGCCGAACCGGGCGATCTCGCGTGCGCCGCGATCGTCCCGTCCGGTCGAGAACGCGACGACGAAGCGCGATCTGCGCTTGATGGGGACGGTGGCGTCGAGCCCGAGCTTTGCGCCTACGCCCTCGTCGGTCGACGGGTCGATCGGGGATCCCAGTGTGTTCGAGGCCACGACGAGGTCCCGGTCCGCCTGGAATCGGGTCGTCACGGCCCAGTGGACCTCCTCCTCGTCGTCGATGTCGACGTCGTCGTCGACCACCACGGCCTGCTTGATGTCGTTGTGCAGGCCGAGCAGGGTGAGCAGGCAGTTCTTGGCGGCGCCGGGATGGTGTGGACCGATCTTGGCGATGGCCAGATACCGGCAGCTCCCACCAAGCGGCAGGCGCAGGTCGAGCGCCTCGGGAAACACCACCTTCAGACGCTGGAGCAGGGTGGACTCGCGCATGACCCCGCCGAGGAGCAGGTGCTCGGCGCTGTAGGAGAGGATCGTCCGGTAGAGCGGGTTGCGGCGGGTCGTGACCGCGTCGACCTCGATGTACGGCCGCAGTGCCCGTGGCTGGTAGTAGCGGCTGAACTCGCCGAAGGGCCCCTCGAGCGCCCGCCGATAGGGCCGGATCCGTCCCTCGATGGTGATCTCGCAGTTGGCTGGAACGCGAACGTCACTCGTGATCGCCTTGACCACCTCGAGCGGACGTCCGTGGAGCGCGCCGGCGATCTCGAGCTCCTGCTGACCCCGCCCGGCGACGGCCTGCGAGGACAGCTCCGTGAGGGGGTCGGCTCCGATCGAGATCGTGACCGGCAGCTCGCGCCCCTGGGACTCCGCCCGAGAGAAGATCGCGGCGAGGTCGCGCGGCAGCATCAGGATCCCGAGGCGGTTCCTCGAGAAGAGCTGGAGCCGCTGGATGGAGAGGTTCTGCGTTCCGGTGTCGAGGTCGATCGCTCCGACCAGGCCGGAGTCGATGAACGGCCCGGCATCTCGCTCGGAGCGGGTCGGCACCGGCAGGGTCGTCAAGTCGACGTCCGGGCCCTCGATCACCACCTCCCGGGTCGGGGCCGATCCAGTGTCCACCTCGTGCCACGGGATCGGCGCCTCGATCGTCTCGGCGACCCTGGCGAGGAGCTCGTGGGGCTCGACACCGGCCGCTTCGGCGATCCAACGGCGGTTCCCGAGCACCCCGGCGACCATCGGGACGTCGAAGCCGGCCGGCTTGGGGAAGATCACCGCATGATCGCCCTGAAATGCCGACACGACCTCGCCGACCTCGAACTTCGGCGACACGCCGTCCTGCAGCACCATCAGCCGCCGGGTCTCGTGGAGGTGGCGAAGCCACGCCCTGAGCGATTCGACGTGTGCGAGCACGAGCCCGGCTAGGCGCAGTCCGCGTGGTGCGGGCGGTCTCCGGACAGGGCGGGCGGCTCGACATCGGTCGCAGAGGCCGGATCGATCGGGATCCCGATGAAGATCTTTCCGTCGGGCCCCACGTCGACCTCGATCTCGCCCTCCTCGGTGAGCGGCACCCCCGCCGCGACGAGTTGCGCGCGCGGATCCGCGTCGAACGCATCCCGCATCGCCGGATCCCCCTCGATGACGGCGAGCGCGCGCATCAGCGCGTCGCGGATCTCCTCGATCGGCACGGCGGTCGCCACGCGTCAGTCCTTTGCCTTCATCAGCTCGGCGAGGCCCTTGCCGAGCTCGCGCAGCGGACGCGGGTAGTCGTGGACGTCGAGCGTCATCGAGATGATCCAGGCCCGATCCGGCTCGGCCCTGGCCGCCTCGAGCGCGGCGACGAGGCCCGCCCTCGTGTCGACGCTGGCACCCGACGCGCCGACCACGTCGCCGACGGCCGCGTAGTTCCACTCGGCGATGTCGTTGAACGGACCGTCCTGGATCGCGCGCTCGGTCGTGTAACCGCCGTTGTCGAGCACCAGCACGATCGGGGCCAGCCCGTACCGAATGGCGGTGGACAGGTCGAAGCCGGTCATCTGGAACGAGCCATCGCCGACGAGCACGACCGGCCGGCCGGTGCCCCGGGCGAGGCCCGCTCCGGCCGCCGCCGGGACGGCGAATCCCATGCCCACGTAGTACCGCGCGATGTGCATCTGACCGGGCGCGGCCAGACGCACGTCCATCATGAGGTGGGCGGCGGCGCCGACGTCCACCGACACGATGTCGGTCGGCTCGAGATGGTCGTCGAGGACGGCCGCGATCTGATCCGTCGTGAGCGGTCCCGAGTCCCCCGGATCGGTGGCGTCCCAGCAGTGGGGGAGGTTCTCCGGGCGCGGACGCTGGTGCAGCTCGGCCGAGGCGAGCCCGCCGAACGCGGCATCGAAGGACACGCCCTCGTAGGTGCGATGCCCCACGCGGAGCTCGTGCGTGTCGACGCTGACGATGCGCTCGGGCGGGATGTGCACCGAGAACGCGCCGAGGTTGATGTCGTTCTGCGCGACGTCGAGGGCGATCAGGCAGTCGGCGTCCTCGACGAGCGCCTTCAGCCGCTGGTCGCTGGTCGTGAGCCCCGAGTAGACGCCCATCACGAGGTCGTGCGTCTCGGGGACCGACCCCTTGCCCATCACGCTCTCGACGATGGGTGCCCCGATCCGCTCGGCCAGCTCGACGACCGCCTCGCCAGCCCGCCGCCTGAGCACCCCGACCCCGCTCCAGATCACCGGGCGTTCGGCCGAGTCGATCGTCGCGACGAGGTCCGAGATGGCGGCTGCCTCGCGGTCCGCGTGTCCGGGGGCCCGCTGGCCGTGCTCGTGGTGCCGCCAGACCTCCTCGGGCCGCACGTCGAACTGATCCCGCGGGACCTCGATGAAGACCGGGCGCAGCGACCGCTGACAGAGATCGAGGGCCGCGTCGATCCGCTCGAACGCCTCTTCGGGATCATCCAGCAGCACGGTCTGCGCGGTGATCTGCGCCGCCATCTGACGGGGGGTGCCCATGTCCTCGGTCGGCATGTGGTGGATCTGGCGGCCGTCCCGCTCGCCGAGCCCCGGGCCCCCACCGATCAGGACGACGGGGACGTGCTCCGCGTTGGCCCCGCCGAGCGCGGCCAGCGGCGCGAGCGTGCCCACCCCGAAGGTGACCGCCGCGACCCCGAGGCCCTGCTCGCGCGCGTACCCGTCGGCCGCGTAGGTCGCCGTCTCCTCGCGCGTGCTGTTCACCATCGTCATCCCTCGCCCCGCGGCGATCTGGAAGAAGCGGAGGATGAAGTCGCCGGGAACGCCGAAGACGTGACGCACGCCCCGGTCCTTCAGCGCATCGACCAGGTACTCACCGATGCTCGGGTTCTCGCTCACGTCCGGCCCCCTGCTCGTGGGTCTGAGCGGAGCCTAGTAGCGAACCCTGACCAGGGTCAGCGGCCACGCGGGCGCCGTGGGCCCCGCCTGCCCGCGCTCGGCCCCTCCGAGCAGCTCCACGAACCGCTCGAGTGGCCAGGTGCCTCGGCCGACCAGGAGCATCGAGCCGACCAGCACCCGGACCATGTGGCGCAGGAACGCATTCGCCTCGATGAGGAGCACCAGCTCGTCGCCGCGATCGCGCCACTCGCACTCGAGCACGGTGCGATCGAAGAAGACGTGCTCGGTCCGGGTCGGCGTGAAGGCGCGAAAGTCGTGCGTGCCCACGCAGGCGCCCGCCGCCTCCCCCATCGCCGCGACATCGAGATCGCCGGCGATGCGGAGCGTGCGATCACGGCGGAGCGGCGCCGGCGCCCCGAGCAGCAGCCGGTACTCGTACGCCCGCGAGCGCGCGTCGACCCGCGCGTCGAACCCCGGCGCCGTCTCGGCGACGGCCCTCGCCGCGACGTCCGCCGGCAGGAGACCGGCGAGCGCCCGCGCGAGCCTGCCGGCCGGCACCTCGCTCGAGGTGGAGACGCTGACGACCTGGCCCGTCGCGTGCACGCCGGCATCCGTGCGCCCGGCAACGCGCAGCTCCGGGTCCTCGCGCAGCACGACGCCGAGCGCTCGTCTCAGCTCACCCTCGACGGTGCGCTGGCCGGGCTGCGCCGCCCAGCCGGCGAACGCGGACCCGTCGTATTCCAGATCGAGGCGGAGCGTCCGCATCGACCAGGGGGAGCGCCCGGAGCGGGCTACTCCTCCTCGTCGCCGAGGTCGATCTCGCGCGAGAGCTCGAGCAGGACCATCGGGGCGCCGTCACCCGGGCGCTGCCCGAGCTTCAGGACCCGCGTGTAGCCACCCGAGACGTCGGCGAACGCCGGCCCGATCGTGTCGAACAGCCGGTACGTGACCTCTTTGTCCTGGAGCAGGGCGATGGCCTGCCGACGGGCGTGGAGGTCGTTGCGCTTGGCCAGCGTGATCGCCTTCTCGGCGACCTTGCGACCCGCGCGGGCCTTGGCCTCGGTGGTCTGGATGCGCCCGTGCGTCAGGAGCGCCGTCGCGATGTTGGCGGCGGTCGCCTTGCGGTGCGCGGGCGAGCGCCCGAGCTTTGGTCCTTGGCGGCGGTGACGCACGGGTCTCTCCTTCAGCGGCCGTGGAGGCCTAGTCGTCCTCGCGCAGGCTCAGCCCGTGCGCGGCCAGGTTCTCCTTGACCTCTTCGATGCTCTTCTTGCCGAAGTTCGGGATCGCCGAGAGCTCGCCCTCGGTCTTGCTGATGAGGTCGCCGATCGTCTCGACTCCGACCCGCTTGAGGCAATTGTACGACCGCACGCCGAGCTCGAGCTCCTCGATCATGATGTCGTGCATGCCCCCACCGGGAGCCGGCTCCTCGGGGGGCTCCTGGCCGAGGAGGCGGGTCGCCTCGGGATCGGCGAACAGCGCGAGGCGCTCGATCAGGATCCCAGCGCCCTCGGACAGGGCACCGCGGGGATCGACGCTTCCATCGGTCTCGACCTCGAGCGTCAGCTTGTCGTAGTCGGTGCGCTGCCCGACTCGAGCGGCGGTGACGTCGTACCGGACCTTCTTGATCGGCGAGAAGTTCGCGTCGACCGGGATGACGCCGATGGTCGCGGTGCCCTTGCTGGCCTCGGCCGTGACGTAGCCGCGGCCGCGGGCGATCGTCAGCACCATGTCGAGCCGCGCCCCCGAGAGCAGGTTGGCGATCTCGAGCTCGGGGTTGAGGATCTCGAGGTCAGCCGGGGCGGAGATGTCCCCAGCCGTGACGGCCCCGGGGCCGGCCTTGGACAGCTCGACCTCGATCTCGCCGAGCTCGCCCTCGAGGCGGCAGATCAGCTCGCGCAGGCGCAGGATGACGTCGGTCACGTCCTCCTTCACGCCCTTGATCGTCGAGAACTCGTGCTGCACTCCCTCGATCCGAACCGAGGTGACCGCAGCGCCCTCGAGGGAGCTCAGGAGCACCCGCCGAAGGCTGTTGCCGAAGGTGTGGCCAAAGCCACGGTCGAGCGGCTCGACCTCGAACACGCCGAGCGTGTCCGAGTCGGGCTCGTAGGTCATGCGGGGAGACTGGATGTCCAGCACTGTGTTTCCTTCCTGTCCGGCGTCGGAGGCCGGAGAGGCGCGCCGACGCGAGGCGGGACACTGCATCTGCTGCCGACCGTCGCGTCACGGCCGACCGCCATCGCGTGTGCCCTGCCGGTGTTCCCTACTTCGAATACAACTCCACGATCAGCTGCTCCTGCACCGGAGCGTCGACCTCGGACCGATCCGGCGGCCGCAGCACCTTGCCGTTGAGCGCGTCGTGGTCGGCCTGCAGCCAGGGGGCGACGACCGCGACCAGCTCTGTCGCGGCTCGGATCGCCGGCTCGGCGTTCGAGCCCGGCTTGACGGTGATCACGTCGTCCGCCCGCACCTGGTAGCTCGGGATGTCGACGCGCTTGCCGTTCACCTGGAAGTGGCCGTGGTTCACGAACTGGCGGGCCTGACGCCTGGTCGAGGCGAAACCCAGCCGGAAGACGACGTTGTCGAGCCGCAGCTCGAGCAGGCGGAGAAGGTTCTCGCCCGTGATGCCCGGTTGCCTGCTGGCCCGGTCGTAGTACCGGCGGAACTGCTTCTCGAGCACCCCGTAGTACCGGCGGGTCTTCTGCTTCTCGCGCAGCTGCAGCAGGTACTCGCTCTGGCGAATCCGGCCGCGGCCGTGCTGGCCGGGCGGATAGGAGCGCCGCTCGAGGTACTTGGCGCACTTGGTCGTCAGCGGCTCGCCCTCACGGCGGGAGAGCTTGACCTGCGGTCCGGTGTAGCGGGCCACTAGACGCGCCTGCGCTTTCTCGGCCGACAGCCGTTGTGGGGAACCGGGGTGACGTCGGTGACGGAGCTGACCTCGAGGCCAGCAGCCTGCAGCGAGCGAATCGCGGTCTCCCGGCCCGAGCCCGGGCCCTTCACGTAGACGTCGACCTTCTGGAGCCCCTGCTCCATGCCCTTTCGGGCCGCCGAGTCGGCGGTGACCTGCGCGGCGTAGGGCGTGCTCTTGCGCGAGCCCTTGAAGCCCGCCGAGCCGGCGGTCTCCCACGCGATCACGTTCCCCTGCTTGTCGGTCAGGGTCACGATCGTGTTGTTGAACGACGTCTTGATGTGCGCGTGGCCGACGGCGATGTTCTTGCGTGCCTTGCGCCGAGTCCGGCCGCGTGTGGTCTGACGTGCCATGCGCCTCCGCTACTTCTTCTTCTTGCCGACGGTCTTCTTCGCGCCCTTGCGGGTTCGCGCGTTGGTCTTCGTGCGCTGACCCCGCAGGGGAAGCCCCCGGCGGTGGCGCAGGCCGCGGTAACAGCCGATCTCCTGCAAGCGCTTGATGTCGTTGCTGCGCTCGCGCTTGAGGTCACCCTCGACGGTCAGCCGCTTCTCGATCACGTCGCGGAGCTGGCCGACCTCGTCCTCGGTGAGGTCGCGCACGTAGGTGTCGGGGCGGATCCCCGTCTGCTCCAGCACCTTGTTGGCCGTGGAGCGACCGATGCCGTAGATGTAGGTCAGTCCGATCTCGACGCGCTTCTCGCGCGGGACGTTGACGCCAGCGATTCGTGCCATAGCGGTCGGCGAACCTACCCTTGAACCTGCTTGTGGCGAGGAATCGGGCAGATCACGAGGATCTTCCCGCGCCGCTTGACGACGCGACACTTCTCGCACATGGGCTTGACTGACGGACGGACCTTCACGGGGCTCCTCTGTGAGCCGGGGCATGACCACGTTCGGGCAGGCTGAGCGGCCCGAGGCGCGACGAGGGATAGTAACAAAGATCGGCCGTCGACTCGATCACTGGACGCGCCCGCGGAACGCGACCACGAGCTGCTCGTAGACGCCCCGCCGGAACGGGGTCGTGATCCTGGCCAGCTCGGTCAGCGACATCCAGTCCCACGCGCGCAGCTCGCGGTCGTCCACCCGAATCCGGCCCGGCTCGGACTCGAGGGCGAGCAGGGACCATCGCTGGGTCTGCCCCATCCCGAGCTTCGGTCGCGTGCGCGACTCGGGCGGGAGCTCGTAGCTGAGCCAGCACCGGGTCTGCGCCGCCAGCTCGACGTCGCCGCGGCCGAGCCCGATCTCCTCCTCGAGCTCACGCCACAGCGCGTGCTCGGGGTCCTCCCCCGTCTTGATCCCGCCTTGGGGGAGCTGCCACGCACCCGGCGTGCCCATTCGCTCGACCGCGACCACGCGTCCGTCGCCGCCGACGACCACAGCCCCCACGGAGGCACGAAAGTGCGCTCCCATCGCGGCGAGGTCTACTCGACGAACGTGATGGCGTCGGCGAACACCACGCCACCCGCGAGCGTCTTGTGCACGGGGCAGCGGGTCGCGACGTGAGCCAGGCGCGTGCGCTCGGCATCTGTGAACGTCCCCTGGACGCGCACGTCGACCGAGATGCGGTCGATCATGCCGACGGCGTCGTCCTCGCACTCCTTGCAGTCGTCGGCGTGGACGCGGTTGAACTCGAGCCCGGCCTCGACGCGGCGAAGCGGGATCTGCTTGTGCTCGGCGTACATGGCGAGGGTCACGCAGGTGCATGCCGCGAGCGCCCCCAAGAGCTGCTCGTAGGGATCGGGGGCCGAGTCGGAGCCGCCGAGACTGCTCGGCTCGTCCGCGAACCAGGTGTGCCTGCCGTCGGTGACCCGGACCCGCCGGCCCGTCTCGAGTGCCGCGCTGATTCGGGCCACGCGCCGACCGCCTAGCGGGCGGCCGCTGCGGTCAGGATCCGCGGCCCGTCCTCGGTCACGGCGACCGTGTGCTCCCAGTGGGCCGAGCGGGCCCCGTCCTTCGTCCGCACGGTCCAGCGATCGTCGTCGAGCTGGATCGCGTTGCCGCCGGCGTTCACCATCGGCTCGATCGCGATCACGAGACCCGGGACGAGCTTCGGCCCCGTTCCCGCGACGCCGAAGTTCGGAACCTGCGGCTCCTCGTGCATCGAGCGCCCGACGCCGTGCCCGACGAGGCTCCTGATCACCGAGAAGCCGGCGCCTTCGACGACCGGCTGGATCGCCGCGCCGATGTCGCCCACGGTGCCGCCCGGTCGGCACGCGGCGATACCGGCATCGAGCGCCTCGGAGGTGACCCGCGAGAGCCGAGCGGACTCGGGATCGACCTCGCCGATCCCATGGGTGCGGGCACCGTCGCTCACCCACCCGTCGAGGATCACGCCGACGTCGATGGCGATCAGATCCCCGTCCTCGAGCGCATAGGGTCCGGGGATCCCGTGCACCACCTCGTCGTTGACCGACGCGCAGATCGAGCCGGGAAACGCCGGCGCCCCCGGGGGGCCCGGGTAGCCGAGGAACGCGGGGGTGCCACCGGCCTCACGGATCATCGTCTCGGCCACCTCGTCCAGCGCGGCGGTCGTCACGCCCGGCTCGACGACGCGCTCGAGCGCGTCGTGCACGGCGGCGAGGATCGCGCCCGAGGCGGCGATCGCATCGACCTCATCCGGGGTCTTGGGAACCGGACCGGTCCGATGCACCGGCCCCTGCGCTCCGACGGGCGCGGCCCGGCGGCGCCTAGCAGGCTTTGCTGACTGCCGCCTCGATCTCACCGAACACCTCGTCGACCGACTGCTCGCCGTTGATTCGCGCGAGCAATCCGCGTGCCTCGTAGTAGCCGATGAGCGGCTCGGTCTGCTCCAGATAGACGTCGAGTCGCTTGGCGACGGTCTCGGGGGTGTCGTCGGCGCGCCCCCGCGCGAGCAGCCGCTCGATCAGCTCGTCGCGACCGACGTCGAGCAGCAGCACGACGCACAGCGCCGAGTCGAGCGAGTCGAGGAGCTCGTCGAGCGCTTGTGCTTGAGGCACCGAGCGCGGGAACCCGTCGAGGAGGAACCCCCCGTCGTGGCTCTCCAGCCGCTCGCGGATCATCCCGATCACGACCTCGTCCGGGACCAGCTCGCCGGCGTCCATGTAGCGCTTCGCCTCGACGCCGAGCGCGGTTCCGTCCGCCACGGCCGCCCGCAGGAGGTCGCCCGTCGACAGATGCGCGTCGCCGGTCGCGGCCACGAGTCGCTCGGCCTGCGTGCCCTTGCCGGCACCAGGCGGGCCCAGGAAGACCAAGCGGGCTATCGCAGGAACCCTTCGTAGTTGCGCATGAGGAGCTGAGCCTCCATCTGGCGCATGGTATCGAGCGCGACGCCGACGACGATGAGGATCGACGTCCCGCCGAGCACTCCGAAGAACGCACTCGACTCGGGCAGATAGCGAAACGCGATGTTCGGGAACTCCGCCACGGCCGCAAGATAGATGGCACCGGGCAGCGTGAGCCGGGTCAGCACGCGGTCGAGATAGACGGCGGTCGGTCGACCCGGTCTGACGCCCGGGATGAAGCCACCGTGCTTCTTGAGGTTGTCCGCCTGGTCGACGGGGTTGAACTGGACCGCGGTGTAGAAGTACGTGAACCCGATGATGAGCAGGCCCTCGAAGATGATGTAGTACCAGGAGCCCGGCGCGAGGAAGTCGGAGACCTGCTGGAAGAAGGATCCCCGGCCCGCCAGCTCGGCGAACGTGGCCGGCAGGATCACCACCGACGTCGCGAAGATGACCGGAATCACCCCGGCCATGTTCACGCGCAGGGGCATGTACGTCGTTCCGCCCGAGGTCATGCGGCGTCCGACGACGCGTTTCGCGTACTGGATCGGGATTCGGCGCTGGCCCTCGTTGACAAACACGACTCCGACGACCACGGCCAGGGCGACGAGCCCGATGATCACCTGCGAGACCGGCTCGAGCCCCCACCAGCCTTGGAGGGCCGTCGGCACGGCGGCCACGATGCTCGCGAAGATCAGCAGTGAGATCCCGTTGCCCACACCGCGCTGCGTGATCAGCTCACCCAGCCACATCACCAGCGTCGTGCCCGCCGTGAGCGAGACGACGATCAGGTAGAAGCGCGCCATGTTCAGGTCCGGCAGCGCGTCCTGCGACTGGAAGTAGAGGACGTACGCGAAGGACTGGAAGAACGCCAGCGCGACCGTGAGGTAGCGGGTGTACTGGGTGATCTTCTGCTGGCCGCTCTCACCCTCCTTCTGGAGCTTCTCGAGGGTCGGGATGACCACCGTCATCAGCTGCAAGATGATGCTCGCGGTGATGTACGGCATGATCCCGAGCGCGAAGACCGCGAAGCGGGTCAGCGCGCCTCCGGCGAAGAGGTTCAGGAAGTCCAGCAGCGTGCTGCCGCGATTCTGGATCGCCGCTTCCAGCGCGGCCGTGTCCACGCCGGGTACCGGCACGAACGAGCCGAATCGGAAGATCGCCAGGATGAATGCGGTGAAGAGGAGCTTCTTTCGGAGATCCGCGGAGCGGAGCGCCGTGAGAATCGTCTTCAGCATCAGCCGGCCTCGTCGACCCCCGCGTCAGCCGCGTCGTCTGCGGCCGGCCCGGTTGGCGACTCGGCCTCGCCCGGCGGCGTCTCGTCGAGCGTGGGCTCGACTTCTGCGGCCGCCTGTGGCGCATTCTGCTGCGGTACCTCTGGCTGGGACTCCTCCGCCGGGCTCAGGACCTCGACCGTCCCTCCGGCGGCTTCGATCTTCTGCCGAGCCGAGGCGCTGAACGCGTCGGCCCGAACCGTCAGGGCCACCTCGAGCTCGCCGTCACCGAGGATCTTGATCGGCCAACCGCGGTTGGCGTTGTTCTTCACGATCCCCCGCTCGACCAGCGCGGCCTCGTCGACGACCGCTCCCGCCGGGAAGGCGGCGAGGCTGCCGACGTTCACGGGCACGCTGTGGGTGCGGAACGGCCCCATCGGCATCGACATCTTCTTGTTCGAGCCGCGGAGCTTGCCCTGCTGCATGTACAGCGGCATCTGCCCGCCGGTGAAGCCGGGACGCACGCCACCGCCACTGCGCGCACCGAGCCCCTTGGTACCCCGGCCGGAGGTCTTGCCGTGACCCGAGCCCTCGCCGCGGCCGACGCGCTTGCGCGCCTTGCGGCTGCCGGGGTTGGGCGCCAGCTTCTCGAGCCGGACGTCCTCCGGGTCGACGGTCTCCACTTCGGTCTCGCGCTCAGCCACCTGCGGCCTCCTCGACCCGTACGAGGCGACTCACCAGGCGCAGCTGACCCTGGAGCTGGGGCGAGTCCTCCCGCTCGACAGTGTTGCCGATCGTGCCCAACCCCAAGGAGCGCAGCGTTCCCCGATGACGGGCCTGGGTGCCGATGGCCGAACGCACCTGCGTGACCCGCAGCACGGGCGTGCCGGACTTCTTCGTGGACGGCGTCATGACGCCTCGCTGGCCACCGCCGCGCCGGCATCGGCCGAGGCGCTCGGGGCCTCGTCGCCGGAGTCCTCGCGCGGGGACGGAGCGCTCTCGTCGATCCCGAGCACGTGCTTGACCGAGAGACCTCGGAGCTCGGCGATCTCCTGCGGCGTGCGCAGCTGCTTCAGGCCGTCGACCGTGGCGGCGACGATGTTGACCGGGTTCGGCGAGCCGAGGGACTTGCTGAGGATGTCGCGAATCCCCGCCAGCTCGAGCACCGCGCGCACCCCGCCGCCGGCGATGACACCGGTACCGGGCGCGGCCGGCTTCAGGAGCACGCGGCCGGCGCCGGCGCGGCCGAGGACCTGGTGGGTGATCGTCGTGCCGTGCAGGGGAACGCGGAACAGGTTCTTGCGGCCGTCCTCGATGGCCTTCTGGATCGCGAGCGGAACCTCGTTGGCCTTGCCGTAGCCCACGCCGACGATGTCCTTCTCGTCACCCACGACCACGAGCGCCGTGAACGAGAACCGGCGGCCGCCCTTCACGACCTTGGCGACGCGGTTGATCTCGACCACCCGCTCGTTGAGCTCGATGCCCTGCGGATTGATCTTTGCTCGACGGTCGTTGGTGCTCATCAGAACTCGAGTCCTCCCTCACGCGCGGCTTCGGCGAGACGCGCAACGCGGCCGTGGTACCGGTATCCGGCTCGATCGAAGACGACCCGCGTGACCCCTGCCTCGCGACCCCGCTCGGCGACACGGGTGCCGACGGCATTCGCAGCGTCGGCCTTCGACAGCCCGCGCAGATCGGCCTCGTGTGAGCCGGCGGCGGCAAGCGTGCGCCCGGTGGAGTCGTCGATCAGCTGTGCGTAGATGCGCTTGTTCGAGCGCGCGACGCTGAGCCGGGGCCGCTCGGAGCTGCCCACGACCCTGCCGCGAATCCGCCGGTGCCGGCGGGAGCGTGCGTCTGTTCCTGTGATTGCCATGCGCTAGGCCCTCTTCCCGACCTTGCGGCGAACGTCCTCGCCGGCGTACCGAATCCCCTTGCCCTTGTAGGGCTCGGGCGGGCGGACCTTGCGAACCTCGGCCGCGACCTGCCCGACGGCCTGCTTGTCGATCCCGCTCACCACCACGCGGGTCGGCTCCGGGGTCTCGAAGCTGATGCCCTCGGGCGGCTCCATCGTGACCGGGTGCGAGTAGCCGACCGACAGCTCGAGGTTCTTCCCCTTGACCTGGGCGCGGTACCCCACGCCGACGATCTCGAGCTCGCGGGTGAAGCCCTCGGTCACGCCGGTCACCATGTTGGCGATGAGGCTCCGGGTCAGCCCGTGCAGCGCGCGGTGAGGAGCCCGGTCGGTCGGTCGAACGACCCGCAGCTCGTCGTCGGCGTGCTGGACCTCGATCGGCGCCGACACGGCGACGTCGAGCTCGCCCTTCGGCCCTTTCACGGCAACACGCTGGCCGTCGAGGGTGACCTCGACGCCAGACGGAACGGGAATGGGCGCTCGACCGATTCGACTCACGACAGCTCCTCGCCTACCAGACCGCGCACATGACCTCGCCGCCGACACCGCGGCGACGGGCCTCGTGGCCGGTGATCACGCCCTGCGAGGTCGAGACGATCGCGATACCCATCCCGCCGAGGATGCGGGGAATCGAGGTTTGGTCGGCGTACACGCGCCGGCCGGGCTTGGACACGCGCTCGAGTCCGGAGATGACGCGCCGGCGACGCTCGTCGTACTTGAGCGTGATGCGCAGCACGGAGCCGACGGGGGCCTCGACCTCCTCGACGCCCTCGATGTAGCCCTCCTCCTGGAGCACGCGCGCGATCTCGCGCTTGAGCTTCGACGTGGGCACGTCGCAGGTCTCGTGCAGCGCCAGGTTGGCGTTGCGCACGCGAGTGAGCATGTCGGCGACCGGGTCGTTCAGCATCTACCAGCTCGACTTGGTCATGCCGGGGATCGAGCCCTCGTGGGCCAGCTCCCGCAGGCAGATGCGGCAGACGCCGAAACGGCGGTAGACCGAGCGGGACCGCCCGCAGCGCCAGCAGCGCGTGTACTCGCGTGTCTTGTACTTCTGAGGCCGGTTGGCCTTCACCCTGAGGCTGGTCTTCGCCACGTTCCTCCGCTCTCTATTTCCGCCGACCGACCGCGCGCGAGCGACGCATCTTGCGCCGCAGCTTGGCCGCGCGCTCCTCGGCCGACGCTCCATCTTGGCGGAAGGGCATTCCGAGCGCCCTCAGCAGCTCGCGCCCCTCCTCGTCGGTCTGTGCCGTCGTGCTGATCGTGACGTTGAGACCCCGGACCCGGTCGATCGCGTCGTAGTCGATCTCGGGGAAGATCGTCTGCTCGGCGAGCCCAAGGTTGTAGTTCCCACGGCCGTCGAAGCCGTCCGGGCTGATGCCTCGAAAGTCGCGGATTCGCGGCAGGGCCACCGCCTCGAGCCGGTCCAGGAACTCCCACATGCGGGCGCGCCGCAGTGTGACCTTGGCCCCGATCGGCATTCCCTCGCGCAGCTTGAACTGGGCGATCGACTTGCGCGCGCGAGTCACCGCGGGCTTCTGGCCCGAGATCTGCGCCAGCTGGGACATGGCCTCATCCAGCGCCCGGCTGTTGGTCTTGGCCTCGCCGACACCCATGCTGAGGACGATCTTGTCGAGCTGGGGGATCTGCATCGGCGACTTGTAGCCGAAGCGCTCCGCAAGGGCAGCACGGATCTCGCCCTCGTAGAGCTGCTGGAGGCGCGGCGTGCCGTTCGTGGTGTTCGTCTCGGTCGTCATGTCTGGTCGATGTGCTCCCCGGAGCGCACGGCGACGCGGATCTTCTTGCCGTCGATCACCTCGGTCCTGACCCGTGTCGCCCGCTTGTCGATCGGGTCGATCAACGCGACGTTCGACAGATGGATCGGGCCCGGGAACTCGATGATCCCGCCCGGGTCCTCCGGCGGCCGGGGGCGCGTGTGACGCTTGCGGATGTTGACGCCTTCGACGACGACACGCCCTTCCTTCGGGCGCACCTCCATCACCTCACCGGTCTTGCCGCGCTCCTTGCCCGAGATGACGATCACCTCGTCGCCCTTTCGAATGCGGGCACCCATCAGAGCACCTCCGGAGCGAGGGAGATGATCTTCATGAAGTTCTTCTCGCGTAGCTCACGAGCGACCGGACCGAAGATGCGCGTCCCGCGCGGGTTGCGGGCGTTGTCGATGATCACCGCGGCGTTGTCGTCGAACGCGATGTAGGTGCCGTCGTCGCGGCCGTGCTCCTTCTTGGTCCGCACGACGACCGCCTTGACGACGTCGCCCTTCTTGATCGCGCCATTCGGGATCGCCTGCTTGACGGTGCCGACGATCACGTCGCCCACCCCGGCGTACCGGCGCCGGCTTCCACCCATGACCCGAATGCACAGGATCTCCCGCGCACCGGTGTTGTCGGCGACCCGCAGTCGCGTCTCGTTCTGGACCATCGCGAAGGCTCCCTAGCGCGCTTTCTCGACGATCTCGTCCAAGCGCCAGCGCTTCAGGCGCGACAGCGGACGGCACTCGACCACGCGCACGAGGTCCCCGACCGACGCCGAGTTCTCCTCGTCGTGGACGTGGAGCTTCGTCGAGCGGCGCACGGTCTTCTTGTAGACCGGGTGCGAGCGCGACCCGTCGATCCGCACGGTGATGGTCTTGTCTCGGGCGTCGCTCACGACGACCCCGGTCCGGACCTTGCGATTGGCGGTCACGGACGGCGTGGCGGCATCAGCCATTCGACAGCTCCCGCTCCCTCGCGATGGTCAGAAGACGCGCGACCTCGCGGCGACGGCCGCCGAGCTCGCTGGTGCGCTCGAGCGCTCCGGACGCGTGCTGGACGCGCAGGTTGAAGTACGCCTCGCGGGCGTCCTCGAGGGCCTTCGCCAGCTCCTCGTCGGTCAACGCGTGGATCTCCTCGGCGGCGCTCACAGCTCACCGTCCCGCGTGACGACCTTGCACTTGATCGGGAGCTTCTGGGCGGCGAGGTGCATGGCCTCCTTGGCGAGCGGCTCGGACACGCCGGCCAGCTCGAACATCACCTTGCCCGGCTTGACCACCGCGACCCAGCCCTCGGGCGAGCCCTTGCCGGAGCCCATGCGGGTCTCGGCCGGCTTCTTCGTATAGGGCTTGTCGGGGAAGACGTTGATCCAGATCTTGCCGCCACGCTTGATGTGGCGGTTCATGGCGATACGAGCAGCCTCGATCTGCCGGTTGGTGATCCAGGCCGGCTCGAGCGCCTTCAGGCCGTACTCGCCGAACTGCACCTGCGTGTGGCCAGCCGACAGTCCCCGGCGGCGGCCGCGATGAGCCTTGCGGTACTTGGTGCGCTTGGGCATCAGCATCAGCTGCCGCCCCCACCCTCGGCAGGGCCTCCGCCGCCGCCGTTGCCGCCACCACCGCCGCCACCGCGGCGCCCGCGACCTCGACGTCGGCGCTGCATCGGCTGCGGACCGCCTTCCTCGTCGGTGCGCCCACGCGCGTCGACGACACCTTCCGGCATGACCTCGCCCTTGTTGATCCAGACCTTCACGCCGATGCGGCCGAAGGTCGTCCGGGCCTCGCAGAAGCCGTAGTCGATGTCCGCGCGAAGCGTGTGCAGCGGCACGCGGCCGTCCGAGTAGTGCTCGGTCCGCGACATCTCCGTCCCGCCGAGGCGACCGCCGCACTGGACGCGGACGCCCTGCGCCCCGGACCGCATCGCCGACGTGAGCGCCCGCTTCATCGCCCGCCGGAAGGCGACCCGGTTCTCGAGCTGCTCGGCGATCGACTGGGCGACCAGGTTCGCGTCGAGCTCGGGCCGCTTGATCTCGTTGATGTTGACCTGGATCTGCTTCGACGTGCGCTTCGAGAGCTCACGACGGAGCGCGTCCACCTCGGAGCCGTTCTTGCCGATGACGATCCCGGGGCGCGCGGTGTAGATGTCAACTGTGAGCTTCTGGGCGTCCTTGCGCAGCAGGATGCGCGACAGGCCGGCGTGCCGAAGCCGCTGCTGGATGTAGTTGCGGACGACCTCGTCCTCCTGGAGGTACTCGCGCGCCTCCCGCTCGGAGAACCAGTTGCTCCGCCAGCGCCCGATGACGCCAAGACGAAATCCGGTCGGATGAACCTTCTGACCCATCGCTACTCCACGCTCGCGAGGCCGACGGTGATGTGACAGGTGCGCTTGTTGATCCGCGTCGCGCGACCCTGGGCACGCGGGCGGTACCGACGGATCGTCGGCCCCTCGTCAACGCTCACGCGAGCGACGACGAGGTCGGACGCGTCGAGACCGCTGTTGTGGTCGGCGTTCGCGGTCGCAGACTGCAGCGCCTTGCGCATCGGCACCGACGCCGCGCGCGGGCTGTAGGCCAGGATCGCCTGTGCGTCGGCAACCGGCAGGCCCCGGATCTGATCGGCGATCAGCCGGGCCTTGCGCGCCGAGCAGCGCACGTACTTGGCGGTCGCGACCGCCTCGATGTCGATGGTCTGCGTCATCCGCTCCAGCTACTTCCGCATCTGGGTCGTGCGATCGGATCCGGCGTGGCCGCGGTAGGTCCGGGTCGGGGCGAACTCGCCCAGCTTGTGGCCGACCATCGTCTCCGAGATGAACACGGGAACGTGCTTGCGGCCGTCATGGACCGCGATCGTGTGGCCGACCATCTCCGGGAAGATCGTGGAGGTGCGCGACCAGGTCCTGATCATCTTCTTCTCGTTGGCCTCGTTCATGTCGGTGATCCGCTTCATCAGCTTCTCCTCGACGAACGGGCCCTTCTTGAGGCTGCGTCCCATCGACTACCTCCCCGAGCTGCGCTTGCCGCGCCGGCGTCCGCGAACGATGAACTGGCTGCCCGGCTTCTTCTTCTTGCGCGTCCGGTAGCCCTTGGTCGGCATGCCCCAGGGCGTCACGGGGTGGCGCCCCGAGTTGCTCTTGCCCTCTCCGCCGCCGTGCGGGTGGTCGACGGGGTTCATTGCCGAGCCACGTACGCGCGGACGCACGCCCTTGTGACGCGAGCGACCCGCCTTGCCGCCGGTCAGGTTCTCGTGCTCGACGTTGCCGATCTGGCCGATCGTGGCCCGGCACTCGATGTGCACCATCCGCATCTCGGTCGAGGGCAGCCGCAGCGTCGCGTGATCGCCCTCCTTGGCCATCAGCTGCGCCCCGGTCCCGGCGGAGCGACACAGCTGGCCGCCCTTGCCGATGTGGAGCTCGATGTTGTGCACGATCGTTCCCGTCGGGATGTCGCGCAGCGGCAGCGTGTTGCCGGGACGGATGTCGGCGTCGGGACCGCTCATCACGGTGTCCCCGACCTTGAGGCCGAGCGGCGCCAGGATGTAGCGCTTCTCACCGTCGACGTAGTGCAGCAGCGCGATCCGGGCGGACCGGTTCGGGTCGTACTCGATGCTTGCGACCCGGGCGGGCACACCGTCCTTGCGACGCTTGAAGTCGATGATGCGGTAGCGGCGCTTGTGGCCGCCGCCGATGTGCCGGCTCGTGACCCGCCCCTTGTTGTTGCGACCGCCCGTCTTCGAGATCGGGGCGAGCAACGACTTCTCGGGCTGGTCGGTCGTGACGTCGGCGTAGTCCGAGCGCGTCTGGAAGCGACGACCCGGCGAGGTGGGGCGGTACTTCTTGATTCCCATCTCGCTAGACCCCCTCGAACAGCTCGATGCGGTCGCCGGGCGCGAGCTCGACGATCGCCTTCTTCCACCCCGGACGCCGGCCCCGCGTGTAGCCGCGGCGCTTGGGCTTGCCCGGCACGCTCACGGTCCGGACATCGGTGACCGTGACGTCGAACATCTCCTCGATGGCCTGGCGGATCACGGTCTTGTGGGCGTCCTCACGGACGCGGAACGTGTACTGGTTGTGGAGCTCGACCAGCTGGAAGGCCTTCTCCGAGATCACCGGCCGCACGATGAGCGACCGAGGGTCCTGTCGCAGCTCGCTCACGAGGACTCCTTCTCGTCATCGGCCTCGGCGTTGGCCTCGCCGGCCAGCTCGTCGACCTCGTCCTCGCCGGCAGCGGCGAGCGCCTCGGCCTCGAGCTCCTCGTCCGAGATCTCAGCCGCGGCGTCCTCGTCGTCCGACTGGTCCTCGACCGTCGCCTCGGGCTCCGGCTCATCGTCGGCGTCCGGCGACTCGTCGGAGTCGGTCTCGGTCGCGTCGACGTCGTCGTCCGCGTCCGTGTCCGTGTCCGTGTCGCTCTCGAGATCGTCGGCAACGGCGTCCTCAGCGGCAGGCTCGTCTGCCTCCGCCTCGAGCTCGTCGTCGGCATTCGGCTCGGTCCCCGCAGCGGCGGCGGCCAATGCCGCGGCAGCAGCGGCGGCGGCAGCAGCCTGCTCCTCTTCCTCGGTCCGCTCGGCCCTCCGCTTCTCGGCGTACTCGGCCTGCTCCTTCGCACGCGCCTCGCGCTCCTTGGCGCCCGCCTCCCAGCCCGCGTCGGCAGCCTCGCCGGCGGACGGGCTGGAGTCCTTCGCCGTCGTGCGCTTGCTCGCTCCGAGCTCCCCGGCCATCCGCTCCCACGACGCGCGCTCGACGATGACCGCCCGATACGCCAGGAGATCCGCCGTCTCGAGCCCGGCCGCAGGCAGGACGTCGACGCCGTCCAGGTTGCGGAACGACCGACCGTCGACGCCGTCGACGTCCTCGAGACAGATGAGCAGCGGTCGCTCGCCCAGCCGCTCGGGGGCGGCCCGCAGGTACTCGTCGGCGCGCTTGGTCGACGGCTCGTCCCAGCCGGTGGGCTCCATGACCGCGAGCGTGTGCCGCTCGACGTGCGCGCGCAGGGCTCCGAGGAACGCCTGGCGGCGCACCTTTCGGTTCACCTTGCCGCCGTACGAGCGCGGCGTCGGCCCGAAGACGATCCCGCCGCCGGTCCAGATCGGCGAGCGGGTCGAGCCCGCGCGGGCGCGCCCCGTTCCCTTCTGGCGCCACGGCTTGCTGCCGCCGCCGCGAACCTGCCCGCGCGTGCGCGTCGAGTGGGTTCCCGCCCGGCGTGCCGCGAGCTCGGCCACCACGGTCTCGTGGATGAGGTGGGACTTGATCTCCTGACCGGCGAGCTCCTGCGCCACGTCCGCCTTGGCGGTCGCCTTGCCGGCCTTGTTGAGGATGAGGACCTGGGTCATTCCGGCCTCACCACCACGATGGAGTTCGTGGCGCCCGGAACGGCGCCGCGGATCAGCAGCAGGTTGCGCTCGGGCCGCTTCTCGACGATCTCGAGGCCGCGCTGGGTGACCTGCTTGCCTCCCAGCCGTCCGCTCATCCGCTGGCCCTTGAAGACCCTGGCGGGGTACGCCGCCGCGCCGATCGAGCCGGGCGCGCGGATGTTGCGGGAGCCGTGCGTCATCGGCCCGCGAGAGAAGTTGTGGCGCTTGATCGTTCCGGCGTAGCCCTTGCCCTTCGAGGTGCCCGTGACCTTCACGCGCTGGCCGGGCTCGAAGTCCTCGACGGTCACCGTGTCGCCGGGCGCGATCTCCTCGCGGACCTCGGCGGGCGGGAACTCGTGCAGGTGCCGAACCGGGGGGGCGCCGGACGTGCTCAGGTGCCCGAGCTCACCCTTGGACAGGTTCTTCGGCTTGATCGTGCCGAAGCCGAGCTGGACGGCTGCGTAGCCGTCACGCTCCTCGGTCTTGACCTGGGTGACGTGGCAGGGGCCGGCCTCGATCACCGTGACCGGCACCACGGTTCCGTCGTCGTCGAAGCGCTGGGTCATGCCCAGCTTGCGGCCAATGATCGCGGGCATCCGTGATCAGGCTTTGATCTCGATGTCGACCCCGGCGGGCAGATCCAGCCGCATCAGGGAGTCGACGGTCTTGGGCGTCGGGGAGTAGATGTCGATCAGCCGCTTGTGCGTGCGGATCTCGAAGTGCTCCCGCGAGTCCTTGTCCTTGAAGGGGCCCTTGATGACCGTGTAGACGTTCTTCTCGGTCGGCAAGGGCACCGGACCGGAGATCGTCGCGCCGGACCGCTGCGCGGTCTCGACGATCTGAGCCGCCGAGCGGTCCACCTGCTCATGGTCGTAGGCCTTGAGCCGAATGCGGATCTTGTTCTGCTGCATCGAGCTCAAGTCCCCCGAGCGAAGCGGGCGCGCCGACGGCGCGCCGCCTCGATCACTCGTAGATCTTCTCCACGACGCCTGCGCCGACCGTGCGGCCACCCTCACGGATGGCGAAGCGAAGGCCGTCCTCCATGGCGATCGGCTGGATCAGCTCGACGTCCATGGTGGCGTTGTCGCCCGGCATGACCATCTCGACACCCTCGTCGAGATCGACGACGCCGGTGACGTCGGTGGTACGGAAGTAGAACTGGGGCCGGTAGTTCTTGAAGAACGGCGTGTGCCGGCCGCCCTCGTCCTTCGAGAGGACGTACACCTGTGCGCGGAACTTGGTGTGCGGCGTGATGCTGCCCGGCTTGGCGAGCACCTGCCCACGGGAGATCTCCTCGCGCTTGGTGCCACGAAGGAGGCAGCCCACGTTGTCGCCGGCCACACCCTCGTCGAGGAGCTTGCGGAACATCTCGACACCGGTGACCGTGGTCTTCTCGATCTCCGGCTGCATGCCGACGATGTCGACCTCTTCCCCGACCGTGACCTTGCCCCGCTCGACGCGGCCGGTCGCGACCGTGCCGCGGCCAGTGATCGAGAAGACGTCCTCGACCGGCATCAGGAACGGCTTGTCGATCTCGCGCTCGGGCAGCGGGACGTAGTCGTCCACGGCCTGCATCAGCTCGAGGATGCTCTGCGCCGCGTCGGCGTCACCGTTCAGCGCGTTCAGCGCCGAGCCGGTGATGATCGGGATGTCGTCCCCGGGGAACTCGTACTCCGACAGCAGCTCCCTGACCTCGAGCTCGACGAGCTCGAGCAGCTCGGCGTCGTCGACCATGTCGGCCTTGTTCAGGAACACGACGATCGACGGCACACCCACCTGACGGGCGAGCAGGATGTGCTCACGCGTCTGGGGCATCGGGCCGTCGGCGGCGGACACGACCAGGATCGCGCCGTCCATCTGGGCGGCGCCGGTGATCATGTTCTTGACGTAGTCCGCATGGCCCGGGCAGTCGACGTGCGCGTAGTGCCGGTTGGCCGTCGAGTACTCGACGTGCGCGGTCGCGATCGTGATGCCGCGCTCGCGCTCCTCGGGCGCCTTGTCGATCGAATCGAACGCCACCGCCTCGTTGCCCGCCTCGGCATCTGACAGCACCTTCGTGATCGCCGCCGTCAGGGTCGTCTTGCCGTGGTCGACGTGACCGATGGTGCCCACGTTCACGTGGGGCTTCGAACGGTCGAACTTCTCCTTCGCCATCGCGTTCGCTCCTCCAGGCACCGCTCAACGCAACCCGAACCGGCTGCGCATCCGCCAAGGACAGAAAAAGGGTCCAGGCACAAAACGCGCGGCTCGCCGGTGGCGTCAGCCGCGCAGAAGTACCGGATGCTCCGCAGAGCCCGAGTAATGTAGCAAACGGACACTGCCCCGCAAGGCATCGGGATCGCGGTCCTGGACCCCGATCGCGCGCGCCCGTCTCTACGCTAGTCGCAGTGGACCCGGAGTCGCTCATCCTGCTGCTCGAACGGTCGGCGGCCGGCGAGGCCCGGGCCGATCCCGCCACGCGCGAGCTGTATGCCGCCGATGCGAGCCTGTACCGGCGCCTTCCCGTCGCGGCGCTCCAGGCCGGCGCGGCATCCGATTTGACCGCGGCGGTCGATGCCTGTCGCCGCTCCGGCGTGCCCCTGACGATGCGCGGCGCCGGAACCAGCCTGGCCGGACAAGCGGTCGGGACCGGACTGATCGTCGACACGACGGCGCTCGCCGGTGTCGAGATCGACCCGGATGCCGCACAGGCGCGGGTCGGGCCCGGCGCCACGCTCGCCGCGCTGAACGGAGCCGCGAGGGCGCACGGACTGACGTTCGGACCGGACGTCGCCACCGAGAGCCGCGCCACGCTCGGCGGGATGATCGCGAACAACTCCGCCGGCGCGCGCTCGGTCGCCTACGGACTCACCGCCGACTCGGTGCGCGCGCTCGACGTGACGTTCGCAGACGGAACCGAAGCCACCCTGCGCCGAGGGGACGCGGCGCCAGACCAGCTCGACGCAGCGCGTCCTCTGGCTCGGGACTTCGTCGCGCCGACCCTGCTGCGACGCGTGTCCGGCTACAACCTCGACGCGCTCGCCGGCGACGAGCCCGACTGGCCACGGGTCGTGTGCGGGTCCGAGGGGACGCTCTGCCGGGTCAGGGCGGCCGAGCTCGAGCTCGCGCCGCTGCCTGCGACCCGGGGGCTCGCGCTCCTGCCATTCGGATCCGTGCACGACGCGCTGTCGTCGGTCGTCGACCTGCTCGCGCTCTCGCCGAGCGCCATCGAGCTCCTCGACGAGTCGCTGCTCGACCCGGCCAACCGGCCGCCGGAGGTCCGGGCGCTGCTGGGCTCGGCGGCGCGGGCGCCGGCGACGCTGATGGTCGAGTTCTCGGGCGACCCGGACTCGGTCGCCGAACGGCTGGGCCTCCACGCAGGCGCGACGCTCCTGGTCGGCGAGCGCGAGCAGTCGGCCATGTGGGAGGTGCGGCGGTCGAGCATCGCGCGTGCGCTTCGGATCGGAGAGGCGGCGCCCGGGGTCGACCCACGCCCACTCCCGTTCGTCGAGGACCCCGCCGTCCCGCCCGAGCGGGTCGCCGACTTCGCGGCCGACGCTCGCCGGCTCCTCGACTCGGAGGGCGTACCGGCGGTCTGGTACGGGCATGCGAGCGTCGGCTGCCTGCACATTCGCCCCATGATCGACCTGCGTCAGGCGGGCGCGCCGGCGATGGTGCGCCGGATCGCCGAGTCGATGGCAGAGCTCGTCGCGGCGCACGGCGGATCCCTCTCGGGCGAGCACGGCGACGGGCGCGCCCGATCGGAGCTCCTGCCGCGGATGTATCCGCCACAGACGATCGCGGCCTTTCGCCGGCTCAAGGAGCTGGTCGACCCCGAGCGGCTCCTGAACCCTGGGGTGCTCGTCGACCCCGACCCGCTGGACTCGGGGTTCCGCACCCTCGCCTCCCCACCTCGCCGGGCGAGGCGGACGGCGATCTCGTTCGCGCGGGAGGGTGGCCTGTCCCGAGCCGGAGAGGCGTGCAACGGCAACGGCGCGTGCAGATCGGCGAGCGGGGTGATGTGCCCGAGCTACCAGGCGCTGAAGGACGAGCGGCATTCCACGCGAGGCCGGGCCGTGCTGCTCCGAGCGGCGCTCGAGGGCAAGCTCGAGGGTGGACTCTCGGATCCCGGCCTGCACGAGGCCCTCGACCTCTGCCTGTCGTGCAAGGCCTGCGCCACGTCGTGTCCGGCCGAGGTCGACGTTGCCCGGCTCAAGGCCGAGGCGCTCGCCGAGCGGCGGCGGACCACCGGACTGCCGGCGCGCGCGCACCTGGTCGGGCGGACCCGCCTTGGCCTGTCCCTGGGGAGCCGCGCACCGGCGATCTCGGGGGCCCTCGCCAGGCTGACCTCCCGCATGCTCGGTCGCGAGCTGCCCCGGCCGCGGGCGCGGTGGCGGCCGCGCGGGCGAGCCGGCACCGGGCCGGCCCACGCCGTGCTCGCCGACACCTTCACGACCCATCTCGAGCCCGAGCTCGGCGACGCCGCGGTCGCAGCGCTCGGCGCCGCCGGCGCCGCCGTGGAGATCGCGGCGGCCGGCTGCTGCGGTCGGCCCGCGCTCTCGGCCGGACTGGTCCCGGAGGCGCGGCGGGCGGCCAGCCGGATGCTCGAGCGACTCGCGCCGCTCGCGATCGCCGGCGCGCGGATCGTCGTCCTCGAGCCCTCGTGCTGGTCGATGCTCGTCGACGACGCACCGAAGCTGCTGCCGGCCGACCCGAGAGCGGCATGGGTGGCCGACGCGACGGTGACCTTCGAGCGCGCGATGCTCGAGCTCGGCCCCGATCCACGATCGACCGGCGGCGCTCCGGTCGTGCGGCACGCCCACTGCCACACCCGTGCCCTCGGCGGTGGCGAGGACCTCAGCACGCTGCTGGAGGCGCTCGGCGTCGACTCGATCGACACCGGGGCGGGCTGCTGCGGGATGGCGGGGGCCTTCGGCTACCTGCACCCCGACGTCTCGCGTGCGGTCGCGGCCGACCGGTTCCTGCCGGCGCTCGGCGAACGGACGCTCGTCGCCTCGGGAACGTCGTGCCGGGCCCAGGCGCGCGAGCTCGCGGGCGTCAGCGCGATCCACCCGGCCCAGCTGGCGGCGGAGCGGCTCGCGTGATCACGCGCCGCAGAGGACGAGGCGTGCCGGCCAGGGCGCTCAACCCCATGATGACCCTCCTCGTCGGGCGCATCGGACTCCCCATCCCGGGGATTCGCCTCCTCAGGGTGCACGGGCGCCGGAGCGGTCGGCTCCACACGGTGCCCGTGACCATCACCGTGGCCGACGGAACGAGCTACGTCGTCTCGGTCCGCGGCGCGACCGACTGGTCGGCGAACCTCGACGCCGCGGGCTGGTGCGAGCTCGTTCGCGGCCGTCACATCGAGCGCGTCCGGGCGGGTCGCGTGCGGGGTGTCGGCGCGCAGGACGCGCTGGAGCGACATGTCGCCAGACACGGCTGGGCGACGCGGAGGCTGCTCGGCGTCAGCCGCCGTCCCACGGGCGAGGAGCTCGCCGCGCTGGCGGATCGGACGCCGGTCTTCGAGCTGGTGCCCTGGGACGAGCCGACGAGCGGCAATTGATGCTCAAGGTTTGCGGCGCGGCGCCCGAACTCCAGTGAGTGAAGCGCCCTTCCTTCTCGCTCTCGCTCCGAACCCGGCTGCTCGGACTCCTGCTCGTGCCGCTGCTCGGCATGGTCGTGTTCGCGAGCCTCTGGGCGGCGACCCGGGTCCAGGCCGCGCGTGACGCCGATGCGGCGCTCGAGCGCACCGAGGCCATCGCCGGCCTGACCAACCTGCAGCTCGACATGCAGGTGCACGGACGGCTCCTGGCCGTCCGGTCGGAGCCGGACCTGTTCGGACCGGTCACGCCGGTCCTCCAGGGTCGGGAGCAAGAGCTCGCAGCCGAGATCGACGAGCTGCTGGTGGACCTGGAGGCCTCGCGCGAGACGATCGCCGAGCTGGCCGGCACGACCCCCGCGCGGGTCCAGCAGCTCCTGACCAGCGTGTCCGAGCTACGCGAGCGCATCATCAGCGCGACGCAGCTACCGACCGCCGCCGCCCGGCGGGCCGAGATCGACAGGACGTTCGACGACTACGACACCACCGCGGAGCAGATGGAGGACCTGCTCGTGGCGATCGCGGGGCGCCGCGGCGGCGAGCTCGAGGCACCGGCGCTGATCTCGCTGACCGCGCTCAACGGCTCCGTCGTGACCGACAGCGAGCTGCTGACGATCGCCTACCGCGAAGGGAAGATCGATGCCCCCACCGCGGCCCGACTGCGAGAGCTCGAGACCGAGCAGACCGTGCTCCTTCGCGTCATCGAGGCCATCGGGCTGGAGCAGGCCACCGCGGGCCTCTCGCGGTTCCAGAACTCCAGCGCCACCGGGACCTGGGACGAGCTGCGAGCGACCGCCATCGCGGCCGGCGTCGACGCCCCCCGGGGCGGGTCGGTCCCGCTCGACAGCGGCGGGCTCCTGGAGGGGGCCCTCGCCGCGAACACTCGCGCAACGTCGCTGTCGGACCTCCGTTCCGAGGTCGCCGACTCGCTCCTCGCTCAGTCCGAGAACGCGGCGCGCAGCGCGCGGACCGACCTCATCATCGCCACGCTCCTGACCAGCGCGCTCATCATCGCGACGTTCATCCTCGGGCTGGTGACGGTCCGCAGGGTCTCGGCGCGGCTGGGCGCCCTCACCTCGCGGGCGCACCAGATCGGACGGGGCGACCTCGACGTCCAGCCGCTCGACGCTCGCGGGAACGACGAGATCACCGTGCTGGCGAGGTCGTTCGACGAGATGGCGGCGACGCTGGCGGGGGTCAGCCGGCAGGCGGACTCGATCGCCGAGGGTCGCACCGACGATCCGGCGCTCGCCGAGGAGCTGCCCGGTCAGATCGGGCGCAGCCTCCAAGGCTCCGTGGCCCGGCTGCGCAAGATCACCGCGCGCCTGCGAGCCGGTGAGGCCCTCGCGCGGTCCGTGGTCGAGAACGCCGCCGAGGCGATCTGGCTCCTCGACGGAAACGGGCAGGTCGTCTGGACCAACGACGCCGCGGCGACGCTGCTCGGCCGTCCGGCCGACGAGCAGACCGGCATGACGCTCGACCAGATCGTCGACATCTCGGGGCTCGGCCCGGACGAGGCCGCCACCGACCTGACCAGCCTCGACACCGAGGCGCTCTGCGAGGACGGCCGGCGCGTCCCGGTGCTCGTCTCGAGTCGGAGCGTCATCGGCGAGCGCGGCGAGACGCTCACCACCGTCCTGGCGCGGGACATCTCCGAGCGCAAGCAGTTCGAGGTCGAGCTGGTGCGGGCGGCGAGCCACGACGGTCTCACCGGACTCCCCAACCGCACGACCTTCGAGTCCAAGGTCGCCCGGGCAAGCGGACGCGCCCGCGAGACGGGCACCCACTACGGCCTGCTCTTCCTCGACCTCGACCGCTTCAAGCGAGTGAACGACGCGAGGGGCCACCGGGTCGGAGACGGGCTTCTCACCGCCGTCGCAAAGCGGCTCCGCCGCGCGATCCGCGAGGAGGACGTCGTCGCTCGCATCGGGGGCGACGAGTTCGTGATCCTCGTCGAGGACGTCCCCGACCCCGACGTCCTCACCTCCCAGGCGGAACGGCTGCTCGCGGCGTTCGACACGCCCTTCGTGGTCGAGGGAGAAGAGGTCAACGTCACCGCGAGCATCGGGATCGCGGTCGGAGACGGCGCGCTGAGCGACCCGGCAGATCTGCTGCGGGGTGCGGACATCGCCATGTACCAGGCCAAGGAGGCGGGTCGCGGCCGGCTCGCTCGCTTCGACAGCGCAATCCGCGACTGGGCCGAGACGCGGCGTGACCTCGAGGAGAGCCTGCGCGAGGCCCTGCGGGATGGCGACATCGATGTCGCCTACCAGCCGATCGTCCGTGTGTCGGATCGCGAGCTCTGGGGCGCCGAGCTGCTGGCGCGATGGACCCTCGACGGCTCGCCGGTGCCACCGTCCATCTTCATCCCCATCGCCGAGGCGACCGGCCTGGTCGCGGACATCGGCAGCCGACTGCTCGAGCGCGCGTGCGATCGACTCGGCGAGTGGCGGGACGATCCAGCGCTCGGCGACCTGCGCCTCACGGTCAACGTCTCGGGCATGCAGCTGTCCCGCGGCGACCTCGCAGACGAGGTCGTCGGGTACCTGCAGCGCTCCGGCGCAGATGGCAGCCGCCTCGGCCTCGAGCTCACCGAGAGCTACCTGCTCGCCGAGCCCGAGGAGGCACGCACGCCACTCGAACGGCTCCGGGCCGAGGGCGTCGGCGTGGCGATCGACGACTTCGGCACCGGCTACGCCTCGCTCAGCTACCTCCGGACGCTTCCGGTCGACTCGGTCAAGATCGACCGCAGCTTCCTCGCGGGCATCGGACACGAGTCGGTCGATCGCGCGATCGTCGAGATGATCACCTCGGTCGCGCATTCGACGGACCTCGAGGTCGTGGCCGAGGGGGTCGAGACGGACGAGCAGTTCTCGGCGGTCGCGGCGGCCGGCTGCGACCTGGCGCAGGGTTTCCACTTCGCCAGGCCGATGCCGCTCGAGGAGTTCCTCGACTGGGCGCGGGCGGGCTCGGGCGCGTGGCTGCTCAGGCCGTAGCTCGCGGCACCCGCCGCTCCGCGGCCGCGACATAGGCGATCTGGAGGAAGTCCGCGAGGCCGTGGACGGCCAGGATCGTCGCGACGAATCGCGTCCGCCGTGGCGCGAGGGCATGCGAGATCACGAAGCCGGCGCCGATCCACTCGCCGATGCAGAAGGGGCACACCAGCAGCTGGCCGATGGCCCGGCGCATACCGCGCCCGACCACCACGCTCTCCTCCTCGCCCGGCTGGCCCTTGCCCTGGTAGCTCGAGAACGGCGCGCGGATCCACGCCGTGACTTTGTCGTGCGTGATGTCGCGGGCGAGCTTCTGCGTCGCGAGCGAGATCAGCGCCAGGTCCTGCCAGTCGATCTTCTCGGGCAGTCGCCGACGACGCTCGATCGCCGCGGCAGCCGCGGCGATCCCCGCGACATGAGCCCCCGTGAGCACCGCGTAGGCGCCCAGCGGACGCTCGGAGGCTTCCCTCGGGCTCGGCACCCGGCCAAGGCTACTCGCCCCCGGTGCGACGGGGGCAATAGGATTCGGTCCATGCGGCTGGGCCTGATCGGGGGCGTCGCGGTCGTCGCCACGATGGCGGTGGGGACCGGGCTGTCCCACGGCGCATCGTGGACGCCGGCCACGCCGCTGCCGAAGGTTCCGACGAAGGCCACGCCGGCGATCACGCTCGCCCCCAACGGCTCCGCCTCGGCGATCGTCGTCCGTCTCGGTCCCCGCCCCCGCGTTCTCGAGGTCGCCCGCCGCAACCGGGGAAGCCGCCTCTGGCGGGCGAGGGCATCGGTCCGATCGGTCCCCAAGAACCGCCTCGAGACACCCGAGGTCGAGGTCGACCGGCGCGGCCGGGCGATCGCCGCCTGGGCGGATCGGCGTGGGATCTGGACCTCCGTCAGGCGATCTCCACTGGGCCGCTGGACCCCGCCACTTCTCGTGTCCGGAGCCGACCGGCCCACGCCGGGATGGGGCTGGGACATCGAGGGCTCGCTGCGGGGAACCGTGCTGGTGACGTGGCACACGGATGCCGGAGTGCGGGGCGCGATCGGATCGACCACGGGGACCTTCGAGGAGCCCGTCTCGATCGGCGGTCCGGGCTTCCGGAAGGCGCCACCGTCCGCGGCCGTGGCGGCCGACGGCAGCCTGGTCGTCGTCTGGACCGGCGAGCGGCGGGAGACCTTCCTGACGGCCCGCCGGCCCGCCGAGGGGGACGCCTTCGCCGAGGTCCCGTCGATCGACGTCACGGACCCGGGGCGACCACGGCTGGCGGTGGGCAGGGACGGAGCCGCCGGCCTGATCTACTCGGTGTTCCGTGACTTCGTGAACATCGAGGACCTGGATTTCTCCGAGTACAAGGTCCTCTTTCATCGCCTCGGCCCCGATGATCAGCGCTGGTCACCTGCACGGACCATCGTGGCCGGCGACGAGTCGCAGCTCGAGGACGCGCAAACCGGTGGTCTCGTCATGGACGGCTCGGGTCGCGCAATCGCGCTCGTCCAGACCGTCGACGTGACGGTGCCGGGAAACCCAGAGGACATCGACGTCACGATCATTCAACGGGGCGGCACCGGACGGATCTGGAGCAACCCGGTCGGTTTCCAGTTTCCGCCCGGCGCCCAGATCGTCCCGACGCGCCGGGGAGCCGCGATCGGCTGGTACGAGCAGGGTGAGCCGGGGATCACCAAGGTGCCCCGCCTGCGCGAGACGTACGTCGTGACGACGCGGCCGGGACGGAACACGCCGACCAAGCGGCGGCAGCTCGGCGGAAAGCGGTCCGAGCTCCGTGGCCTCTACGGCGGACCGGGTGGAGCCGCCGCGCTCCTCCGTGAGCCGCGGCGCTGGGTGGTCTCCCTCTACCGAGGGTGACCCGACGGGCGGTCGCTAGGAGCCGCCGCCCATCTTGGTCTTGATCTCCTCGGAGATGTTGCCCGGCACTTCCTGGTACGAGTCGAACTGCATCGTGAAGGTCGCCCGGCCCTGGGTCTGCGACCGCACGGCAGTGGCGTACCCGAACATCTCGGCAAGAGGCACCTGGGCGGTGACGGCATCCACGCCGCCGCTGCGCGGCTCGATCCCCTCGATCCTCCCTCGGCGGGAGTTCAGGTCGCCGACGACCGTGCCGGAGTAGTCCGTCGGCGTCACGACCTCGACGGCCATGACCGGCTCCAGCAGTACCGGCTTCGCTCGCTTGGCGGCCTCCTTGGCCGCCATCGAGCCGGCGATCTTGAACGCGACCTCCGACGAGTCGACATCGTGGTAGGAGCCGTCGATCAGCTGGACCTTGATGTCCACCATGGGGTAGCCGGCCACGACACCGGTCTCCAGCGCTTCCTCGATCCCCTGCGCGGCCGGGCCGATGTACTCCTTCGGGACGGCGCCACCGACGATCTTGCTCTCGAACTCGAAGCCCTTCCCGGCCTCGTTCGGCTGCATGTTGACGTAGACATGGCCGTACTGGCCGCGGCCACCGGTCTGTCGGACGAACTTGCCCTCGACCTTTGTGACCTCCTTGCGGATGGTCTCGCGGTAGGCGACCTGGGGCGCACCCACGTTCGCGTCGACGCTGAACTCGCGCAGCAGCCGATCGACGATGACCTCGAGGTGCAGCTCGCCCATGCCCGAGATCACGGTCTGACCGGTCTCCTCGTCGGAGCGAACGCGGAAGGTCGGGTCCTCGTCCGACAGTCGCCCGAGCGCGGTGGCCAGCTTCTCTTGGTCCTGCTTGGTCTTCGGCTCGATCGCGAGCCCGATCACCGGGTCCGGGAAGGACATCTCCTCGAGGATCACCGGGGTCTTCGGGTCGCACAGCGTGTCGCCGGTGGTGGTCGACTTGAGTCCGACGGCGGCGACGATGTCTCCGGCCGAGACCTCCTGGACCTCCTCGCGGTGGTTGGCGTGCATCATCAGCAGACGGCCGATGCGCTCGTTCTTGCTCTTGGTCGCGTTCGAGATGTTCTGCCCGCTCTTGAGCGAACCCGAGTAGACCCGCATGTAGGTGAGCCGACCGACGTAGGGGTCGCTCATCACCTTGAAGGCGAGGGCGGCGAACGGCCCCGAGGCGTCCGACTCGCGCGTCACCTCTTCCCGCGAGTCCGGGTCGATGCCGGTCGCGGGGTGGACCTCGAGCGGCGAGGGCAGCAGCTCGACGATCGCGTTCAGGAGCAGCTGGACGCCCTTGTTCTTGAAGGACGAGCCGAGCAGCACCGGCGTGACCGCGTTCGCGAGCACGGCACCGCGAAGGGCGGTCCGCAGCTGCTCCGGCGAGAGCTCCTCGTCGCCGAGGTACGCCTCGGCGATCTCCTCATCGTGGTCCGCGATCGCCTCGACCAGCTTCTCCCGGGCCTCCTCGGCCTCGGCCAGCAGGTCATCCGGGATCGGCCCACGGTCGATCTGCGTGCCGAGGTCGTCCCCGTAGATGATCGCCTCCATCTCGATGAGGTCGATGATCCCGGTGAAGTCGGCCTCGGCGCCGATCGGCAGCTGGATCGGGATCGCGTTCGCGCCCAGGCGCTCGACCATCGTCTCGACGGCGGCGGCGAAGTTCGCGCCGATCCGGTCCATCTTGTTGACGTAGGCGATCCGCGGAACGCCGTAGGTGTCGGCCTGGCGCCAGACGGTCTCGCTCTGGGGCTCGACACCGGCGACCGAGTCGAACACGGCGACGGCGCCGTCGAGCACGCGCAGGCTGCGCTCGACCTCGACGGTGAAGTCGACGTGACCCGGGGTGTCGATGATGTTGATCCGGTGGTCGTCCCAGAAACACGTCGTCGCGGCACTCGTGATCGTGATGCCCCGCTCCTGCTCCTGGGCCATCCAGTCCATGGTCGCCGCGCCCTCGTGGACCTCGCCCATGCGGTGCAGACGCCCCGTGTAGAACAGGATCCGCTCGGTGGTGGTCGTCTTGCCCGCATCGATGTGGGCCATGATCCCGATGTTTCGGGTCCGCTCGAGTGACACCTTGCTCCCGGTCGTCGTCGCCACCGGACCGTCTCCTTGCGCGCTGTTCCTGCCCGGACCCGGCCGGACACCGTCCTCGATTCAGCCGCGGCTGCGCGGCCCCGATCTCACCAGCGGTAGTGCGCGAACGCCTTGTTCGCCTGGGCCATCCGGTAGAGGTCGTCCTTGCGCTTGTAGGCCCCACCCTGGGACCCGAGCGCGTCGAGCAGCTCGTTGGCGAGGCGCTCGCTCATCTCCTTCTCGCGCCGGTCACGCGCGTGCTGCACGAGCCACCGGATGGCCAGCGTGCGACCGCGCCGTGGCGGTACCTCGATGGGCACCTGGTAGGTGGCCCCGCCGACCCGCCGGGACTTGACCTCGAGCACCGGGGTCAGGTTGCGGACGGCCTCTTCTGCGACCTCGACCGGCTCGCGACCGGTGCGGTCGCGGATCCGCTCGAGCGCGCCGTAGACGACCCGCTCGGCCACCGAGCGCTTGCCGTCGCGAAGAACCCGGTTGACCATCTGGGTGACCAGTGCGCTGCCGTAGACGGGGTCGGCGTCGAGCGTCCGGCGCGGCGGTGTTGAGCGACGCGGCATGGCTAGCGCGGCGCCTTGGCGCCGTACTTCGAGCGCGCCTTGCGACGCTCGTCGACGCCGGCGGCGTCGAGCGCGCCCCGGATCACCTTGTAGCGCACGCCCGGCAGATCCTTGACGCGGCCTCCGCGGACGAGCACGACCGAGTGCTCCTGCAGGTTGTGCCCCTCGCCCGGGATGTAGCTCGTGACCTCCATCTGGTTCGTGAGGCGGACGCGAGCCACCTTGCGCAGGGCCGAGTTCGGCTTCTTCGGGGTGGTCGTATAGACGCGGGTGCAGACACCGCGCTTCTGCGACGCGCCACGAAGGGCCGGGGTCGACATCTTCTGGGCTTTGGGCTTGCGGCCCTTTCGGACCATCTGGTTGATCGTCGGCAAGAGCTGCTTTCGTTCGGTGTACGCGACGGAGCAGAGGCCAGGGGCTCCCGGCCGCCTGGTCAGCCAGCGGACGGTAGCAGAGAATGCCCGCCCGGTCGCCAACGCGCGACCGGTTTCGACCGCTCAGCGCTCTGGAATCGCTGGCGCGAGATCCACCAGGTCGAGGGTCGTGCGCGTCGTCAGCTGGGCGACCCCCTCGACGTCCATCTCGAGGCGCCAGCGGATCGGAATCGCCCGCTCGGACGACCACCACACGGTCTCGGACCTCGTGCCCGGATGGGCGCCGCCGGTCGTGCTGTCGACCCGGATCACGACGACCGGGACCGACTCGCCCCCGACGGTGAGCTCGTCGCGCCGCACGATCCGCGAGCGTGCCTCGACGGGCAGCGAGCCGGCGCGGTACTCGTCGCTCCAGGCCCGGCCGACCTCGGGCACGATCGGCACGCGGCGTGGCGGCGGCACGAGATCGCGCCGGTCGTCGCGGCCGATGCCGACGAGCGTCACGTCGGTGCGCCGCCACTCCTCACGGATCCACCCGTCCTCGACGCCGTACCGGACGCCTTCGATGTGCTCGCCGCTCAGGAACGCGGTGGCCTCGTAGCCGCTCCGGGAGACCGACCCAACCGCGATCCGAGCGGCATCGGGAAGGTCACGCCGCACCGCGAGCGGGCCCGCTCCGACGCGCTCCCACCCGTCCTGCGCGTACGTGTAGACGCCGGGAGCCGGGACGCCGGCCGAGGGCGACTCCGCCGCGCTCGGGTCGATCTGCTCGAGCGCCCGCTCCTCGGTGACCTCGCTCGACTGGCGACCAGCCGTGAGCGCCCACATGCCGACGCCCACGAGCGCAACGGCCACGGCGGTCGCGACGACGATCGCCGCGCGCCACCTGCCTCGAAGACGACGCCACCACATCGGTGCATGGTCGCACGCGCTCCATCACTACCCTGCGGTGCATGGGGTCGAGCGCACTCATCGGACTGGTCGGTCTCACGGCGGTGGACGACCCGACGCTCTCGCAGCTGTCGACCGCCGGCGTGATCTTCGTCATCCTGCTCTTCGTCGGGCTCACCGCCGCGGTCGCGATCCCGATCTGGCGGAGAAACGCGCGCCGTCGCAGGAACGAGGATCGGCTCCGCCGGGCCGGTCACCTCGGCGCGCCGGGGCCGGTCGGTGGCACTCGAGAGCAGACCGGGTCCCGAGCGGACGGACCCCCGCCGCCGGGTGATCCGAGCCCCTGAGTCGGGGCGGGGCCGTTGTGCGAGGAGGGTGAGATCGCGCGACATCACAGGCCCCACCGGCCACCTCGTCGAGAGGCCGAGAATGCCGAAGCCCCGCACGTCGGCGGGGCTTCGGGTCACGCTCGTGGTGCGCCCCATACGGGCGCCGCCGATCAGGCGTCTTCGGCCGGCGCCTGTGGCTCCTCCAGCTCGGGGCCGAACGAGTACGTCATGCCCTCGCCGTCACCGAGCTCGAACCCGTCGCCGTCGTCGAGACCGGCGCCCGACAGCGACTCGTCGAGATCGAACTCGAGCAGTGCCGGCGTCCGCCGAACCGCCTCGATCTCGAGCTGCCGGTAGCGCCGTAGGCCGGTCGCCGCCGGGATCAGCTTCCCGATGATCACGTTCTCCTTGAGACCCCGCAGGCGGTCCACCTTGCCCTCGAGGGCGGCATCGGTGAGCACCTTGGTGGTCTCCTGGAAGGACGCGGCCGACAGGAACGACTCGGTCGCCAGCGAGGCCTTGGTGATCCCGAGGATCAGCGGCTCGAAGGTCGCCTGCGCCTGCTCGGTCTCGGCGTCGAGGTCCTCGTCGGTGCCCTCGAAGTCGCCGGACTCACGGGCCGCCAGCAGACGCTCGCGCGTCTCGATCGCGGCTCGCGCGTTCTCCCGGTACAGCACGGGCTTGTCGACGAGCTGTCCCGGCAGGAACGGGGTCGCCCCGTTGTCCTCGATGCGCACCTTGCGCAGCATCTGACGCACGATCAGCTCGATGTGCTTGTCGTTGATGTCGACGCCCTGGGACCGGTAGACGTTCTGCACCTCGCGGACGAGGTACACCTCGGTCTTGGTCGAGCGGTCACGCTGACCGACCTCCGCTCGGAAGCGCGTCTCGGGCGTGATCTCCGTGCCGACCGGGATGTCCGGCACGGGCCGTGACTTGGGCAGACGCAGCAGCCGCTCGGACGTTCCGGCCTCGGTCGCGACATCGACCTGGATCCAGCGCTCCGGCGACTCCTTCTTGCCGCGGAGCGTCTTGATCCCGGTGACGGTGCCCGTGACCCCGATCGAGATCCCCGACGTCGCCGCCAGGATGTCGGCCGGGAACGCGGAGCCGAGCGTGAGCAGATCGCCCGCCTCGACCCACTGGCCGTCGTCCACGGTGATCTGCGTCCGCTTGGCGACGTTGACCGACTGCACGCGCAGCGCCTCGCGCTGCGCACCGGTGCCGGCGTCCTCGGACTTGATGTACTCGGGCTCGGTGACCGTCAGGGTCGCGCCACCGGGACGGGTCTCGTCGTCGATGATCGCCACCCAGCCGTCGCGCGCGGCGACGTGCGCCAGCGCCTTCGGCTTCCTCGCCTCGAACAGCTCGACGACCCGCGGCAGACCGTGGGTGATGTCGGCCCCCGCCACACCGCCGGTGTGGAAGGTGCGCATGGTGAGCTGCGTCCCGGGCTCGCCGATGCTCTGGGCGGCAATGATGCCGACCGCGTCGCCGGGCTCGCAGAGCTTGCCGGTCGCGGGGCTGCGCCCGTAGCAATTGGCGCAGATCCCGTGGTCGGTCCGGCACTTGAGCGGCGAGCGAACGCGCATGAACGCGTCGCGAGGCGTGCCGTCCTTGTCGCGACACTTCGCCTCGAGCAGCTCGAGCTGGTCCGCGTCGATCAGGTAGTCGATCTCCTCGTCGTCCGTCGTAGCCGGAAGATCGCCGCCGTCGCCCGACTCGTCGAGGCCGAGCTCGGGTCGCAGGTCCAGGATGACCTGGCCCGTCGCCCGGTCGATCACCGGTCCGGCCGGAACGCGGCCCGAGATGTTCGGGTTGAGCTCACCGTCGCGGAAGATCGAGACGTCGATCCCGTCGTCGGTGCCGCAGTCGATCTCGCGGATGATCACGTCCTGGGAGACGTCGACCAGGCGGCGGGTCAGGTACCCCGAGTCGGCGGTCTTCAGCGCCGTGTCGGCGAGCCCCTTGCGCGCGCCGTGCGTCGAGACGAAGTACTCGAGGACCGAGAGCCCCTCCATGAAGTTGCTCTTGATCGGGCGCTCCATCGTCTCGCCCTTCGGGTTGTTCATGCAGCCGCGCATGCCCGCGAGCTGGCGGATCTGCTTGAACGAGCCACGCGCGCCCGAGTTGGCCATCATGAAGATCGGGTTCAGGCGCCAGAGGTGCTCCTCCATCGCCTTCGCGACGACGTCGGTCGCCTCGTTCCAGAGCGTCACGACGGCGTCCTTGCGCTCCTCGGCCGTCATCTCCCCGCGCCAGAAGTAGCCCTCGATCTCCTCGACCTCACGGTCGTACTCGTCGAGGATGTCGCCCTTGTTCGGCGGGATCACGATGTCGTTCTTGGAGATCGTGATGCCGGAGTCGCTGGCGTAGCGGAACCCGAGCGCCTTGAAGGCGTCGAGCGACATCGAGACGGCCGTGGGGCCGTACGTGTTCACGAGCTGCTCGATGAAGTCACCGGTGTCGCGCTTGTTCAGCGTCTTCGAGAGCCGCGGGAACGGGCGCTCGAGCATCTCCTCGGCGCCGACGACGTCGAGCAGCGCCTGCTCGATCTCGTGGTTGAAGACGACCCGCCCCGGCGTGATCAGCTCGGGCTCGCGACCCGGCCGACGGAGCTCGACCACCTCCTGGAGCGTGACGATGCCGTGGTCCAGCGCGGACACGACCGACTCGACCGAGCCGAAGCGAACCGGCGTGCCGAGGTCGAGATCCGAGAACGGATCCGTGGTCCACTCGTGGCCCTCGATGAGGCCCTCGTGCCGGGCCGGCAGCGCCCACTTGCGCTTCTCGAGGTCGTACAGGTCGACGAGCTCGGTCGGCTCGCCGCGCCCGTCCTGGCCCTTCTTTCGGACCTCCACGGTCCGGCAGTAGGTCAGGTAGTAGAGCCCGAGGATCATGTCCTGGGTCGGCGTCGCGATCGGCCGCCCGTGTGCCGGCGAGAGGATGTTGTTCGCCGACAGCATGAGGATCCGAGCCTCGGCCTGGGCCTCCACCGACAGCGGCAGGTGGACCGCCATCTGGTCACCGTCGAAGTCCGCGTTGAAGGCCGTGCAGACGAGCGGATGGATCTGGATGGCCTTGCCCTCGACCAGCACCGGCTCGAACGCCTGGATCCCGAGGCGGTGGAGCGTCGGGGCGCGGTTCAGGAGCACCGGGTGCTCGCCGATGACCTCCTCCAGCACGTCCCAGACCTCGGGCACCATCGCGTCGACCAGCTTGCGCGCGGCCTTGATGTTCTGGGCCTGCTTGCGCTCGACGAGCCGGCTCATGATGAACGGCTTGAAGAGCTCGAGCGCCATCAGCTTCGGCAGGCCGCACTGGTGCAGCCGCAGGTCGGGCCCGGCGACGATCACCGACCGGCCCGAGTAGTCGACGCGCTTGCCGAGCAGGTTCTGCCGGAAGCGCCCCTGCTTGCCCTTCAGCATGTCGGACAGCGACTTCAGCGGCCGGTTGCCCGGACCCGTCACCGCGCGGCCGCGGCGGCCGTTGTCGAACAACGCGTCGACGGCCTCCTGCAGCATGCGCTTCTCGTTGTTGACGATGATCTCGGGTGCGCCCAGGTCGAGCAGGCGCTTCAGGCGGTTGTTCCGGTTGATCACGCGCCGGTACAGGTCGTTCAGGTCGCTGGTGGCGAAACGGCCACCGTCGAGCTGAACCATCGGCCGCAACTCCGGCGGGATCACCGGCACCGCGTCGAGGATCATCCAATCGGGCCGGTTGTTGCTGTGCAGGAACGCCGAGACGACGCGCAGGCGCTTGAGCGCGCGCGACTGACGCTGCCCCTTCGAGCTGCGAATGGTCTCGCGCAGCAGCTCGGCCTCTGACGCCAGGTCGATCTTGGCGAGGAGGTCACGGATCGCCTCGGCGCCCATGCCGCCCTGGAAGTACTCGCCGTACCCGCGCGGCGAGCCGAAGCGCTCCTTCATCTCACGGAAGAGCTGCTCGTCGGACTCGATCTGGCGCGGCTGGAGGTCCTTGAACGCGATCCACGCGCTCTGCAGGCGCTCGATCGCCTCCTCGGTGTACCGCTCGATGTCCTTGATCTGGACGTCGGTCTCCTTGCGCAGGTCGGACTCGGCCTGCTTGCGGTCGGCGTCGGTCAGCTCCCGCTTGGCCTCGGGGTCCTCGGAGGTCCGATCGCGCTCGACGTCGTCGATCCACAGCAGGTCGTCGTCGTCGAGGCCCTCGATCGTGCTCTCGCGGAGCCACTCGCTGCGACGCTCGAGGCGCTTCGAGAGCTCCTCGACGCGCTCCTCCTTGTCGACCCTGTACTGATCGATCGTCTCCTCGACCTGGGACTGGAGGCCGTCGAGGTCGTTGGCGCGCGCCTCGGCGTCGACCTCGGTGACGATCGAGCCCGCGAAGTACAGGACCTTCTCGAGCTCCTTGGGGGCGATGTCGAGCATGTACCCGATCCGGCTCGGGACGCCCTTGAAGAACCAGATGTGCGAGACCGGTGCGGCCAGGTCGATGTGGCCCATGCGCTCGCGCCGAACCTTGGCCCGCGTCACCTCGGTGCCGCAGCGCTCGCAGATGATCCCCTTGTAGCGGATGCGCTTGTACTTGCCGCAGGCGCATTCCCAGTCCTTGACCGGTCCGAAGGTCTTCTGGCAGAAGAGCCCGTCGGTCTCGGGCTTGAGCGTGCGGTAGTTGATCGTCTCGGGCTTCGTCACCTCGCCGTGGGACCACTGCCTGATCTGCTTGGACGAGGCGAGTCCGATGGTGATGGAGTCGAAGTTGTTGATGTCGATCACGCTGGCGATGCCTTTCGTGTGAGTGGCCCCGTGCCAGGTGGCAGGGGGCCGACGACCGTCCCCATCCGCGCCCGGATCTCGCGCCGCCGCTGGGTGGCGGAGCCCCGGACGCGCTCTCGCTACTTCTTCTTCTTGCCCTTGGCCTCGGTCTCGGCCGTGGCGACCGGCTCGGCGTCTTCTGCCGGCGCCTCCTCGTCCTCCTCCTCGGGCGGCTCGGGCAGCACCTCGCCGCTCTCGGTCGTGCGCGCCCCGGAGAGCCCGCCGGACAGGTCGATGCCGAGCTCCTCCGCCGCGCGGAGCAGGTCGTCGTCCTCCTGGCCCCCCACGATGTCGGTGCCGGCGTCGCTCTCGACGCGGACGTCGAGGGCGAGGCTCTGCATCTCCTTCAGCAGCACCTTGAAGCTCTCGGGCACCGCGGGCTCCTGGATGTTCTCGCCCTTGACGATGGCCTCGTAGGCCTTCACCCGGCCGACGGTGTCGTCGCTCTTGACCGTGAGCATCTCCTGCAGGGTGTAGGCCGCTCCGTAGGCCTCGAGCGCCCACACCTCCATCTCGCCGAACCGCTGGCCACCGAACTGCGCCTTGCCGCCGAGCGGCTGCTGGGTGACGAGCGAGTACGGACCGGTCGAGCGCGCGTGGATCTTGTCGTCGACCAGGTGGAGCAGCTTCAGCATGTACATGAAGCCGACGGTCACCTTGCCGTCGTACGGCTCGCCGGTGCGCCCGTTGTAGAGCTGCATGCGCCCGGAGGCCCGCCGGCCTTCCCGGTCGCTCGCGTCGACGCGGAGGTTGATCGGCGAGTCCTTGCTCGCCTCCCAGTCCATCAGGACCCGGTCGACGTCCTCCGGCGTCGCGCCGTCGAACACGGGCGTGGCGACGAACGTGCGGTCGCCTCCGCCGCCGTTGGTCGACGCCGGCTTCGTGCTCTTGGCGGCCGCCTTGGGCGCCGCGCCCTCGGCCGCGCCGTCGACCCAGCCGTGCGCCGCGGCCCACCCGAGGTGGGTCTCGAGGATCTGGCCGATGTTCATCCGGCTCGGCACGCCGAGCGGGTTGAGGATCATGTCGACGGGCGTGCCGTCCTCGAGGAACGGCATGTCCGCCTCGGGGACGATCTTCGAGATGACGCCCTTGTTGCCGTGCCGCCCGGCGAGCTTGTCGCCCTCGGCGATCTTGCGGCGCTTGGCCACGTAGACCCGGACGAGCTCGTTGACCCCCGGCGCCAGATCGTCGCCGTAGTCGCGGTTGAAGGTCTTCACGTCGATGACCTTGCCGCCCTCGCCGTGCGGGATCTTCAGCGAGGTGTCGCGGACCTCACCGGCCTTCTCCTTGAAGATGGCCCGGATCAGCTTCTCCTCGGCGGTCAGCTCGGTCTCACCCTTCGGCGTGACCTTCCCGACGAGCAGATCGCCCGATCCCACCTCGGCCCCGATGCGGACGATGCCGCGATCGTCCAGGTCCTTCAGCGACTCCTCGGAACGATTCGGGATGTCCCGCGTGATCTCCTCGGCACCCAGCTTGGTCGTCCGGGCGTCGATCTCGTACTCCTCGATGTGGATCGAGGAGAGCACGTCGTCCTTGACCAGCCGCTCCGAGACGATGATCGCGTCCTCGAAGTTGTAGCCCTCCCAGCTCATGAAGGCGACGAGGATGTTCTTGCCCAGCGCGATCTCACCGCTGTCCGTCGAGCTTCCGTCCGCGAGGACCTCACCGGCCTTGACCTTGTCGCCCATCTTCACGATCGGCTTCTGATGGATGATCGTGCCCTGGTTGGACCGGGTGAACTTGTGGAGCTCGTAGTGCTCCAGATCGCCCTGGGGGTCCTCGACCATCACGTGCTCGGCGTCCACCGCCGTCACGACGCCCTTCGTCCGGGCGAGCACGACGTCGCCGCTGTCGACGGCGGCACGCCGCTCCATACCGGTCCCGACGAGCGGGGCCTCGGTGATCATGAGCGGGACGGCCTGGCGCTGCATGTTCGCGCCCATCAACGCCCGGTTGGCGTCGTTGTGCTCGAGGAACGGGATCAGCGCCGTCGCGACCGACACGATCTGCGCCGGCGAGACGTCCATCAGCTCGACGTCCTTGGGCTCGGCGAGCGCGGGCTCACCGCCCTGACGACAGAGCACCGGGCCGACCAGATTGCCCCGGGGCCCGACCTCGGCGTTCGCCTGGGCGATGATCTTGTGCTCCTCCTGGGTGGCGTCGAGGCGCACGATCTCATCGGTCACCTTGCCCTTGGCGACCACGCGGTAGGGGGTCTGGATGAACCCGAACTCGTTCACGGTCGCAAACGTCCCGAGCGATCCGATCAGCCCGATGTTCGGTCCCTCCGGGGTCTCGATCGGGCACATGCGCCCGTAGTGGGTCGCGTGGACGTCACGAACCTCGATGGGGGCGCGCTCGCGGGTCAGCCCGCCCGCGCCGAGCGCCGAGAGCCGGCGCCGGTGGGTCAGCCCGGCCAGCGAGTTCGTCTGGTCCATGAACTGCGACAGCTGCGACGAGCCGAAGAACTCCTTCAGCGCCGCGACGACCGGACGGATGTTGATGATCGTCTGCGGCGTGATCGTGTCGACGTCCTCGGTGCTCATCCGCTCCCGGACGACGCGCTCCATCCGGTACAGCCCGATCCGGAAGGCCTCCTGGATCAGCTCACCGACCGTGCGCAGGCGCCGGTTGCCGAAGTGCTCGTACTCGTCGAGCTCGTGCGCGATCTCGTCGCGAGGCATCGCCGCCGAGTCGGCCGCGAAGTCCTTGGAGTCGAGCGGGAGGTTGAGGCGGATCGGAAGCGCGACCAGCTTGCGGACGAGCTCGACGAGGTCGTCCTCCATCCCGGTGCGCCGACCCGTGAACCGCGGGTTGGTGAGCGTGCGAACCGACGAGCCGACCTCGAGGCCCAGCCTCGCGTCGAGCTTGTAGCGACCGACCTTGGTCAGGTCGTAGCGCTTCGGATCGAAGAACAGCGAGCGCACGAGGGAGCGCGAGTTCTCGACCGTCGGCGGCTCACCCGGGCGCTGCTTCTTGAAGACCTCGATGAGCGCCTGCTGCATCGCGTCGCCGGCGCGGGCGTCGAGCTTGCGCTCGAGCTTCTCGACCTCGGCGTCGATTCGTGCCCGCTCGTCGGTCGGCGCGGTCTCGTAGCCCTTCCCGACCTTCTGCATCTCGTCGACGATCGCCGCGATCTCGTCGAGGCTCTTGCGGTTGCCCGTGGCCGGCTCGGCCTCGATCCCGTCGCGCTCGAGCGTGGCGGCGATGAACGGGTTGACCTGCTTCGGGTCATCCGGGTGCCGGAAGAGGTTCTCGACGTCGTCCCGGGTGTAGCCCAGCGCGTAGAAGAGCGTCGTGACCGGCAGCTTGCGCTTGCGGTCGATCCGGACGTGGACGAGACCCTTCTTGTCGATCTCGAACTCGACCCACGACCCGCGCGAGGGCATCAGGTTCGCGATGAAGACCTGCTTCTCCCGATCCTTCGGCTCCATCACGTAGGCCCCGGGGGACCGGACCAGCTGGGTGACGACGACCCGCTCGGTGCCGTTGATGATGAAGGTGCCCCACTCGGTCATCAGGGGCAGGTCGCCCATGAAGACCTTCTGCTCGCGGATCTCGCCCGTCTCGCGGTTGACGAACGCGACCTCCATCGTGAGCGGCGCGGCGTACACCAGGTCCTTCTCGCGGCACTCCTTGATGGGGTTGTTGGGAACGATCTGATCGAGCGGCATGCCCGGCTCCCAACCACCGAGCGTGTACTTGCCGAACTCGACCGCGAGGGTTCCGGTGAAGTCCTCGATCGGCGAGATGTCGTCGATCGTCTCTCTGAGTCCTTCGTTGAGGAACCACTCGAACGACGCCTTCTGGATGTCGATCAGGTTCGGGACGTCCAAGACCTTCCCGAGGCGGGAGAAGTCTCGGCGGACGCGGACAGGGCTGTTCGAGCTCAAGTCGCGGAGCCTCCTGACGAGGGCGGGGGGGCGCCCGTTATGTTGACGGCCGGGCCAAGGGCAGCCGCAGACAGTAGCACGATTTTTTTCGATGTCCACCCCGGGCTGCCCGATGCTGCAGCCGGCGTGTTCCAGCACGTCTGGGCGCCCACGACAGCCCGGGCTCGCCGGGGGCCCGGACGAAGCTACATACTGTCACCATGTCGACCTCACTCCCGAGCTTCGGGAGCGGGGCAGACGCCCAGGAAGTCACCGACCGCCTCGGCGCGCTGCTCGAGACCGCTCACCGAGTGTGGACCTCACCGCTCGAGCGCCGCCGGATGCGGGCGTTCGGCTTTCGTCCGGCCGTCGAGCAGGGCGTGCTGAAACGCGACTGGCACTCCCTGCGCGTGCGTGTCGCCGCCGACGGGCTCCGGGTCGCCACGCCGGGCGTGGCCGAGCTCGCCTACGTGCCGGCCGAGGGCGGCCTCCTGCTCGACGGGGGTCCGTTTCGGCCGACCCCGGCCGCGCTCACGCTCGTGGACGAGCTGCTCGGCCTGATCTCGGCGTACGAGCGGTGGGTCGAGGCCCGGGAGGGACGCAAGGAGCGGATCGGCCGCGCGCCGACCGTCGGCGACCGCCGACCCGTGAACTCACTTGCCGAGACGCGCCGACTTCAGCGGATCCTCCACAGCGGGGGCAGGACCGCTCGCCGGAGGTGATCGGGCGACCCGCGCTCGTTGCGGGTCGCCCACACGTCCACGCGCCGCCTAGTCGCGGCCGGGCACCCCTCCACCGGCGACCTGCTTGAGGTCCTCGAGCCAGCCGTTCAGGCGGTCGTAGTCCTTGTCGTCCTCGCCCAGGCCTGCACGAGCGGCCTCGACCTCGCTCACGACATCACCGACGTTCGACTTGTTCGCGGTCGAAACCTTGGCCCGCAGTGCGCTCTTGACATCAGGATCCAGCGGCACGTCTCCCCCTCTCGGTCTGAGAAATTTTGCTGGCGCAGATTGTGCGTGATGACACGAGCCGTCTCAAGGGTGACCCGCCCAGCCGGCACCGAAACTCCAAAGTCCTACGGTGCTCGCGACGCGCCTGCGCGCGGCGCGGCTCAGGTCGTGGCCGCCAGCCGGCGCTTCACGCGCGCCACGTTGCCCGACATGTCCTCGGCCTCGACGAGGATCGTCGCCCGGCCGCGGCGCTGCACGGCGAGCGGTCGGCTGAGGCGGGCGCCCCGGATCCTGGCGATCTGCCTGCCGTTGCGGCGCACGCGGATCTCCTTGAGCGTCCCCGCGTCGCGGGCGGTCGCCCGAAGCGCTGGGGACGAGCCCTTGCGAAGCCGGACGGACAGTCGCGGTGCGCTGGTGTCGAGCCGGACCTGGCCGTCGCCGTACTCGGGATCGTTGCCGGGCGGCCCGAGGTCGAGCGCCGCCGTGCGCAGACGCCCGGCGAGCCTGACGTTGGTCGGATCGAGGCCCATCCGCTGCCAGCGCTGGCGCAGCAGCGCCGCCACGCCGGCGACGTGGGCGGTGGCCGCCGAGGTGCCCGCGGTGCCCGGCCACTCCGGGTTCGAGTTGATGTAGGTCGGAGCCACGACCTCGGGTTTCGGGCGCCCGTCGGCCGTGGGACCGAAGGACGAGTACGGAGCCCGCGTCGTCCTCGTCCACCTCACGGCACCCACCGCGAAGGCCCCGGCCGCATCACCTGGGGTCGGAACGCTCCCCTCGGGGACGTTGTCGACGAAGTTGACCGTGCGGGAGAAGACCTCGAGGTCGGTCGGGGGACCGGTCGTCTGGCGGACATGGAGCCGGACCTGATCGCTGCCCGCCTGGATCGGCGGGGCACCCGCGCCGCGACCGTCGACCGTCGAGGTGCGGATCGTCTGCCAGGTGCCCCCGACCAGCTGCTGGATCTCGAACCGCGCCGACGCGCTCGGGTCGGCCCAGGTCAGCGAGAAGTCGAGCCAGCGACCGATGGTCGCCCGGACGGGCAGATGGACCCCGTCCGAGCCAGCCCGCCCGGCCCAGTGGCGCAGGGCGTAGTTGCCCACGGAGTTGATCCAGAAGACGCCGCCGGCGTGGGCGTCGTTCACCGCCCGCGCCGCCGGACCTGAGCCGTCGTACGGCGGCGTCAGGAAGGAGTTCGAGTGGCTGACGATCGGGATGCCCCGATCCGCGATCCATCTGGTCGCCTCGACGAACTCCGGAATCGTGTTGTAGTTCACGAGCACGAGCCGGGCGTCGGGCGCGATGTCGTGGATGATCTCGGCCATCCGCGTGCCGTGCTGCGTCGGACCGCCGAGCGCCGTCCGTCCGTCGATGCCGTACTTGGCATCGAAGCTCTGCTCGACGAAGCTGGAGCGGGCCGGCAGCTCGCCGAGCTGGATCGATCGGTCGAGGCCCCCGAAACCCAGGTCGAGGATCGCGACGGTCTGGCCCTCGCCCTGGAGGCTCTGGCTCCAGAACGCGTCGGCGCCCATCCGGAAGGCGCCCTGGCTGATGAGCGCCGCCGACGCCGCGGCCGGAGCCACGCTCGCGCCGATCACGAGCGCGCCGGCAACCGCGCCCATCCTGAGAAGAGCCCGCACGCGGCGGACCAAATCAGAGATGCGGCATGTGTGCCACGCCCTCGGTCACCTCCGGAACGCGGGGGTTTGCGGGCTGGTCCTCGTGGGGGATACTCGCGGCATCCGCCCACTCCGGCTCCTGCTGCCACTCGTCGTCCTCGCCGCCGCGGCTGCGCCGGCGCACGGCGCGCAGATCACGGTGAACACCACGGCCGACCAGCCGCCGGCGGTCAACGACGGTGCGTGCTCGCTCCGCGAGGCGATCACGAGCGCGAACTCGGACAACAGCCCGAACGGCGAGTGCATCGACGGCTCCGGCCCGGACGAGATCGTCTTCGACCTCGCGCTCCCCGCGACGATCGCGATGCTCCCGGGGTTCTCGTACACGGTCTCGAGCAACGTCACGATCAACGGACCCGCGGGCGCCGGGCTGACGATCGACGGCGGGAACGCCACCCGGCCGTTCGTCGTGAGCGCCGCCGCGAACCTCACGCTCGATCGGCTCACGATCGCCAACGGCAAGACCTCCCTCGCGGGCGGCGCGATTCAGAGCCAGGGGGTGCTCACCATCCGGAACTCCACCCTGCGCGACAGCGCCGCGGACGTGTCGGGGGGCGCGATCGCCAGCCAAGCCGGAAGCGTGACGGTCGAGAACTCCACGATCAGCGGGAACACGGCCACCATTGCCGGTGGCGGGATCAACGCGTTCGCCACGCTGGTCCTGAGGCGCTCCACGATCGCCGGCAACAGCGCCCCGGCGGGCGCCGGCCTCCGAGAATTCGGCACCACCACGATCGAGAGCTCGGTGCTGGCCGACAACACGCTCAGCCCGGACTGTGAGGGCACCGGGGTCATCGCCTCGAACTCACTCATCGAGAACTCCGCGTGCCCTGTCGTCGGAAGCGACGTCATCTCCGGACAGGATCCGATGCTCGGCCCGCTCCAGAGCAACGGCGGGCCCACGGCGACCCATCTGCCGGGATCTGGCAGTCCGCTGATCGACAGGGGAGTGAACGTCGGCGGGGTGGCGAGCGACCAGCGCGGTGGCGGCTTCCCCCGCACGGCCGACCTGGCCGACGTGGCGAACGGCCCTGGCAGCGACGGCACCGACATCGGGGCGGTCGAGGTCCAGCCGGCGGTCGCACCGAGCCCCGGCCCAGCCGTGCCGATGCCGACCGGGAGTGCCGCACCCGCGCCGACCGCGGGCGACCCGGTCTGCGCCACGGTGCCCGAGCGACGCTCGAGCAGGAAGGGCACGATCCGCTACACCAGGCAGGCGCTCCAGATCCAGCAGGCCATCGACGCCGAGGTACTGCGACGGCTCAACGGGCTGAACGCGTGGATCGACGCCGGCGTCCAGCTCACCGACCTGTGCGCGGGGGCGTTCGGGCCGGCGGCGTTCGGCGCCGGCATCGGGTTCGCTGGGGGAGGCGCCTACACCCCGACTCCTCCCACTCCGCGGTCGATCGAGACCGTCAAGCGGGACAAGCAGCCGGGGACCATCGAGCGCAGCCGCCGTCAGCTGGTAATCAACGGCAACATCGGCAGGGCGCTCCGCGCTCGGGCGGTCGCGACCCTCGCCCGCGTGAACGCCCTCACGGGCGGCAACCTCGCCCCGGGGGTGGTCCTCTCGGGCCGGGCGCTCTGGCCCGGACTGCTGGCGTCCACGCCGCTCTCGCCGGTGCCGGACGCTCCGGCGACTCCGCTCGAGATCGGCAGGCTCCCCAAGCGCATCCCGGTCCGTGAGAACGCGGGGACGGTCAGGAAGCAGCAGCGCCGCAGCCAGACCTCGATCATCCTGGCCAACCGGGCGATCGACGTCGCCCGTCGTGGCCTCACCGAGGAGAACTTCGTCCCTGGATCGATCGGAACGAGTCACCTCTAGGCGCGCGGCGGGTGCAGCCGCCGGCTCCGGCGGCCGACGAGCGACGCGGGTCGGCTAGCGTTGGCGCACATTCGGGTGCGAGGGCGCCAACAGGGGAGGACGTCGTGGAGATCGCAGGCGCGCATGCATTGGTCACCGGCGCTTCGCGCGGCATCGGGCAAGCGATTGCCGAGGAGCTCGCCGCGAAAGGGGCCTCGGTCACCCTGGCCGCACGGAGCACTCGAGACCTCACCGAGGTCGCTGAGCGCATCGGCGGGACGGCCATCACCGCCGACCTCGCGGAGGCGACGGGACGCGACGGGCTGATCGCTCGAGCGGAGGACGCCGGTGGTGCGCCGCTCGACATTCTCGTCAACAACGCGGGCGTCGACATGGCGGGGAACTTCGCCGAGATGTCGGCGGGCGACCTCGAGCGGCTCCTCAGTGTCAACGTGCTCGCGCTCATGGAGCTGACCCGCCAGGCGATCCCGGGGATGATCGGACGCGGCCGTGGGTACGTCGTCAACATCTCGTCGCTCGCCGCGGCCTTTCCCGGGCACGGCATGGCGGCGTACTCGGGCTCCAAGGCCGCGATCTCTCAGTTCACGGCGAGCCTTCGCTTCGATCTGGATGGCACCGGGGTCGGCGCCATGGCGGTCGAGGTGGGCTTCGTCGAGACGGACATGCGAGAGCGGGTCCTGGACTACGAGCCGATGCGAAAGAGCTACGAGCGACTCAAGCGGATGGGCGCGCTCGTCGACACCCCGCTCGACACGCTCGCGAAGGCCACGGTCTCCGGGATCGAGAAGGACCGTGCCAGCGTGCGATACCCGGGCCGCACGAGGCCGATGCTGGCGCTCGTGAACGTGCCGCGCAGGACCACCTGGCTCGTGCGCTGAGGACACGACCGGCGGGCTCAGCGCACAGTGCGCCGGACGGTCCGGGTCGTCTCGAACTCCGGCCGGTCACTTCACCCTCGGGGCACGCGCAACGGGGCATCACCAGACGGACAGATTGCCCTCAGGGCAAAGCGCTGCGGCCTGCGCGTCGGCTGTGAGCCGAACCCGAGAACGAGCGATGCCTTGCATGGCTCGGTCGCAGGTGTTCGGCGAGAGGACGCAGCGGGGTCTGGATGACCCCGACCGTCCGGTTGGGCGACAGATCCGGAACGAGAGGTGCCACGAGCT
>JANQPH010000045.1 GCA_028285405.1 Thermoleophilia bacterium
GGCGCCGCCGGGCGCCTCGGCCCGGCGCGACGCGCCGACGACCGCGATGGCGTCCGGTCGAAAGAGCGGCTCGAGCGAGGCGGCCGCCGCCTCGCGGAATCGCTCGGTCCGCGCCCGGGCGAGGGCCGCGGTGGCCTTCGTCGAGAGCCGCAGCACGACGTGATCGCCCTCGGGCCGACGATCGGTCTCGGCGCCGAGTGCCTGCGCGATCTCGGCCAGGCCCTCGCGCTCGGGACGAACCCTGGCGACGAGCCCCTCGACGCCCGCTGCGGCACCGCGCTCGACGAGCAGCTCGACCATGCTCGTGCCGACGCCGACACCGCGCCAGCCGCGCTCGACCGCGATCAGCATCTCGCCTTCGTCCGCGCCGGGCGAGCGATCGACCCGGGCGACGGCGACCGCTCGCTCGGGATCGCCGGCGATCGCGATGAGGCCGAATCCCTCGGCGCCTTCGGCGGCGGCAAGGCGAGACGCCAGGCCTGCAGAGCCGCCGTTCTCGGCGGCGGGGACGAGCATCCCGAGCTCCATCCCCTCGGCGGCCTGTCGCAGGAGCTGCTCGTCCTCCGGCCGGGTCGGCCTGACGGCGGCGCTGCGGCCGTCGCGCAGGTGGATGACGCCCTCGGATTCGGTGTGTCGCGTCATCGGCGGCTGCGAGCGGTCGAGGCCGACCGGTCGATTTCGGGCAGGATGAAGCGCGTCACCGGTCGGACGTCTCCTACTCGCGGGCGCGGATGAAGGCGGTCAGGCCGAAGGTCGAGACCGGCACGAGGCCGAGCCGGCGGTAGAAGCCCTCGGCGCCGCGTTCGGCCACCAGCACCTGGTGGTGGAACCGATCGAGGGGATAGCGCTCCAGCAGCGCCTCGACCACCGCGCGGCCGATCCCTCTCCGCTGACGGTCCGGCGCGACGAGGATGTCGGCGATGTAGACGGCAAACGCCTCGTCCGACATCGCACGGGCGAACCCGACGATGCGGTCGCCTTCGGTCGCGACGACCGAGTGGGACGAGCACAGCACCGCCGTGCGCAGCCGCTCCGGGTCAGCGGCGTGGCTCCACCCGTGGCCGCGGTAGAGCGAGATGATCCCCGTGAAGTCGGCGTCGACGTCCGCCTCGCGAAGCACGAGCGGTGGCTCGAGCGTGGTCACGACCGCAACTCCGACGACGAATGTAGTCTCGGGCGGATGTCTTGCGGAGCAGAGATGGCAGACCGGTACGTCCCGGCAGAGGTCGAGCGCAAGTGGCAGGCGATCTGGTCCGAGGTCGGCGCCTTTCGCGCCGAGCCGATCTCGCGCGATAGCGAGAAGGCGGCTCGGACGGGGCGTCCGAAGGTGTACGTGCTCGAGATGCTCCCGTATCCCTCCGGCGAGATTCACATGGGGCACACCAAGAACTACACGATGGGGGACGTGATCGCACACTTCCGGCGTCGCCAGGGCGCCGAGGTGTTCCACCCGATGGGGTTCGACGCGTTCGGGCTGCCGGCCGAGAATGCCGCGATCAAGACGGGCGAGCCGCCGGCGGAGGTCACGCGCCGGAACATCGCGCGGATCAAGGAGCAACTGCAACGTCTCGGATACGCCCATGACTGGGACACCGAGCTTGCGACGTGCGATCCCGGCTACTACCACTGGACCCAGTGGATCTTCCTGCGGATGTTCGAGCGTGGCCTCGCCGAGCGCCGGGAGGCCCCCGTCAACTGGGACCCCGTCGACCAGACGGTCCTCGCCAACGAGCAGGTGATCGACGGCCGGAGCGAGCGCTCGGGCGCGCTGGTCGAGCGGCGCGAGCTGACCCAGTGGTTCCTGCGCATCACCGACTACGCCCAGGACCTCCTCGACGACATGGAGCTGCTCGACGACTGGCCCGAGCGTGTGCTGGTCATGCAGCGCAACTGGATCGGGCGGTCCGAGGGGGCGACCGTGACGTTCCGGACCGAGGACGGAGCGCACGACATCCCGGTCTTCACCACGCGGCCCGACACCCTCTTCGGCGCGACGTTCTTCCTCCTGGCGCCTGAGCACCCGCTGGTCCCGGACCTGGTCGCGGGCCGCCCCGAGGCGGCGGCGGTCGACGAGTACGTGCGAGCGGCGGGGGTGATGGACCAGACTGAGCGGGGCGCCGCCGACCGCACGAAGACGGGCGTCTCCACCGGCGTGTCGGTGATCAACCCGGTGAACGGCGAGCCGATTCCGGTGTACGTGGCCGACTACGTGCTGATGGACTACGGCACCGGCGCCGTGATGGCGGTTCCGGGGCACGACCAGCGGGACTTCGAGTTCGCGCGGGCGTTCGGGCTGCCGGTCCGCCGAGTCATCGCCGGTCCCGACGAGCAGGCCTCGGCGTCCCTCGAGGAGGAGGCCATGACCGGCGATGGGGTCGCGGTCAACTCGAGCTTCCTCGACGGACTCGGTGTCGCGGACGCCAAGCGGGCGGTGATCGAGTGGCTGGCAGAGCGTGGGCTCGGCGAGCACGCCGTCGACTATCGGCTCCGCGACTGGCTCATCTCGCGGCAGCGGTACTGGGGCTGTCCGATCCCGATCGTCCACTGCGAGTCGTGCGGCATGGTCGCGGTTCCCGACGAGGACCTGCCGGTGCTGCTGCCGGAGGTCGAGGACTACCAGCCCCGCGGCCAGAGCCCCCTCGCCGCGGCCGAGGACTGGGTGTCGGTCGACTGTCCGCGCTGCGGCGGCGGCGCCCGGCGCGAGACGGACACGATGGACACGTTCGTCGACTCGTCTTGGTACTTCCTGCGCTACACGGCGCCGCAGCTGTCGAGCGCGGCGTTCGAGCGGGACGTGGTCGACTACTGGATGCCCGTCGACCAGTACATCGGCGGGGTCGAGCACGCCGTGCTGCATCTGCTGTACGCGCGCTTCTTCACCAAGGTGCTCGCGGATCTGGGGCTGGTGGGCTTTCGCGAGCCGTTCCGGCGGCTCTTCACCCAGGGGATGATCCACCGGCACGGCGCGAAGATGAGCAAGAGCAAGGGCAACGTCGTGACGCCGGACGAGATGGTCGAGACGCTCGGCGCCGACACCGCGCGCCTGTACGTGCTCTTCATGGGTCCCGCAGCGGACGACATCGAGTGGAGCGACGACGGCGTTCGCGGGCAGAGCAAGTTCCTCGATCGCCTCTGGCGCCTCGTCGGCGACACGGCGGCGTTCGGGGAGGACGACGGTCTGCTCCCAGATCCGGCGGAGGTCGAGGACTCGGCGGCCCTCGGGCTGCTTCGCACGGCCGAGGCCACGGTGGCCAAGGTCACCGAGGACATCGACGAGCGGTTCTCGTTTCACACCGCCATCGCGGCGCTCCACGAGCTGGTCAACCAGGCGACCCGGGGGCGCGCCGACGGCGCGCTGGCCGAGACGGCGTACGGGCGCCGCGCGCTCGCGCACGCGGCCCGCCGTGCGGTCTCGTTGCTCATGCCGTTCGCTCCGCACATCTCGTGTGAGCTGTGGGAAGCGCTCGGTGGCGAGCGGCTCTGGGTCGAGCCGTGGCCGACTCCAGACGAGCGCTACCTGGTCGCGACCGAGGTGACGATCGTCGTCCAGGTCAACGGGAAGCTCCGTGATCGCTTCGCGGCGCCCGTCGGAAGCGCCGATGCGGATCTGGCCGATCGCGCAAAGGCACTTCCGAAGGTCGCCGCGGCGATCGACGGGAAGGAACTGATCCGTGAGATCGTCGTTCCCGACAAGCTGGTGAACCTCGTGGCACGGTAGGGCAGCGGCCCCTCGAGAAAGGGGCGCCGCCCACCGTGTGCCCGTTCACGGCGGGCGGCCTTTGGGTTCAGCTCAGCTGAGGTACTTGCTCGTGTCGAGCCCGTGCTCCTCCATGAGCTTCTCGAACGTCTCGCGCATCTCCTCCGGGTAGTCCGGAAGGCCTCCCTCGGCCAGGACCTGCTCCGCCCGCTCCTTGATGCGGGGGCCGAAGTCCCAGTCGTCGTCGGCGATGAGCCGACGGAGTTCCTTCTCCGGCCAGGAGACGACGCCCGGGTCACGCCCGAACTGCTCGGCGAGCCTGTCGATCTCCTCGAAGCGGCCGCCGAGAGGCGCCTGCTCCTGGATGAGGCCCTTCTCCGCCAGCAGGGTGTCCACCGCCGGGTCGGCGTGCAGCGGCTTGCCGAACTCGCCGTCGTGGAAGAGCTTGTCGAACTTCATCCGCACACGCTGTCCGCCGGCCTTCTCGTCCTCGAGCGGGTACCCGACGACGTGCGCCCACGTGAACTTGTAGTGCGGCGGAAGCCCGAGCGCCTTCTCGACGCCCTGCGGCTTGCGCCCGAACGCGCAGAGGCAGCTGCCGACTCCGAGCGCGACCGAGGTGAGCAGCGCCTGGTTGACCGCCAGGCCGGTCTCGAAGCGCAGGAGCAGGTCCGTGCGCTCGGTCGGGAAGCTCATCAGACGGGGGATCGTCTGAGTCATGGAGAACTCGTAGTTCCACCCGTGGTACTTCGTCAGCGCGCCGGAGAGGGCGAGGGTCGAGAGGCCGTCGTTGGCCCGCCCGTACCACGCGTTGATGTTGGTCAGCCAGATGATCACGTGCGAGCTCTGCGTGAACAGCTGCACGTTGAAGCCGGAGACACACTCCTCGAGGTCCTCCCAGACCTCGGGCGAGCAGGTCTCCTTCTGGATGACCACTGCCTCGGTCGCGTTGATGTTCCCCTGGCAGGAGGCCAGGCGGGCCGACTGGAGCATGGCCTGGATCTTCCAGGGCTCGACCTTCTTATCAGGATCGAAGTAGCGAATGCTGCGCCGGTTTCCGATCGTCTGGAGAAGGGGAAGGTCCGGGATCTCGTCTGCGCTCGCAGGGATATTCGTCGACATGTCTGCCTCCTGTCAGGTCTGTCGTCCGAGGCCACGGCCTCGGACTCGGGCATCGGGCAAGGTGCTGCTACTCGCCCTCACCCTCGGGTGAGGGCGGAGAGTTGCGGCTGAGGGTGATCGACCCGAGTCCAGCCGCGGCGAGGACGGCGCGCGCAGATGAGCGCGCGAGATCCGCCGCGTCGGGGTCCCCCTCGAGGGCCATGACCGTGGCCCCCTTCATGACCAGCTGCAGCCGTCCAGCAAGCGCATCGGGGTCGTCCGCCCCGGCCGAGGCCGCCAGTCGTGCGAAGTAGTCGCGAACCGCGGCGACGTGGTCGAGCGCCGCGAGATTCGCGGGGTGCTCTGGGTCCGGGAGCTCCGCCCGCGCGTTGATGAAGACCGAGCCACGGAAGTCCTCGCTGGCGTACCAGTCGGCGAGCGCGTCGAACACCGCGGCCAGTCGGCTGGCGGGGTCCGGCGCTCGACTGAGGACCTCGGTCTCGAGCCATGCGCGCCATGCGGCGTCACGGCGGCGAAGCACCTCGGCCACGAGCTCGTCCTTGGACTGGAAGTGGTTGTACAGCGTCGTCTTCGCGACGCCGGAGCGCTCGACGATCGTGTCCACGCCGATGGCCCTGATGCCGTGGCGGTAGAAGAGATCGGACGCGACGTCGAGAAGTCGCTCGCGTGCGGATGAACGTGTGGCCGTGCTCGCCATGTGCGGAAATGTACATACCGGTCTGTACAGGTGCAAGGCAGGTGCGCGGAACTCGCTGAGATCGCAGTCGCCACGACGATCATCGCCAGTGGACGACCCGGCGAGGGGGGTAGTGATCATCCACTCGGCGGGTGGAAACAACACAGATCTGTAGCATCGGCGAGATTGCTGAGTTCGCCTCCGCTACGACCAGGCGGCGCGCCTACCGGTGTCGGCCGGCTCGCGACGCTCGTGTCGTCCATCGGGCCGGCCGGCGGCCGGCACCGCGCTACTCGGGGATCTCTTCCCAGATGAGGACAGCGAAGTCGATGACGAAGTCGATCTGACCGCCGACGACGTTGCGGGCGCCGCCCGACGTGTCCTTGGGCCGGATCTCGCCGGTCCCCACGCAGATCGCGTCGTTCAGCCAGGCGTAGCGCTCGTCGCCGCAGACGTGCCGACCGGACACCACGATCTGGCGCCGCTCGGGCGGGTACGGACGAGCGAAGCCCTGCCAGTCGAAGATGATCGTCGCGCCGTCATCGGTCTCGATCGCGCCCTGGATGTTCGGCAGGGCGTTCTTGTCGATCCTGGAGCGAGGGTGGTTCGCGCCCTGGAACTTCCCCGTCACGCGCCCCTCGGCGGTGCCTTCGGCCACGAAGAAGTAGTGACCCTCGCTTCCGGCCTCGCCCTCGAGGACGGTGCCCCGCCCGCCGTCCGGATACCGGAAGACCGCTCTGTAGATCGGCTCGAGTCGCACGGTTCAGACCTCTGGCTCGCTGGCACTGGCGGTTGGACACCCTATGCGTATTGTGGGCCGAGAGGTCAGGGAGGCGGCCGATGAGCGTGCAACCGGTTCGGGACGAGGCAGGGCGGGACACCGCGCCGGCGCCGCCCGCCCCGAAGGGCTTCGTCGAGGCGCTCTCGGTGCCGGCGACGGACGCGATCGCGGAACGTCGCAGCCGCCGGGTCGGGCTCGGCATGGTGGCTGACACGCCGTCCCTCCAGTTCGAGAGCGGCTTTCTGCCGGTCCCGCTCGATCCGCTCGAGGAGGCGATGCTCGTGTCGGCCGGCGCGGGCCTCAGCGGGCCGTCCCTCCGTGATCTGGGGCACCCCGACGGCCTCGGTGCGCTGGTCCGCTGGAGCGGCCGCAGCTTTCCGTCGCCGTGCAACAACCAGGGGACGGCGCTGTTCCTCAGCAACGACTCCGGCACGTTCTTCGTCGATACCGAGCGCCTGAGCCCGACCGGGTCCTCGCCGGCCGATGTCGACCAGGCGGCCGCGGAGCTCGTCGAGCGATACCGGGCGTCGCTGGTGCGCACCGGCGACGGGCGAGCCGAGCTCCCGACGGGGCCGCCCGGCCTGTTCGAGTTCAACGCCTGGAACGCCAACCAGCCCGGCACCACGCTGTTCGTGCCGGTGACCGACATGACCGAGGAGTACCTGAACGTCCTCCTGGTCTACCTCGGTGAGGAGCAGCGGGTCACGATCGTGGACGAGGTCGCGCAGGGGCGCCCCGCCGGCCTCGAGCCCTGGGTCCGGACGGGCCGACTCGACCGCGAGCGGCGCATGAGCATCTTCCAGTTCGAGCAGCGGCTGCTCGGGATCAAGGCCACCGAGGCGGCCTTCATCTGCCAGAACATCGCGCTCGTCCAGCAGTGCCTCGGGCTCGGGGGCTTCACGTTCAGCGCGTACAACTCGCGCTGGGCGCTCGGTGGCGTGGACGTGCCCGGGCTCGGGTTCCGGTTCGAGCGCGATCGGTCCGGCGAGCCGTACCCGGTGGGCAAGGACGGCATCTTCGAGGCGCTGACCCCGCCCTACAGCGCCGACGCGGATGCCGCGGTGGATGGCTTCCTGGCGAAGAAGCTCGGCGCGAGGCCGTCGGCGCTGTCGGGTCGGATGCCCGACCCCAGCGACGAGACCGTCGCGATGATGAAGGCGTATTACCGGTACGCGCTCGATCACTACGGGCGCTTCCCCGTGTATCTCGATCCGATGTACATGCGAATCGTCTGCCAGGCGCATCACATCGACCCCGACTACTACGAGCGCTTCGGGCCGGCGGAGGGCCTGACCGAGGCCCATCGCCGCCACTTTCGCGACTGGCATCCGCACCTCTGCGACGAGCACGGGATGCCCCCCCGAGCCCGACCGGACTGAGGCTCGGCCCGGGGTCGGCTTCGGCTCGCGACGGGCCGGTCGCCCGTTGCGCGCCCGTTGGGGAGCCGTCGCCAAGTCGTCACGATCGACGCGGCTCTCTGCGAGGAGGGCGGCATAGCCTCGCGGCGTGGATCGGTTGCTTCCATGGATCCGGCGGGCGGGATGGGCCTGGGCGGTGGCCGCGGTCCTTCTCGCGGTCGCCGCCTGGCGCGTGGCGGATCGTCCGGGCGCCGGCGCAGGAACCGAGATCAGCCTCGACGCGGCGTCGGGCGCGAGCGCGCCGGCCGAGGCCGATCGGGGAACGCTGGTCGTCCACGTTGCCGGTGCGGTCAAGCGTCCGGGCGTCTACTCCCTTCCGGCGACGGCTCGGGTGCGCCAGGCGGTCGGGCGGGCCGGCGGCCCGAGGCCACGCGCGGCGCTGTCGCAGATCAATCTCGCGGCGCCGCTCCAAGACGGCCAGCAGGTCGTCGTGCCGCTCCGCGGTCCGGCGGGCCAGGGCGGTGGCACGTCGGGTTCCGGGGGTCCGATCAGCCTTTCCTCGGCCTCGGCGGAGGAGTTGCAGGGGCTCGACGGGATCGGGCCGACGCTGGCCGAGCGAATCGTCGAGGAGCGCCGCGCGCGGGGTGGGTTCGCCTCGGTCGAGGATCTCGATGAGGTGCCCGGGATTGGCCCGGCGCGACTCGAGGCCCTGAAGGACAAGGTCGTGCCGTGAGCGGTGGGCGCACCGGTGGCGATCAGCGACGACAGTGGCGGCGACGGCCAGGCCCGATGGTGGCTGCGGCTGTGGCCGCCCCTGCTCCTCTGTGCGCCCATCGCTGGATTCGCGCTGGGCGGCGCTGTCGGGAGCCCCCTCGGTCGGTCCGGGCTCGCCGTCGTCGGTGTGGGCGCGATCCTGGCGCTGGCTCGCAGCCGCAGTCGGCCGGGCTGGGCACTCGGCGTGCTCATGGTCACCCTGCTGATCGCGGGGTGGGCGTGGGGCACGGCGCGGGCGGAGTCCACCGCGCCGCCGCACCCGCTGGAGACGGGCCGTGCGTCGGGCCTGGCGACGCTCCTCGAGCCGCCGGTGGCAACCGAGCGGGGCGCACGGGCGCGGGCGAAGGTCGAGCGCCTGACCGTCTCGGGGCGGGCCGTGCTGCCGGCTGGCGCGACCGTGCTGCTCGGGCTCGAGCCGGATCGGGGGGAGCTGGAGGAGGGGGCCCGCGTCCGGCTCCGCGGTGCGCTGCGCGAGGCGGCGAGCGCCTCGGCTCCCGGTTGGTGGACGCGCTGGCTCGTCCGCAACGGGGTCGCCGCGCGCCTCGAGGTGGAGCGCGCCGATGTCGTCGGACGGCGAGGGGGTGTCTGGGGCCTGCGGGACCGCTGGCGCACGTGGGCTCGCAGCCACGCCGGGCGGGGCCTGTCGGGCGACACCGGGGCGCTGGTGCGCGGCATGCTCCTGGGCGGCGGCACCGAGCTCAGCGAGCGAGCGCAGGACGAGTTCAGGGCGAGCGGGATCTGGCACCTGCTCGCGGTCTCTGGTCAGAACGTCACCGTGGTCGCCATCGCGGTGCTGGCCGCGCTGCGGGCGGTCTTCGTTCCGCGGCGGGCCGCGCTCGTCGCCGCTGGGATCGCGATCGCCGGCTACTGCCTGGCGTGTGAGGGCGGACCGTCGGTCGCGCGGGCGGGGCTGATGGGCGCGCTCGGTCTCAGCGTGGCCGTCGGCGGGCTGCCGCGGCGGCGGTGGTACCTGCTGTTGCTCTCGCTGGCGATCGTGCTGGGGATCAGGCCACGCGACGTCGCCGACCCGGGGCTGCAGCTGTCGTTCGCCGCTGTCGCGGGGCTGTACACGCTCGC
>JANQPH010000054.1 GCA_028285405.1 Thermoleophilia bacterium
CGCGCCCGGACGCTGCCCCGAGCTGCACGTCGCGATCGTCGCTCCCGAGATCGCGCTCTCGACCGCGCGCGTCTACCGGGCGTTCGACCGGCTGCCGCCGCCGCGCGGCGCGGCGGCGCTTTATCGCAACGACCTCTGGCCGGCGGCGCTCGCCGAGGCGCCGCGGCTGGGGCGGCTGGCCCGGTCGCTGAGCGCGCTCGGGGCGAGCGCGACCTTCCTGTGCGGGAGCGGCTCGGCGATCGCCGGCGTCTTCGCCGACGGCGCCGCCGCCCGCCGTGCCCTCGCGCCGCTTGCGCCGACGGCGCGGCTGGCCGTCGCGGCGCGGATTCCCGCGATTCCGGTCACCGGCTGACAACGAGGGCCGAGCGGCTCCCGGCCGCGGACCGTGCTCACGGCTTCGGTGGGACGGGTGTGTGCGGGGTGTTTAAGTTCCACCGGGTGACCGTCCGCGGCGCTCGCGCCGAGCAACGGCGTTGCTCTCGCTCGCCGGCGGATCGGGCGCGCCGGCTCGGGTGATCGGTGCCGTCCGATCACGATGCCCTCGCGGATCCCGCGCACGACCGGTACCGGGCCCGGCGACACCTGCAGCGCTCGCGTTTCAGGCATCGCCGCACGGCGGGCGGATCGCCTTGAATGAGACGGCCGGTTCCAGGACGACCGTGGCCCTTCCCCTGCCCCGCCGAAGGTGAGAGTTCTCCCGCCGATGCGACGCCCGCTTCTCGTGCTCGGAACGACCTTCGCGCTCGGCGGCCTCGGCGCGGCCCTCGCCGCGCAGGACGCCTCCGCCCGGATGTCGGTCATCTACGAGCCGATCCACGGTCACGCGGCCCACATCCAGGGCGGGGCATTCGGCGAGCCGGGCCTCTCGGAGCGCGACAACGTCCTCCAGCAGCAGCCGACGGCACGGCTGCTGCCCGCCAGCCAGCAGGCATGGAAGGTCTCGGGCAACAAGGGCTCGAGGGCCACTCCCACCCTGATCGGCCGCGGCGCGGTCGGCATGGCCAACCTCCTGCGCGATCGGGTGCGCCGGTCGGGGGCCCACGTCGTCTTCGTCGACGAGCTCGGCTCCCGCTTTCGCGGCAAGCAGGGGAGCGACCTCGGCGCGGCGATGGGGCAGCTCACCGGCGAGGCGTCGGTCGTCGACGGCAAGAGCGTCGCCGAGCGCGTCCACATCTACGTGCCGAACGTGTCCGTGCTGATGGCCCAGCCCCAGGCGTGGGCCGGCTCGTGGGACGCGCTGCTTCGGGCCGGGGGCGTCTGGATCGAGGCCTACCGCAAGAGCACGCCGTGGACGGCCGAGCAGTGGCTCACCTGGCCCGGCGCGTTCGCGCGCGAGTTCGTCGCCCGCGGCGGGGACCCCAACCGCCTCCACCTGTTGATCCACGGGCCGAACCAGGCCGAGCAGTGGAAGTACGCACGGATGGGCGACGCCTGCCGCCTCTTGGCCAACGGGCCCGGCGCGTACCAGACGCGCGACTTCGCGCCGGAGTGGGTCACGGAGTTTCGGAGGACCTTCGGAACGAGCCCCGCACCCGACGAGGGTCCGTCGCCGATCGCGTGCACCGAGTCGCCCAAGGTTCCGCCCGGCACCGCCACGGCGCTCGCAAACGTCTTCGCCGGCCAGGACGTCGGCGCCGAGCTGTCGCTGGGCGCGCTCGGCTCGCCGCGCCTGTTCGTCGGGATCGAGAACCCCCTTCGGGTCCGGCTCGGCCGGGACCCACTCGGCCTCGCCGCGACCCTCGGCGTCGATCCGGCGAGCTTCTGGCGGAGCGCTCGCGCCGTCGTCCGCGCGGACGGCGCCGGCTGGAAAGCAAGCGCTCGGCTCCACAACGGCGTCGCCAAGCTGAAGGTCCTCCCGCGCGCCGAAGGGCCCGTCCGGCTGCGCCTGATCATCCGCGGCGCGTCGATCAACCGGGCGCTCGGAGGTCCCAAGGACCTCGTCACGTCCTTCGAGCCACACCGGGAGCGGATGCCCGGCCTCTACCGGCGGATGATGCTGAGCCCCCGCTCGTGGCGATTCGCGACGCCACTGTCGCTGAACGGGCGCCCGGGCGGGACGCCGGCCGTGTTCGCCTACGAGGCCCCGCCACCCGAGGCGATCAGGAGCTTCCGGATGAGCCTCGCCGGGCCGGCCAGGACGCGGCAGCTGGGTCCGGCGGCCAAGAAGTGGCGGCTCGTGCTCGCTCAGGCGAAGGACGCAAAGGGGGTTCCGGTGCCGGCGGCCCGGGTCGCCTTCACGCGTACCGACGGGACTCGGAAGATGGCCCGCACCGACGTTCGCGGCCGGGTGCGCATCCTCACCCCGCGCCGCCAGGGAGTCGTTTCCGCGAGGGTCGTCGGCACGGACACGCGCGCCAAGCTGCGGGTGAGCGCGCCGGGTCGCGCCTGACCCGAGCCTTCGTGGCCGGCCCGTTTCAGGGTGGCCCGGCGAGAGTGCCGTTGCGTGGGGCATCCACTACCCTCGTCGCATGAGGCTGTCAACCAGGGACGACGTGGTCGGCGCGTCGCCCGAAACCGTCTGAAGGACGGGCGTGCGGGGCGTGAGCGACCTGCGCCTCATGGGCTGCTGGCAGTCATTCCTGCGGTGGATCCGCAGCTTCGTGCCGGGCGCGCACGGGTCAACGGGAACCGACCGGCCGCGCGAGCCACGGGCTGTCGAGGGCCAGCAGCCGGGCGGCTCGTCGGAGGATCATCTCGGGGAGCGGGCTCGGGCCCGGCTCGATCACCTGCATGTCGTGCTGGTCGAGGTCCTCAGCAGGTTCCTGGCATGGGCCGACGAGCACGGCCGGCCCCTGGCGGCACCGCTCGTACGGCTCGCGCGGCGGACCGGCGAGCTGTTTCGCCCGGCCGGCCTGGACGCCGGTGAGCGCGAGGCGCGCCCGCTTCCGTACCCGGGGCCACCCCCGAGGCCGGCGGAGGTGGCGGCGGAGCCCGAGCCCGACCCGGGGCAGGTCGCGGCCAGCCGGGAGCGGCGGTTCAAGCGGATGGCCGAGGCCGGCATCGGCATCGGCGCCGTCGTCCTGGCACTGGCCATCGTCGGGGCGCTGGTCGTCGCGTTCGGTCTACGCACGGCGGGTGACGACGACGGCCAGGAGCTCGCGGTCGGAGGTCAGCCGGTCGACTCCGGCCCCGTCGTGTCGACGATCGGCATCACGAGGACGGTCGCGAATCTCGAGATCACGCTGCTGAGGGTGGAGCGGCTCGGCTTCGGTGGGCGCGTGTATCTGCGCGCGCACAACAAGGGGGAGGCCGCGGCCGCGATCCCCGACACCGAGATCAGCCTTCGTCAGCGCGGCGTTCCGAGCGCTCGACCGGCTCCCAACCGTGGCAACCGCCTACCGCGCTTCGGCTCGAGCATCCAGCCGGACGAGCGGGAGTTCAGCGTGTTGTTCTTCCCGCGACTCACGCAAGGCGGCGCGGTGGTGACGGTGCCGTGGTTCACTCGGAGCACCGAGCTGATACCCGAGCCCGTCCAGTTCTCGTTCCAGGTGAAGTGAACGTTCCGGGGCGGCGCGGGCGCCGCCCCTCGAATCGCTCAGGCCGCGGTGGTGTCCGCGCCCTCCGGCTCGCTCGGTGCCGGCTCGACCTGTGGAACGAAGTCCTCCTCGTTGCCGCCGAGGAAGTGCTTCAGGCAGACGACAACGCCGCAGACGACGGTGACGAGCCCGATCAGCATCAGGATCTTCTTGACGGGCGACTTGCGCGGGCGGGCCTTGAAGCCGATCGCGTCGATGGCCGAGTCCAGCTCCCGAGCCGCCTCGCCGAGTCGGTTGTGGACGCGCGAGTCGTACGCCACCGCGTGCAGCGCGTCGCGAGGATTCAGGACCGAGACCCGATCGAACGCGTCGCGTCCTGCAGTTGCGGCGCGACCGAGGCTCAGCTGCACCTCGGGATCACGGGCGGCTGCGATCGCGTACGGCGCCAGCGTGCCGATGCCGGCCGCCGTACGGCCCCCGTTCGCCTGGAACCAGCCCACCATGGCACCCCCAGCGTCGGTTGTGTTCGAGAAGAGATTGCGTGCGAAGCCCGGCGGGGACGCCCCGTTGGCCCCCTGCGACCGCAGTGACGACGCCAGCTTGCGCCGGACGATCCGGCGCAGGATGAGGTACGTCAGGTAGCCGGTGAGAGCCTTGTGTCCTCGTAGAGCCACGGCGTAATGGTATTGGGCCGAGCGGGGTCGCGCACTCCCGATTCTGAACGGGAGTGCGCACGGGGTCCTCGCGTCAGCTCGTGGCCTCCGCGTAGCGGCGCTCGACCTCGCTCCAGTTGATGACGTTCCAGATCGCCTCGAGGTACTCGGGCCGGCGGTTCTGGTACTTCAGGTAGTAGGCGTGCTCCCAGACGTCGACGCCGAGCAGCGGCACCTGGCCCACGCTGATCGGCGAGTCCTGGTTGGGCGTCGACGTGACCGCGAGGCCTGAGCCGTCCCACACGAGCCAGGCCCACCCGGACCCGAACTGATTCGCGCCAGCGGCCGCCACCTGCGACTTGAAGTCGTCGAACGAGCCGAACGTGCTCGCGATCGCCGCGGCGAGGTCGCCACCCGGCTCACCGCCGCCGTCGGGGCCGAGGATCTGCCAGAACAGGCTGTGGTTCGCGTGGCCGCCGCCGTTGTTGCGAACGGGTCCACGGATCTCGGCGGGCAGGGCGTCGAGGTCGGCGAGGATCTGCTCTGCCGACTGGTCCGCCCACTGCGTGCCGTCGAGTGCCGCGTTCGCCTTGTCCACGTAGGTCTGGTGGTGCTTGCCGTGGTGCAGGCGCATCGTCGCCTCGTCGATGTGTGGCTCGAGGGCGGCGTAGTCATAGGGAAGAGGGGGAAGCTGGAAGGCCACGTCGACTCCCGGTGTGGTGGCTGGTGGGCAGGTCACGCGCGGGGCGACCCTCGGCGTTCCGAGGCGCACGCTCGCGCACGACGATCCTAGTCGCCCGTGGCGCCCGCGCGGGCGTCCTCCGCACCGTGTCCTGTCCGGGGCGGGCCACGGGCTGGTCTACGATGACGCCAGTGGACCGCGACGTCGCCGCAATCCTCGAAGCCGATGCCGACGGGACGGTCCGGCCCCGCCGACGGTCCCCGCTCGAGGGACGGCGCATGCTGGTCGCCGCGATCCTGGCGGTCGTCGAGATCGTCGCGTTCATCGTCTGGCGCCCGAGCGCCATCCTGCTCTCGGCCGCCGCGCTCGCCGTCCTGATCCTCGCGATCGTGCTGATCCCGCGCACGCGACCCGGGCTCATTCGGGACGTCCTGATCGTGATCGCCTCGGCGCAGGCGCTGGTGGTGCTGATCCCGCTCCTGCTCGCGGCCTCGCTGGCGGTGGGCATCATCGTCGCGATCGTCCTGATCATCGGCCTGATCGTGGCGGCCTCGCTGCCGCGCGGCTCGCGGACCTAGGGCAGCTCGGGGCGGGCGTCGGGCGCGCTCGAGCACGGGATCGGCGGTTTCTCGGTTGTGACGACTCGGCGTAACCTGGCGGCGAGGCGCTTCAGCCAGAGCAGGGCTGTCCGATAAGAAGAGACACGCGATGACCACGACCGAGAACAGTCCGGCCGACGCCAGCGTCGATCTGCGGGATCCCGCCCTCTACATCAACCGCGAGCTGAGCTGGCTCGAGTTCAACTACAGGGTGCTCGCGCTCGCCGACAATCCGCGCGTCCCGCTGCTCGAGCGGTGCAAATTCCTCGCCATCTTCTCGAGCAACCTGGACGAGTTCTTCATGGTTCGGGTGGCCGTCAACCAGGAGGCGCTCGAGCAGGGCCGCCCTCCCTCGACCTGGGATCAGCTGCCGCGGCAGGAGGTCCTGCGCGACATCGCGACACGCGTTCGCGAGCTCGTCGACCAGCAGACCGAGATCTGGCACGGCCACGTCAAGCCGGAGCTCGCGCGCAACGGGATCAACATCGCCGGCTACGCGGACCTGGCGCCCCCGGATCGCCTCGCGGTGGACACGACGTTCGACAGCGTCGTCTATCCGGTCCTCACGCCGCTCGCCGTCGGTCCGGCGCAGCCGTTCCCGTACATCTCCGGCCTGTCGCTGAACCTCGGGATGATGGTCCGCGACCCGCTCGAGGGCGAGCAGCGCTTCGCGCGATTGAAGGTGCCGCCCCGGCTCCCACGACTGCTCGCGGTCGGGGACTTCCTCGTGCCGATCGAGGAGGCGATCGAGGCCCACCTCGACAGGCTCTTTCCGGGAATGGACGTCGCCGACGCCGCCCAGTTCCGCCTCACGCGTGACGCGGACTTCGAGATCTCCGACGAGGCGGAGGACCTTCTCGGTGCCCTCGAGGACAAGCTCCGGGCCCGCAGGTTCGGGCACGTCGTGCGTCTCGAGGTCGAGCGGAACGCCCCCGAGGAGCTGGTGGGCGCCCTGGCCGAGCAGCTCGACGTCGACGAGGCGGACGTCTACCGCATCGACCGACCCCTCGACATGACCGGCCTGTGGCAGCTGGCGAAGCTCGATCGGCCGGACCTGCGCTACCCGCGCTGGACGCCGCGCACGCAGCCCCGGCTGGCGGCGACGATACATCGGACCGAAGGCGATGCCGGCCACGAGCCCGACGTGACGGGCGCCGACATCTTCCAGGTCATCCGCGCCGGCGACGTGCTCGTCAACCACCCGTACGACGACTTCGACACGAGCGTGGCCCGGTTCGTCGAGCAGGCGGTCGAGGACCCCAGCGTGCTGGCGATCAAGTGGACGATGTACCGCACCAGCGGTGACTCCCGGATCGTCCCGGGGCTCATCCGGGCGGCCGAGCAGGGCAAGCAGGTCGTCTGCATGGTCGAGATCAAGGCCCGCTTCGACGAGGAAGCCAACATCCGCTGGGGCCGCGCGCTCGAGCGCGCGGGCGTCCACGTGGTCTACGGGCAGCCCGGCCTCAAGACCCACACCAAGCTCGCGCTCGTCGTTCGACGCGAGGGCGCGATCGTCCGACGCTACGCGCACATCGGCACGGGCAACTACAACCCGACGACGGCCAAGCTCTACACGGACCTGGGGATGCTCACGTGTCGGGACGACATCACCCAGGACGTCGCCGACCTCTTCAACCACCTGACGGGCTTCTCTCGCCCACCGGCCTACAGCAAGCTGCTGGTGTCTCCGTACCGGATCCGGGACGGGCTCGTCGCCGAGATCGACCGGACGATCGCGAGCCACGAGGCCGGTGTCCCCGCACGGATCGCGTTCAAGTGCAACGCGATCATCGACGGCCCCATGATCGAGGCGATCTACCGCGCGGCCCGAGCAGGGGTGAGGGTGGACATCGTGTCCCGCGGGATCGTGGGGCTTCGCCCGGGCATCCCCGGCATCAGCGACAACATCCGGGTGATCTCGATCGTCGGGCGCTTCCTCGAGCACTCCCGAGTCTACGCCTTCTACACCGGCGAGGAGGCGAGCTACTACATCGGCTCCGCCGACTTGATGCCGCGAAACCTCGACCACCGCGTCGAGGCGGTGACGCCGGTGGAGGACCCGCTGCTCAAGCGCGAGCTGGAGGGCCTGCTCGCGACCGAGCTCGCCGACACCGAGCTCGCCTGGGAGCTCAACTCGGACGGCACCTGGGAGCGCGTGCCCGAACCGGTCGGCGGGGAGTCGGTGAACAGCCAGGAGACGTTCATGGAGCGGGCGGCGAGCCGGGGGCTGCGAGGCTGATCAGCCTCCGCCGGGCCCGCATGGGCTTCGTCGTGAGAGCGGCTTCGCTAACCTCCCGACCGTGAGCACCGAGCAGGCCCCCGAGCGGTGGCCGCCTCCGCCGAAGCCGACGTTCAACTCGCCGGCAGCGGACCTCAACCAGCTTCGCAACGAGGCGAAACGAGTCGCCGAGACCGCGCCGTCCCAGCCGGTGCACGTCTCCGTGCTCGCGCGGGCGCGCGCGCTCGCCGGTCAGATGGAGCACGACCTCGGGCTCCCGGAGAGTCCCGATGGGCTCACCTACGCCGATCTGACGGTGCTGCTCTCCCAGATGAAGTAGGCAAGGAGTCGCTGATCGCGCCCCTCGGGGCGCGATCAGTCGACGACGCGCAGGCCGCAGTGCCGGCGTACTCCCGGCACGAGCTATTCAGCGCGCGACAGCGCGATGAGGGCAAATCGCGCCCGGATGGCGCGAGTCCTCCAGCCGGGAGGGCTGGTCCTTGGCGTCGTGCCGTGAGGAGTGCGCCGGTGATCGGCCGAAGTCGAAGACTGCGGCCGGATTGGCCCCAACTTCGGCCGGTCACTTCACCCTCGGGGCACCCCAACGGTGCGCATCGAGGCTCATCACATCGATGCAAGGCCCAAGTGCCCCAAGGGCGAAGCGCTGCGGCCTGCGCGTCGGGCAACCAGCCCCGAAGACACTGAGGTGACGAGCGAAGCTCGTCAGCGCCGATGGCCGGGGCTCTGTGCCCTCCTTGCAGTCACCTCGATCTCGACGCCGACGAGCCGCCCCACGACCAGCGCCTTCGCCCCCGGCCTGACCCCCACGGCGCGCCGATTGAACGTCGCGAGCGCGCGGGCGACGAGGGTGTCCGGGGTGCTGTCGTCCGAGACCTTGGCGTTCAGCGGTACCTCCGCGGCATTCCCCTTGACCGTGAGGGTTCCGGCGATCCGGTACCGGCCGTCGCCCTCGGGCGCCACGTCGGTCGTCACGTAGGTGATCTCGGGGAACGCCTCGACGTCGAGGAACGTGGGCGACCGCAGGTCGGCATCGCGGCGATCGTTGCCCGTTGCGACGCTCGCGGCCGCGATCGTGACGTTCGCCGAGGCGATCACACCGTCCGCTGTCGTGATCTGCCCCGAGAAGTCCGAGAAGCCACCGGTCACCCGGCCGAGGCCGAAGACGTGCGAGGCGACGAACCCGATCCGGGACTCGGTCGGGACGATGGACCACGTGCCGTCGTCGATCACGGCCCCTCCGAGCGTCGTGGCGTTCGCGTGACGCTCAGGGCTCGGCCGGTCCGAGGAACCGGCGGGCGACGGCGCCGTAGTTGAGGTCGGGCTCGAGGTCTTGGTACAGGTCCACCGCCACGTCGCCGAGCGGGAGCGGGCGACCCGCCAGGTCGATGGCGTGACCCAGGTCCTTGCGGAGATCCTTGGCCCGAAAGCCGGGGCTGTCGTCCCCGTCCAGGATCTTCGGGAACATGTTCTCGAGCTGCCACGAGCCGGCGGTCGCGCTGCGCAGGGCCTCTCGGGCGAGCGCGGGTTCGACGCCTTCGGCCTGGGCGATCGCGAGGCCTTCGGCCGTCGCGGCGGTGATCGTCGCGACGAGGAGGTTGTTCACGAGCTTGACGACGAGGCCCGCACCGGTGGGGCCGCAGTGAAACCGCTTGGCCGGGTCGCCGAGCACGTCGAGGATGGGCGTCGCGCGCTCGTACGCCTCGGCGTCGCCGCCGCACATGATGGCGAGACTCCCGGCCTCGGCTCCGGGAGGCCCGCCGCTCACCGGACAGTCCAGGTAGTGGACGTTCCGTGCGGCCGCGCGCTCGGCCAGCTCCTGGGCGACCCTCGGCGCGATCGTGCTCATCTCGAGGATCAGGGAGGGGGGCCGCTCGGCCTCGAGCGCCGCGCCGACCACCTCCTCGACGTCCGGGCTGTCGGTCACGCACGAGCAGAGGGCATCCGTCCCGGACGCCGCCTCCCGCACGCTCGGAGCCAACCGTCCGGGCAGGTCCCGCGCCTTCTCGGGATCGCGCGCGTAGATCCGGACGTCGAACCCGGCGGCGGCGAGGTTTCTGATCATCGGGGCCCCCATGAGCCCCGATCCGACGAAGCCGATTCTCACGGGTCACATTCTGTCCCACCGCGTGCAACGAGGGCCGCGGCTGGTCCCTGCGGCAAGAGGGGTTCGGCCGTGCGTGTCGCACCCTGAGCGGTGGAATAGGTCCAATGTCCATACGAACCGGGGTGTTCCCGTAACACCGCTTCAGGCCATAATCGGCGAACGGCTGTCAGACTCGCCCGCGCCCGACCCGGGAAGGAGTGCCCTGACCTCCCCTGCAGCTACTGCTGTGCTTGAACGCGTCCGATCGAGCGTCCGTAGGTCTCGCAAGCGAATCGTCTCGAGCGGGCTGATCCTCGGATTGCTCGCGCTGACCGCGCTCATGGCGTTCTTCGCGGTCGATCCCGGCGAGATCGCGGCGACGTTCTCGAGTGTCTCGCCGGCCTGGCTCGCCGCTGCGGCGGTTGCCTACGGCCTGGGTCAGATCGCGTCGGGCCTCTCGTGGCACCGCTGCCTGCGCGCGGCCAGGCTCAACGTCGGCGCGCGGCAGACGATGATGGCGTACTGGATCGGCCGCGGGATCGGCGAGCTGCTCCCCGGCCAGCTGGGGGAGGGCGTCAAGCTGTGGGTGCTCCGCCGGCACCCGGAGGCCCACACGGCCGGCTGGATGAAGACCGCGGGCAGCATCGGCTCGTTCAAGATGGTCGAGAGCGTCGCGACGTTCGCGGTGATCACCGTCCTGATCGCGGCCCTGGCACCGCCCGGCCCGCTCGCCGACCTGCGCTGGGCGGCGGTCGCGGCGCTGGTGCTGACGATTCTCATCGCCCCGTTCCTCGGTCGGCTGAACGGCCCTGCGCGCCGGCTCGGGCGGCGGCTGCCCTCGCGCATCGCGACGCACATCAAGGCCTTCGTCTCGGGCGGGAACGTGTTCGCGACCCCGATGCAGGCCATCAGCGCGACAGGACTCGCGTTCATCGGCGTGGCCGGCAAGGTGTTCTTCTTCCTCGCGCTCCTGGCGGCCTTCGACATCCCGGTGTCCGCGACGCCGCTGGTCTTCTGCCTGGTCATGGCGGCCAGCCTGCTGCCGGTGCTCCCCGGCGGGCTCGGCGTTCGGGAGGCGGCGATGGTCCCGGCGCTCGTTGCGGCCTACGGGCTCGCGCTGGAGTCCGGCCTCGCGTTCAGCCTCGGGGTGCAGGCGACGATCCTCATCGTCTGCGCGAGCGGCGGGATCATGGCGCTCAGCCTCCTGGGCCTCGCCAAGGCGCGTCAGGTCGCGCCCGTGCTGATCGGCCGGGTCGCCCGCGTCGGATAGTCGCCCGCCGGCGCCGAGCGCGTCCCGGCGGCAGCATGTCCTCGACACCGGGCCGCCGCTCCGCGGCCGCCCTCGCGCGGCTCAGGCGGGTCGGCCTCCGGCGCCGCTCGCCCCGTCGGGCTGACACGTCGGGCACCAGTAGGCCGTCCGGTTGTCGTCTCCCTGCCCTCGCGAGCGAATCGGCTCGCCGCATCGGCGGCAGGGCCGGTTCGCCCGGCCGTGGACCCACTTGGTCCCGACGCGGGCGCCGGCGCCGATGCCAGGTGGGACGTAGGTCCCGATCGGCCCACCGTGCTCGACCCCGGCCGACATGAGATCTGCTGCGATCTCGCCCAGGGCGTGGCACTCGGCCTCGGTGAGCGACTCGACCGGGCGCCACGGACTCACCCCGGCGAGGAAGCAGGTCTCGTTCTTGTAGGCGTTGCCGATCCCCGCGAGCACGCGCTGGTCGAGGAGCACCTCCCCGACCGCCCGGTCCGGGTCGACGCGACGGAGCGCCGACGCGGCGGCCGGGCCGCCCGCGACGCCGTCGGCCAGGAGGTCCGGGCCGAGCCGGGCGATGGCGGGCGGCAGGGGCTCCCAGGGCTCGAGCAGCCGGACCGTCGGGCACCGGTAGAGCAGCGCCTGGTGGCGCTCGCCGACCAGGCGCAGGAACAGACCCGCCCGGCGGGCGGGTCGGGTGACCGGCTGGACGCGCCACTGACCGCTCATCTTGAGGTGGCTGACGAGCGTTCGGCCCGGCTCGGTCCTCAGGAGGTGGTGCTTGCCTCGCGCCTGTGCTCCGGTCACGAGGTCCCCCTCCAGACGCTCGCGAAGGCGCTTCGGCTCGAGCATCGGGTGGACGACCTCGACGAGCGTGAGTCGCTCTCCGACGAGCGTCGCTCGCAGGTCTCGCGCGTTCCGATGGCTGACCTGGCCTTCGGGCACCAGGCCAAGGGTAGGGCCCGGCCGGCCCCGAATGCGTACCGGCGGCAGACCGCTCCCCGATCGGCGTCTCGGTAGGTTTCGAGGATGCCGAGGATGCCGAGGATGCCGAGGATGCCGAGGGTGCTGAGCTGGGCCATGCGGCTCGTCGTGATGGTTACCGGCCTGCTGGTCCTCGCTCCCGCCGGGAGCGCGACGCTGGCGCAGGAGCGCGAGCTCGCCGAGCGCTATGCCCCGGTCGTCAGGGTCGTCACCCAGGAGAAGGCGTGCGGGCCGGGGGAGCCGTACGACCCGATCGACGTCGACGACCTGTTCGGCCAGCCGACGGTGGCCTTCCGCGGCCCGTGGCAGCTGGACGACCTGGTCAAGGTCGGCCCCGAGGCGATCGACCTCTCGCCCGACCGGGTCGAGTACCACCTCGACTACCCCGGCAACCCGCTCGAGCCGGGGTGCGACTACGAGGAATGGGCCGACCTCATCACCGACGACTCCGAGCCGACGGTCTACGCCCACGTCGCCTTCGACCCGGACCATCCCGACCAGCTCGCCCTCCAGTACTGGCTGTTCTACGTGTTCAACGACTGGAACAACCTGCACGAAGGCGACTGGGAGATGATCCAGCTCAACTTCGACGCCGCGACCGTGGCGGAGGCCCTGGAGCAGGAGCCCACCGAGGTCGGATACAGCCAGCACGAGGGCGCCGAGCGCGCGGGCTGGAACGACGGCAAGCTGGAGCGGGTGGAGGAGACCCACCCGGTCGTCTATCCGGCCGCGGGCTCGCACGCGAACTACTACGGGTCGGCCGTCTACCTGGGCAGCTCCGCCAGCACCGGCGTCGGCTGCGACGACACGTCGGGGGACCACACCGACCTGCGTCCCGCGGTCGAGACAATTCCGAGCGATCCCGACGCGGCGGTCGCGGCGTTCCCCTGGATCGACTTCACGGGGCGCTGGGGGGAGCGACGCCCCGGGTTCCTGAACGGCCCGACGGGCCCCAACCTGAAGGAGCAGTGGTCCGCCCCGATCGCGTGGTCGCAGGAGTGGAGGGGCGAGGCATATGCGGTGCCGGCCGCCGGGGTCTTCGGCACCTCTGCCACCGACTTCTACTGCGGCGCGATCGCTGCCGGCTCCGGCGCGGCGCGAGAGCTCCTCGACAACCCCGGGCCGACCCTCGTCGCGCTCATCGTGATCGGTCTCGTCGGCGGGTGGGGCCTCTCTCGCCTGACATGGCGACCGACGGCGCCGCTGCGGCTCGGGCGGCGACGGGCGTGGGGTCAGATCGTCACCGCCGCCGGGCGCATGTATCGCCGCCATGCGCTGCTGTTCCTCGGCATCGGCGTGCTGTTCATACCGATCGGTCTCGTCGGCGCGGGGCTGACGTGGATGATCGTCGAGGCGACCCGGGTGGCCGGCGTCCCGAACGAAGGCGAGGGGAGCGGGCTCCTGGTGGCGATCGGCGTTAGCGCCGCCGTCGCCCTCGTCGTGGCCGGCGTCGGCCTCGTGCAGGCCGCGACGGTGCGCGCGCTGATCGCGCTCGACGCGGGTGAGCGGATCAGTCCGCTCGAGGCGTACCGGCGCGTGCGCCACGTCCGGCCGTTGATCGGCGCCCTGGCGCTCGCCGCCGCCGCGGTCGTCCTGCTCGGCCTGACGATCTTCCTGGTCCCCGTCGCGCTCTGGCTCGCGGGACGATGGGCCCTCCTGGTCCCGGCCACAGAGCTCGAGGGTCGTCGTCCGGTCCGCTCGCTGCGCCGGAGCGCGGAGCTCGTTCGCGGGCACTGGTGGAAGGTGGCGACGCTGACCGTGTTCTCGATCCTGATCGCGGGCCTGCTCGGCCCGCTCATCGGCGCCCTGCTGATCCTGGGCGCGAGCGCTCCGCTCCCGCTCGTCAACATCGTCGCCGGCATCGTCCTCTGGGCGGCGATGCCGTTCATCGCCCTGACGAGCGCGTACGCCTACTTCGACGCGCGCGCCACGATCGAGCTGGCAGACCCTCCGGCACCCGACGAGCTGCCCGAGGAGATCACGACGAGCTGACCGGGTCGGCTCACCCCCGACCGACTCGCGTCCCGATCGGGAGGCGGACGTCGGCAGGCATGTGCTGGCCTCGTCGGGCGAAACGAGAGGTGACATCTCGGAGATCGGATTTGCCAGGTTCGGCGCGATCGGCGACTATCGCCACGTGGAGTGGGCACGACAACGCTTCTCTCATCGACGCCGGCCTGCGGCGCCCGCCCGACGCGCCCTCCACGCGCCGCCGACGGTCCGGACGCGAGGCGCTGACCCGTGAGCCTGGACGAGCTGGCGCGGGGAGCCGGGCGGCTCGTGCGCGACGACCTCGAGCGCCTGCCGTCCGTGGGGGTCGAAGAGGCAGGCACCGGGGTGGTCGTTCAGCGCCAGGACGGCTGCGTACTCGCGTGTAGCGCCTCAGCTGCGCGACTCGTGGGCCTGCCCGGAGCGCAGCTGTGCGGGCGCGCGCCGATCGATCCCGGCTGGGAGGCGGTCGATGAGGGCGGCAAGGTGCTCAGATGCGAGGAGCACCCCTCGATTCGCGCCCTCGACGCGGGCGAGGACGTTCGCGGCGCGGTCATCGGCGTCCGCCGTCGCGGCGAACGGTCACGCTGGCTGTTGGTGAACGCTCGGCTCGTCACCTCGCCGAGCCTCCGCATCGTCGTCAGCTCCATCGCGGACACCAGCGCCAGCCAGATGATGGCCTGGGATCGCGAGCGACTCTTCGCCAGCCTGAGGTTCCTCGTCGACCTGCTCGAGGCGAAGCATCCCTCGACCGCACAGCACTCGGATCGGGTCGGCCATCTGTCCTTCGTGCTCGCCCTGGAGCTGGGATGGAGCGCCGAGCGCGCCGCGGAGCTGCGCGAGGCGGCGCTCTTGCACGACATCGGCAAGGTCTCGCTCCCCGACGCGCTGCTGCTGTCGCCGAACGCGCTCACCGCCGAGGAGTACGCGCAGATCAAGCGACATGCCGTGCTCGGGGCGCGGATCGGCGCCGATGCGCTCTCGGCCGAGCAGGCGGGGTGGGTCCGGCACCATCACGAGCACTGGGATGGGCGCGGATATCCCGACGGCTTGCTCGGGACGGCGATACCGAGCGGCGCGCGCCTGCTCGCGCTGGCTGACGCATGGGACGTGATCACGAGCGGCCGCGCCTACTCGGCCAGGCGGACGCGGGCCGAGGCGCAGGCCGAGATCGAGGCCCATGCCGGAAGCCAGTTCTGCCCGGAGGCGGTCGACGGGTTCGCGCGCGTGCTGCGACGGGGAGCGGACCGGCCACCCCGGCTGCGAAGGGCGCAGTAGCCCGCGACGGCCCGTTCGGTCGCGGCTGGGAACGCGCGTCCCTGCCCGTTGCTCCATCCAGCGTCCCGTCTTCAAGAAGTCTTCACGCGGCGCTGATCGGAGGTTCGTGTTGGCCCGCGATCATGGGTCGCGATGGCAACGATGAGCCCCCACGCCGCTCGCCCGCTGTTTGCCCGGCGATCTCGGACGAACGCCGACGAGAAGCCCCCGCGTCGCACGCACACCGCGATCGTCGCGCTCTTCTCGTGTGTCGTGCTCTCGCTGGCCGCGACGCTTGCGGTGATTGCGACAACGAGCCCCGCCTAGCCCGCGTTCGGCCCGCCGCGGGTCGGCGCGCGCTCGTTCCTCAGCAGAGCGGGAGAAAGCTCGGGCAGTACCCCGAGCCCTCGTCCTCCTGCGCAGCCAGCTCGGCGTCGCTGAGGCGCGTCAGGGCGGCGTCGAGTCGGCGCTCGACCGCGCTGACCCGGGGACCGAGGCCGTCGGCATCCACGTCGGCCACGTCTCCGCGCAGGCCGCTCAGGTCCTGCGAGAGCTCCTCGACGCGGGCTCGCACGATGCCGACCTCGTCCCGCATCTCGTCCTCGGACAGGTCGGCGGACTCGAGCTCGTAGACCCGCGCCTCGATCTGGGCGATGTCCCCCTCGACGTTGCCGACCGACGCGGACACGGCGGCGACGGCGTCCTCGACGTCGCTCGCGCGAGCCAGGCCGACGGTTGCCGGGCGCAGGAGCACCAGCGCCAGGAGCACGGCGGCGAGGACGGCGGCGACGAGTGCGCCGAGGGCGAACAGCCGCGCGGGACCGTCCCGTCGCGTCGCTGGCCCCGCTGCCGCGACCGGTGGCTGCTCGGGGCGAAGCGGCGGCAGCTCGGACCGTCGGCGCTGGGGTCGGGTCTGGGCGGCGTCGAGTGCCTGGGTGCGGTCCTCGCGGCCGAGCCACGACCGGACGCGATCCCGCGAACCGCTCCGTTCCCCATCAGACGGCATCCGGACAGGGTAGGACGGATCCCGTACGGCTCACCGAAGGCCGGTTACGCCCGAAGGAGCAGCCCCCGCAGGTCGGTCCGGAACCCGGCCGCGGCGAGCACGTCCGAGAGCGCCGACTCGCGCGCCGGTTGGCCGTCCACGCGCTCGATCAGCACGCGACGCGACGGGTCCGTGGTGATCCACGCGGCGAGCCCGGCGACCCCCAGCTCGATCGCCTCGTCCTCCGGGTCGCCGACCGTCAGGAGGCTCCGCCCGCCCCGCTCCAAGTAGAGGACCGGGACGCCAGCGACCAGCACGGCCTGTGCGCCGAACACCCGCGCCGGAGCCCGGCCGCTCGACGCCTTGGGCCAGGGCACCGCCGCGCCGTACGGCTGCGCCGGGTCCGCCGCGCCGAGCACGATGCCATCGGCACCCGCCCCGTCCGGGCCGGCGTCGCGGAGCTCCCGCAGCCGCTCGACCGCCGCGGCCAGGGCGAACTGCGCTCCCCCGAGCCCGTCGACGAAGTAGCCGCGGCGGCAGGACCCCAGCGTCTCCAGATCGGACAGCTCGCGATACACGCCGGCAAAGCCTCCGGGGGTCCCGTCCGAGCGTGCGGCGCCCCTCGTCACCACGCCATGCCGCTCGAGGAGCATCTCGGCCCGAGCGCGCCTGCGATCCTCGTCAGCGATCGGCTCCGCGAACAGTCGGTGCGTCAGCGACCAGCGCCCCGAGGTGGCTGTCGCCGCGCCACGGCGACGACCGCCCCGCCGGCGTGCCGACCTGCCGGGTCCGTCCGCGCGCAGCGGAGGCAGGCGACGGGGGGCGCGAAGCGGCGCGAACAGGTCGTTGGTGACCTCCCCGGACCAGACCAGCCCCCACAGTGCGGCGAAGACCTCCTCTCTCGGCGCATCCACTGCCTGGACTAGCTCGTCCCAGAAGGCCGCGCCCGAGCGCAACGCGACCCGGAGTGACTCGTACGGCTCGCCGTGGGGAGGGTCGTCGGCGCCCGGTGGCCCGAGCAGCGC
>JANQPH010000014.1 GCA_028285405.1 Thermoleophilia bacterium
GACCTCTGGTCGTCGCCTCCATGTCTTCGGGGCTGGTTGGCCGACGCGCAGGCCGCAGCGCTTCGCCCTGAGGGCAATCTGTCCGTTAGGTGATTCCCCATTGGGCGTGCCCTCAGGGTGAAGTGACCGGCCGAAGTTTGGGGCACTCCGGTTGCAGTCTTCGACTTCGGCCGATCACCGGCGCACTCCTCACGGCACGACGATCAGACACCAGCCCTCCCGGCTGGATGGACTCGCGCCATCCGGGCGCGACTTGCCCTCATCGCGCGATTCGCGCGCCGAGTTGATCGTGCCGGGAGTATGCCGGCGCTGCGGCCTGCGCGGAGCTTGTGAGCCGAACCCGAGAACGAGCGATGCCTCGCATGGCTCGGTCGCAGGTGTTCGGCGAGAGGACGTAGCGGGGTCTGGATGACCCCGACCGTCCGGTTGGGCGACTGACCGCGCCTCGAGGGGCGCGGTTCGCGACTCCTTGCCGCGTTACAATGAGGATTCAAGTCTGATCAGGAGAGAGGCATGGCCAAGGCGAAACGGCAGCGTCGAAACAGCATCCGCACCATGCCCACCCATGAGTCGACCGAGGCGCTGGACGCCCTCGACCGACTCGATGAGCTCGAGCGAGAGGCACGCGCCCGTGCGGCTGAGGAGGCCGACGAGGCCGGCGACGGCGCGGAAGACACCGAGCCGGCGGAGCGCTCCTCCTAGGAGACCGCCCGTGGCGCCGGGCGAGCTCGCTCGCCGGTGACCATGAACCGGACCCGGCCCCCGAGCTCGGAGCCGTTGTTGGCGACCCGCTCGAGATGACGCCCGACCAGCACCGCGGCGGCTGACCACGCGCGGCTCTCGGGCTCGTCGGGCGCTTCGGCGACGATCCCCAGCAGCTCGCCGAGCATCTCGCGAACCCGTGCGGCCTGCTCGGATGCCTGCTCTCCGAGCTCGACGTCGCCCCTGGCGATCGCCTGGATCGCGTTCGCGAGTGCGTCGATCGCGCGGGCGCTCATGCGCCCGATCAGCGCCTGGGCGTGTGGGACCGCGCCCTCGGGCCGGACGGCCCGCGCCTGCTCTGCGATGGCCACCGCCAGATCGCCGACCCGCTCGAGGGCAACCGTGGCGATGAGCCCGACGTGCAGCAGCCGGCGCTCGGCCAGATCGGGATCGCCTTCGGTCTGGATCTCGAAGATGCGCGCGTCGAGGTCCGCGCAGCGATCATCGACGGCGTCGTCGTTGGTGATCACCCGCTCCGCGCCGTCCGCGTCCACGGCGTCCCATGCGGCGACGCCCGACTCGACCTGGCCGAGCACGACGCTGGCCATCTCGAGCAGCCCGGTTCGAACCCCCTGCGGGCCCCCGTACGGATCAGCCACCATGCTCACCCACCATACCCCGCCGGTTCGCGCGGGTTGTCGCTCCACTGTCGCACTCTGCGCCGCGCTCGCTCGACCGCATCGACCGCTAGGCTCACCGCATCGCGGGCGGCGGTCGCCGCGAGGCGCTCGAGGGAAGCCGGTGAGATTCCGGCGCGGTCGCGCCACTGTGACCGGGAGCGGCGCCATTGGGCGAGAGCCCAGCCACTGGGGAGTCCCGGGAAGGCATGGCGCCGTGACGAACGGGAGCCAGGAGACCTGCCGCCGCCCGGGACAGATGGCGACCCTCGCGGAAGGGGAGCGCCCTGCGCACACGACAGCCCCCGCGCCGCCGCCTGGCGGTGCTCATCGCAATCGCCGTGGTCCTCGTCGCGGCGCTCGCCGGTGGCTGCTCGACGGTGGCACAGGACTCGCCGGGCTCAGAGGAGCCGGCCGGCCGGATCATCGCCACGGCTGACTTCGGCGACGAGCTCCTGCTCGAGCGACGCGTCCCACCGGACCAGTCCGTGATGCGTGCGCTCAGGGGCGCGACGGCGGTCGAGACGTCGTACGGCGGCGGCTTCGTCGCGGCGATGCTCGGTCGCGAGTCCGACCCGGCCGAGCAGCGGGACTGGTTCTACTGGGTCGATGGCGTGCTCGCCGATGTCGGCGCGCGCGACCGCGTGCTCGAGGACGGGGAGGAGGCGTGGTGGGACTACCGGGATTGGAGCGCACTGGCGGATGCGTGGGCCGTCGTCGGTCAGTGGCCCGCGCCGTTCGTGGCGGCCGGCGCGGAGGATCGCCAGGTCTTCGTCGACGAGCCGCTTCGGTCGACGCTCGCCGACGCGGGCGCTCGGCTGTCGAGCGATCCGAAGGCCAGGTTCCGCGTCCGAGTGGGCTCCGACACCGACCTCATGGGCGCTGATCCCGCGTGGGCTCGCGCGAGCCGGGATCCGGACGCCGCCGGCCTCACCGCCGCGATCGAGGACGGCCAGGTCACGGCGCTCGGGCCGGACGGGGAGCGGCGCGCTCCGGTCGCGGGCGCTCGCGCGCTCGCCGCCGCCGTACCGACCGGACTCGAGCCCAAGGACGGGGTACTGATGGTCGTCGCCGGGCTCGATCGCGATGTGGCCGAGCGTGCCGCAGCGGCGATCGCGCGCGACCCGGACGTGCTGGACCGGAGGTTCGCGCTCGTCTTCGACGGCGCGGGCCAGCCGATCGCAGGCCCCGGGGAGTCGCCGCGATGACGTCCAGGGCGCCGCTTCCCCTGCTTGCGCTCCTCGGGGCGACGATCGCGCTTGCGTTCCTGACGAGCCAGCCGCTGCTGATCCTGGCAATCGCGGCCGGCGCGCTGCTGCTCGCCGCCGCGGCCGGCCGGCGCACGGTCCCGATGCTCGTCGCCGGCGGGGTGTCGGCGATCGGGCTCGTGCTGCTGACGCCCATCCTCGGGGCCAACGGGAACCTCATCGTCGCCGAGCTGCCGCGGATCCCGCTGCTCGACGGGGAGATCACGGCCGAGGAGCTCGCTGCCGGGGCCGTCCTCGGCCTTCGCCTGGTCGCCGTCACCGTGATGATCGGAGCCGTCCTGGTGCTCGCCGACCAGGATCGGATGCTGGCGCTCGCGATGCGGCTGGCGCCCAGATCGGCGCTGACCTGCGCGCTCGCTGCGCGCTCGCTCCCGACGTTGCGCCGCGACGCGACCGCGCTCACCGAGACCGCTCGTGCCAGGGGCGCGTCGCTGTCGACGGGCAGCTGGCTCCGGCGCGGCCGACACGCGGCACCGCTGGTGGTCCCGCTCGTGGGCTCGAGCCTGGAGCGATCGCTCGATGTCGCCGAGGCCATGTCGGCGCGCGGCTACGGCGCCGGGTCGCGGTCGAAGGTGGCCGAGCCGCCGCTCACGCGGAGGGACATCGTCATCCTCATCGCCGCGGCCGCGGTGCTGGGTGCCGGGATCGCGGCGACGCTCCTCGGGGCGCTCGGGTTCGACTTCTACCCCACGCTCGACCCGGTTCTCGGCGGCGCGAGCGTGTCGATCGGACTGGCGATCATCGCCGCACTCGCCGCCGCCGCCTGGGCGGCCAGGAGATGAGCGTGCTCGAGGCCCGAGCGCTCGCCTTCACCTACCCCGAGGCCCCCGCTCCAGCGCTCGGCCCGGTCGATCTCCGCCTCGAGCCGGGGTCGCTCACCTTGCTCGGCGGATCGTCCGGGAGCGGCAAGACCACCCTGCTGCGCGCGCTCTCGGGTGCGATCCCGCATCTTCGTGCGGGGCACCTGTCCGGCACCGTGGAGCTCGACGGCGTGACCACGGTGGCGCTCGAGCCGGCTCGGCTCGCCCTCGAGGTCGGCAGGCTCTTCCAGGACCCGGAGGCGCAGGCGGTGATGGCGACCGTCTGGCGCGATGTCGCGTTCGGACCCGAGAACGCCGGGCGCTCCCAGGCGCAGATCGTCGAGGACGTCGAATGGGCGCTGGCGGCGGTCGGGGCCGAGCATCTCGCATCCAGGCGGGTCGACCAGCTCTCGTCCGGTGAGCGGCAGCGGGTGGCGATCGCCGGGCTGCTGGCGACCCATCCCAGGGTCCTGCTCATGGACGAGCCGCTGTCGCAGCTGGACCCCGCGGGAGCCTCCTCGCTGATCGCGCGGCTCTCCTCGCTGACCGAGTGCGGAATGGCGATCGTCGTGAGTGAGCATCGGGTCGGCGAGATCGCCGCGGTCGCCGATGAGCGGATCTCGCTCGACCTGGGCGGCGCGAGCGAGGACCGGCCCGTGGATGTGCCCGCGCCGACTCCGCGTTCGGGGGGAGCCGTCGCGGCGAGGACTCGAGGAATCGTCGCGGGGTACGGATCGGCCAGCGTGCTCTCCGGGTGTGACCTGACGCTGAGAGCGGGGACCGTCACCGCCCTTCACGGGCGAAACGGCTCGGGCAAGACGACGCTGCTGCGCGTCATCGCTGGCCTGCACCAACCGTCGCGCGGCGCCGTCGAGATCGGTGGCCGCGACGTGACGGCCCAGCCGATCGAGCGACGTCTTCCGGCCGTCGGGTTTCTCGCTCAGGACCCCGGCCGGCACCTTCTGACCGAGTCGGTCGCCGACGAGGTCGAGCACGCGCTCCGGGTCCGAGGCGGATCGCGATCCGAGCGGCGACGCCGTTGCGAGCACGCGATCACCGCGTGCGGCCTCGATGGATTCGAGCGGCGTCATCCGCACGACCTGTCGGTCGGGGAGCGCGAGCGGGTCGCGCTTGCGGCGACGCTGGCGCCGGCACCCGACCTGCTGCTCTTGGACGAGCCGACGCGCGGAATGGACGAGCGGCACAAGCGCGACCTCGCGGCGCTCCTGCGCGAGGTCTCGGCTGCCGGAGCGGCCGTGCTCGTCGCCACGCACGACACGGTGTTTGCGAGCGCCGCCGCGGATCGCCACGTGGAGATGCGCGACGGGGGGCTCGAGCAGCACGCGCCCAGGTCCGCCGAGGTCGCCTCGTGAGCCCGGCGCTGACGGTGGTCCTGGTCGCGCTCGTTGGCGCCGCGCTCGCGCTCGTCGTCCTCGAGCGCGGCTCGGGTGGCACACAGCGGCTGGCTCTGGTGGCGTCGCTCGGCGCGGTCGCCGCGGCGGGGCGGGTGCTGTTCGCGCCGATCCCGAGCGTCCAGCCGGTCACGGTCATCTGCCTCGCGACGGGCGCCACGCTCGGGGCTCGCGCCGGGATCGCGGTGGGGGCGCTGGCGCCGCTGATCAGCAACGCGTTTCTCGGCCAGGGGCCGTGGACGCCCGCTCAGATGGCGCTGTGGGCGGGCGTGGGCGCAAGCGGCGCGCTCCTCGGGCGGGCAGCCGCAAACCCGGTCGCGTTCGCCGCGGCGGCCGCGGCCTGGGGGATCACGTTCGGCTGGGCGATGAACGCGTGGTTCCTGGCGGTGTTCGGGCCGGAGCTGTCGATCGAGGCTCTACTCGTGACCGGCGCGCGCAGCCTGCCGTTCGACATTGCCCACCTCGTCGGCAACGTCGTCATCGCGCTCCTGGTCGGGCCCGCGCTGGTGCGCATGCTCGGCCGGTATGCGGCCCGTACCGGGATCGGGCCGGGCCGCATCCGGCTCCAGGGTGCCGGCACCGCGGTCGGCCGGGCGGTCAGGTAGGCTCGCCGCACCCAATGGGTTGGTGGTCGCCCGAGACGGGCGCCTCGAGGGAAGCCGGTGCGATTCCGGCGCGGTCCCGCCACTGTGACCCGCAAGCGACGTCGCTGGGCGCAAAGCCAGCCACTGAGGCACTCGCCTCGGGAAGGCGCATCGTCGCGTTTGAGCGGGAAGTCAGGAGACCTGCTTCCGACCCGGGCTGACAACGCGTCCTCCGAGGAGAGGTACCTCAGTGAGAAGAATTACGCGCCTCGCGCTGGCATCCGTCTGCGCGACCGGCCTTGCGGCGCCCGCCATCGCTTCTGCGATCGAGACCACGATCCGGGTCGAGGGCTCGACGGCGACCACGATCCCTCAGTCGCCCCAGGACGTCGCGGCGTCCGGGAACACGCTGGTCACCGACACGATCGACGGTGACACGATCACCGTGCCGAGTCGAAGCGCCACGGCTCAGCTGGCGGCCGCGACCGGGAGTCGAGGCCTTGCCCATGGCTTCAGCATCTTCAACTTCGGGTCGGGCCCGACCTCGTTCGTCAACACCATCGGCCCCGACGCGACCCCATCGGACTTCTCGAAGTTCTGGACCTTCAAGGTGAACCATGTGACCAGCTCCGTCGGGGCCGATGGCGCGCTGCTCTCGTCCGGGGACGAGGTGCTGTGGTTCTTCGGCCCGTCGGGGATCGACAGCGAGCTCGACGTCTCCGGCCCGTCGGCTCCGGTCGAGCAGGGCAAGCAGTTCACGGTCAGCGTCAAGAGCTACGACGGTGCCGGCGCGTCCTCGCCCGCCTCCGGGGCAACGGTCAGCTACGCGGGGTCCGCGAGCACGACGAACAGTGCCGGCGTCGCCAGCCTCACCGCGACGGGCACCGGGACCCAGAGCATCGTGGCCACGGCGCCGAACGCGGTCCGGGACTCGGCGACGGTCTGCGGCTACCCCGCGGCCGACCCGACGGTCTGCGGTCTTGCCAAGCCGGAGGGCCCCGCCAGCGCGGCGCCGGCCCCGCGCGCCGTCTGCCGCTCGGTCGGCAGCTCGTCGTCGGGTGGCAGCACCGGCGGGACGTCTCGTCCGACGGATGCGACTTACCGGACCATCCAGTGGCACGCGCGGGTGACGATGCAGCGCGTTGCCGCCATGAACGCGTGGCTGGACGCCGGAATCGAGCCGGGCGACATCTGCGGCGGGACCTTCGGCCAGGCGCCGTTCGTCGCTGGCGTCACCCTCGCGGGCGGCGGGCCCACCGACCAGGCGAGCGCGCCGAGCCCGCGACCGGTCGTGTTCGACCCGCCCGCGGCGCCGACGGCAGGCACGGGCGCGACGGCGAGCACGACCCTCGCGAAGACCACGAGGCGGATCTCGATCGAGGCGCTGAAGCGCACCAACGCGCTCACCGCGCGCATCAGGGGCGGCCTCACCGGTGGTGACCTGCGGCCGGGGGCGATCGGGGCTCGTCAGCTCGCGCCGGGAGCCCAGGTCCGCGCTGCCGCTCCGGGGGCCGCGGGCGCACCGGCGTCCGTCGCTCTCGCGACGAGCCCGACGCGGCCAGCGACGTTCACGCCCAGCCGTGCGTCGGCGACGGTGGACGCGCGCACCGCACGCGCGGGCCTCCTGCGTAGCAGTGACCTGTTCCAGGAGCTGCGCTCCGGCCTCGGCCCGGACGCGTTCGCCCCGTCCTCGGTCGGCACGGCGAGCCTGTCCGAGGGCGTTCGGCCGTGACCGGCCGGAGTCGCCTGCGGGTACAGGGCCGACTCCTTGCGTTCGTCCTGTTGGCGTCGACATTTGCCGGCGCCAACGGTCTGGCCGGTGAGAGCGCGGCGCTCGGCGCCCCAACGGCGGCGGTCGACCGGGCGGCGGGCAAGAAAGCGGCGAGCTGGCTGGCGGGGCGCCCGACCGCGGCGATGTCGCCGGGTCTGCAGTCCGACGTGATCGTGGCGCTCGAGCGCGCCGGCGCGCGCCCGCGGGCGCTGCGGCCACGCGCGAACCGGCTCGCGCGGCTCGGCCCGGGGTACGCCACCACGGCGGGTGCGGCCGCCAAGGTCGCGCTGGCGGCTGACGCCGCCGGGCTCGATCCGGCGCGGCTGCGCGGCGTCGACTATCTGCGCCGGATCACCACCCGCTACCGCGGGGGCAGGTACGGCCGCTCGAGCTTCGACCAGGCGCTGTCGATGCTCGCGCTCGACGCTGCGGGGCGGCCGATTCCGCGAGCCACCCGGACCTTCCTGGCCTCGCGCCGAGGCTCGGGAGGATGGGGCTTCGACCTGCGTCGCGGCAGCAAGGACGAGGTCGACTCGACCGCGCTGATCGTCGTGGCGCTCCGTGCCGCCGGGGTGCCCGAGCGGGCGCCCGTGATCCGGGGGGCGATGGCGTGGCTCGCCAAGCAGCGCAACTCGGCAGGCGGCTATGCCGTCGCCGGCGGTGGCCGGCGGACCGGGGCCAACGCGACGGCCCTCGTCATCCAGGCCGAGATCGCCGTCGGCCGCCGGCCGAACCGGAAGACCCTGGCCGCGCTCAGGCGTCTTCAGGCCGGCGACGGCTCGATCCGCTTCACCAGAGCCCAGGCCGGAGATCGCGGGATCGCGACGGCTGGGGCGGTCCCCGCCCTGATGGGTCGCCCCTACTAGCGACACGCAACTAGCATCGTCCTGATGCCTGGCGCGAGGGCACTCTCGGCCGAACCTCCCATGGCGCGCCCGGCCCCGCTCGGCGCGCTTGGGCGCGTGCTCTCGAACCCGACGGTCTTCGTCGTGGTCATGCTCGTGATCACGACCGCGGGGCTCGCGCTCGACCGGTACGCGAACCTCGGCCAGCAGATGCTCTTGAGCGTCGCCGCGTGGGGTTTCCTCGCCGTCGCCATGGTGCTCGCGAACCGAACCGAGCGCTTCCAGACGGTGGTCGTCGTGGTCATCGCGACTGCGGCCGAGGTGTTCGGCTCGCTGATCCTCGGCGCGTACGAGTACCGCCTCGAGAACCTGCCGCTGTTCGTGCCCGCGGGCCACGGGATCGTCTACCTGAGCGGACTCCGGCTCAGCCAGACGTCGTGGGTGCGGGCCCACCGGCGCTGGTTCATCGGTGCCGCCCTCGTCTTCCTGCTCGGATGGGCGACCCTCGGTCTGACCGTCCTCGATCGCCTCGATGTCGCCGGTGCGATCGGCGCGGTGATCCTGGCCGGGTTCTTGCTTCGCAGCCGCAACGCGGTGATCTACGCCGGCGTGTTCTTCTTCGTCGCGTTCCTCGAGATCTACGGAACCGCGATCGGCACATGGCGGTGGGCCGAGACGATCCCCTGGATCGGGCTCCCGGACGGGAACCCGCCGAGCGGTGCGGCCGTCGGCTACGTGCTCTTCGACATCGTCGCCCTGTCGCTGGCGCCCCATCTGATGCGCGGCTGGGACCGAATGCGAGGCCGCACCGAGGACGGACGACCGTCACGAGAGCCCACCGAGGCGACGTCCGGCCCCGGCTGAGAGGACTAGCCTCGCAGGGGTGATCCTGAGGCTGCTCGGACTCGTGGCCCTCCTCGGCCTCCTCGTGCCGAGCATTGCGGCTGCGCATTCCGGGGCCGGGACGGCGGTGAACTACCGGACCGTGCCGGAGGGGCTCGTCGACGCGTCCGGGGAGCCGCTCGCGGGAGCCGAGATCGCGGTCCACGGAGGGGACGACCGCATCGAGCTCCGCTGGAACCGCCCGACCGAGATCATGGTGCTCGGCTACGCGGACGAGCCGTACCTGCGGATCGGGCCTGATGGCGCCTTCGAAAACGCCCGCTCACCCTCCGTGGAGTCCAACAGGGAGCGGTTCGGGACCGTCGTGGGCCGAGACTCCGTCGACGCATCCGCGACTCCGGAGTGGCGCCGGATCAGCTCGGATCCCGTCGCCGTCTGGCACGACCATCGCGCGCACTGGATGTCGCAGGGGGAGCCCCCCGCGAGGGTCGCCGCCGAGCCGGACGAGCGCCACGTGGTCCAGACCTACTCGATCCCCGTGCTCGTCGACGGCGAGGCGGCCTCGATCCCCGGTCAGCTCGACTACATCCCGCCCCCGAGCCCGTGGCCGCTGGTCGCGGCCATTCTCCTGCTCGCGCTGATCGGTGCGGGGGTCGTCCTGCGGGCGCCCACGGAGGTGGCGGTCTGGGTCGCGCGCGCCGTGGCGGCGGCCGGCGTCGGCGCCGGCGGCGCGCTGCTGGTGGCGGACGCCATCGGTGCGCCGTCCGATGGTCTCACCGCGGGAACCACCGAGGGGATCCCGCCGTTCGTGCAAGCGGGTCTCTGGACCGCGCTCGTCGCCGCCGTCATCGTCGCGTGGCTACGCGCCGCTCGCCGTGGTCGGGCGGCGGAGTCGGTGGTCATGCTCGTGGGCACCCTCGTGCTCGCCGGAGTCGCGGGCCTCGGTCGGATCTCGTACCTCGACCACGCGGTGATCCCCGGTGAGCTCTCTGAGGGTGTCTCGAGGGCGCTCGTCGTCGTCTGCCTGGCCTCGCTCCCGATCCCGGCCGCGTGGGCGTGGCGGACCATCGGCTCGCTGCGGACGTACCGCGACGACGGGGGCGAGCCGCCCACCCCGGCGATCCCGTCGCGCGAGGCCGTCCAGGCCTAGGCGCACGCACCGGCGTCGACCGGCGCCAGGTCGCGCCGGAGGGCGTCGGCGATCTCGCTCCTCGGAACTGCCGCGGTCGAATCCGAGCCGGGGGTGCCGCCGAAGATCATGGCGACCACCGCCCCGCGTCGGTCCACGATGGGTCCCCCGCTCGAGCCGGGACCGAGCGAGCCGCGGACCGTCACGATCGTCCGCAGTGTGGGGGCGGTGCTTCCCACGCCGGGAGCGAGCACCGCGCGGGGTGGTCCCGCCGTGCCGGGTGTCGCGGTCAGCGAGCCGCCGCCCGGGTAGCCGAGCAGCACGACCGGCGTCGTCGCGGCGCGCTGACCGACGAGACTCAGAGGCCGTTCCCCGAGGTCGTCGACCCGCAGCAGCGCGATGTCGTCGCGGCGGTCGATGTGCACGAGCGTTGCGTCGAGGCGCCGCCCGTCGGGCGTGAGGACGTCGGGACCGTCGACGCCGGCGACGACGTGCGCGTTGGTGGCGATGAGATCCGTGGCGGCCACCCACCCGGATCCCTGCAGCGGCACGCCACAGGCTCGCCCCCTGACCTGCACGACGCGATCCTGTGCCGCCGCCGCTCCGGGCTCGCGCAGCACCGACTCGTCCGGCGGAGGCAGCGCGGCGGGGGCGAGGGCGATGATCGGCCTGGGATCGAGGCGTGAGATCGCCGACATCAGCCGGTCCGGAGGCACCGCGGCGAGCGCGCGGCTGAGGATCGCCGAGCGCTGCACGTGCTCTCGGAAGGGGCTGTCGGCCTGGTCGCCTTGGGCGAACGCCGCGGCGGATGCGATGAGCCAGGCGAAGGCGAGCCCGACGAGTCCGCCGAGGACGAACCCTCCGCCCGCATCGAGCGGTCGGGCGGGCCCGAACCGCGCCGCCTTGCGCAGTGGGGCCGCGAGCCGGAGCGCGATGGTCTGAGCGATCAGCGCGCCGACGACGGCCGCCGCCAGCGTGGCGAGCGGGATCCACTCCTGCACCCCGGCCGCCTCGAGCACGGACGGCGCTACCCGTGCACCGACGATCGCGCCGATCGCGAGGCCGCCGAACGAGATCAGCTGCTCGGTCAGCCCGCGCTGCAGGCCGAGCGCGCACCAGAGGAGCACCCAGACGACGACCGCGAGGTCGACCAGCGAGAAGGGTCCGATCATCGCGTCACCCCCGGGGCGGACCGCATGTCGATCAGGCCCGGTTGAGCGACCAGTCGTACTCCAGGAAGCCGACCTCGCTCGCGCCGCGAAGCTGCTCGGGCAGGTGCTGGCGTGTCCAGGGCAGGAGGCGCTGCGGGCGCAGGAGCGCCAGGAGCGTGCCCAGCTCGGAGGGGGGCTTGGTGATCGGCGCGAAGTCCCCACCGAACCACTGGAAGATGCGAGACAGGCGAACCCGCCGCGGGCCGTCCAGCGCCGCCCCTCGCGACTCGTCCGCGAGGTACTTGCGGCCGTTGCTCGCGAGCTCCGGCCACACGTTCGCGCCGGAGTAGACGGCGAGTGGGGGGCATCCCCGAGACGCGCAGTTCAGCCCGAAGTGGACGAGCGGATCGCCGAGCTTTCGCGCCTTGGCGTGCTCGATCACGTCAGCGGTCAGCTCGGTCCCCGCGACGCGGAATCGCTCCGCCCAGAACGCCCCCGGGATGTCGTTGATCCCACGCTTGGGTCGCCAGCGAACGATCAGCTCGAGGATGCAGGCGTTGTACGCGTTGATCCAGAACGCCGCGGCCTCGTCGCGGCCGAGCTGGTCCGGATCGGCGACGGCGATCATCTCGAGGTACGCGGGGAGCTCCTTCGAGCCCGCGACCTCGTCGTAGTCGACCGACCAGCCGTCGGACGCGCGTGCCACGAGCGTCGCGAGCGGCTCGTGGTCGAACCGGCGGCTCGATCCGGCCGCCGGGCGCGGAGGGGGCGCGGCTCGGGGGCTCGCGAAGCGGGACCTGAGGGCGCCGAGCGGTGCCGGGGCTGGGGCGTCGGCCATCGAGATCGAGGGTAGCGACCGCGCTCGGCGTGCCCACGGGTCGCGGTCCGCGGGTCCCCGCTCAGCTGGCGGTGGGCAGCGGCACGCCGCTTCGAACGCTGAGGACGTCGACGAACGCGGTGTAGCTCGGCTTGAGGAGCCCGGGGATGGGCGCTCCTCCCCCCGGACCGGTTCGGGACAGCGTCGTCCAGTTGGACGGAATGTTGTCCGCAGGGTCGAAGTCGTGCGCGTAGGCGACGAGACCCGCCGGCCACCCCGCGCCGCCGCCGTTGTTGCCCTGGAAGTTGAACCAGATGACGCCCGCGACCCGGCCCGCGACGACCTGAGGAACGCTGAAGATGTCGCGCAGGTATTGCGCCTGCTCGGCCTCGGTCACCTCGGAGCCCGCCGGACGGGCGGACGAGGCCTGCGTGCTGTAGCCGGCTTCCGTGACGATGATGGGTAGGCCGGGCTTCCACGCGTCGAGCCGGCACGTGATCTCGTAGAGCGACTGCCAGCTCGGGTAGGGGACGACACCGATCTGGTTGTCGCAGTCGGCGCTGATCTGGTCCTGGCCGCGGTCGAGCAGCGGCTCGTCCGCGGGATAGAGGTGTTGGCTGAAGGCGTCGGCATCGATGTCCGTCGGGTGGTCGATGAGCGCCTGCAGGAACGTGCGCGCGTCGCCGCCGGAGCCCAGCCCTCCGACCAGCACGAACACGTTCGGGTCGACGGCCTTGGCCGCGTCGGTCACGGCCTCGGCGAGGACCGCGTACTCCGCGGGGGTGATCTTGGTGATCGTGCCGAGATCGTCGCGCCGCAGGAACGCGATCTTGTTCGGCTCGTTCCAGGCCTCGAGGTACTCGATCCTCGGCCGTCCGACGCCGTTGTACCGGGTGAGGAGGGCCGTGACGAAGGCGGCGACATCGGCCGTGAACGGGCCCCAGGCGCCGGGCGCGAGTGGGACGTGTGGATTCACGGGAGTCCCCGAGGGTGGACCCTGGGGCGCCAGCCAGTCGGGAACGTCGTAGAACGAGACGATCGGCATGATTCCAAGATCAGCGTACTTCTGGAGGATCTGGTCGGTCCGCACCCAGTCGTAGGCCGGGTCGTTCGGATCGGTTGGCCCATGTCCGGGCGCGTTCGGCTCGGTCGGGGCGATGTCGCCCCAGAAGAGGTCGACGCGCGCGACGGTCTGGCCGGCGGCCGCCTGTGCGTCCTGGCGTGCCGCGAGCTCCCCGAGCGGGCGTACCGGCAAGCGGTCGTCCTGGGATCCGACGGCCGGTCCTCGTCCCAGGGGGCCGAACGGCGGGGAGCACGCGGCGCCGGCCGCTCCGGCGGCCGTGACGCACGAGCGCACCAGCGCCTCGGCTGACGCGACGAGCGGTGTCAGCTGGCTCGTGGTCGCTCCGGGGATGGTGACCCAGCTGGCGCCGCCGTCGGTCGAGCGTTGCCATCGGTACGAGAGCTCCAGGGGGTTGTTGGTCCAGGCACCCGAGGTGCTCGTGAGGAGCTGGCCGATGCCCGCAATTCCGGTGACCATCGGCAGGGAGGTGTTCGTCGGCACGGGTGCGCTCGGCGCTTGCGCCTGGCTCGACGTCTGCGGCTGGCTCGGCTGCTGTGACTGGGGCTCGGCCGGTGGCTGGGGCGTGGGGGGCGCATCGCCGAGGCGGACGACCCGCGCGGGGCTCCACCACCACTTTCCGAACGCTCGCAGCCGAGCGCGCAGCCGGTGTCCGACCAGCTCGTCCGTGAGTGCGAGCCTTCGGGTCGTGACCGGCCGACTCGTGTCGGTCCGAAGCAGCTGCCACTTGCCGCCGGGGGCGCGCGTGAACCAGCGAACGGGCCCGGACTTGGTCGAGAGGAGGGTGAGCGAGTGGTCGGCTTGGCCGAGGCCGTCGAGGCGAAGGCGCGGGCCGACTCGCAGAGGCGGGCTCGAGACCCAGCGACCGTCGAGGCGGGCCTGCCCCCGGACGAATCGGCCCTGCAGCCGCTTGGGCACGACCAGCAAGATCCGCGTGGCGCCACGGCGGGTGCGGAGTGTGCGCCACGGCCCGCGCCCGGTTCGGGTCTGCCAGCGCGCGGTCGACCTCGGTCCCCAGCGGGCGATCAGGCGGGATCCGACCACCGAGTTACCCGAGAGCCGAACACGCGATCGGGCGTCGAGCGTCTGGGCGTGCTCACCCGCGGTCGGGTTCGGGGCCGGTATCGGGGCCGCCGAGGCCCCGGCGACGCCGAAGGCCGCCACGACCAGCGCCGCAGCGAGCCCCCAAGCGAGCGACGTCGTTCGCACTCCACACGCGCGGCGGCAGGGGTTGGCCACGGGCGCGGTTATACTCGAAATCGCGCCCGGACCCAGGTCCAATGGGGCGTAGCCAAGCGGTAAGGCAACGGGTTTTGGTCCCGTGATCGGGGGTTCGAATCCTCCCGCCCCAACCAGTCAACCGATCGGGAGCGACCCCGCGGTGAGCATCGGCGCAGTCGTCCTCGCAGCAGGCCAAGGGACACGCATGAAGTCCCGGCGAGCCAAGGTGCTCCACGAGGTGGCCGGCCGGCCGATGCTGGCGTGGGTGCTCGCCGCGGTTGCAGGGGCCGATGTCAGCCACACGGTCGTGGTCGTCGGTCACGGAGCCGAGGGCGTGTCGGCGATCCTCCCCGACGGCGTCGACACGGCCGTGCAGGAGGAGCAGCTCGGCACGGGGCACGCGACCCAGATCGGCCTGTCCGCGCTCGACCCGGGTGTCACGACCGTGCTCGTGCTCTGCGGGGACGCGCCGCTGGTGGACTCGGACGTGATCGCCGCGCTGCTGCTGTCGCACACCGAGGCGGGACGGGCCGCGACCATGGTCACGACCGTGCTCGGCGACCCCGGCGGCTACGGTCGGGTCGTCCGGGGACCCGACGGAGAGGTCGCGCGTGTCGTCGAGGCGAAGGACGCGACGCCGGAGGAGCTGGCCGTCACCGAGATCAACACGGGCGTCTTCGCCTTCGATCGCGCGGAGCTCGAGTCCGCGCTCGGCCGGGTCGGTCGGGACAACGCGCAGGGCGAGGCGTACCTGCCCGACACGCTCGGGCTGGTGGAGGGCGCGGTCGGCGCGGTCATCGCCGCGCCGGAGGTCGCGCTCGGGATCAACGACCGGACCGATCTGGCCGCGTGCGAGGCCGTGCTGCAGGATCGGATGCGCGGCGCCCTGATGCGGGCCGGGGTCACGATGCCGGATCCCTCGGCGGTCTACCTGGAGCCCGGCGTCGAGGTCGGGATGGACTCGGTGCTCCTGCCCGGCACCCACCTGCGCGGCTCGACATCGGTCGGGGTCGGCTGCCAGATCGGCCCAGGGACGACGCTGGAGAACACGGTGGTGGGCGACGGCGCGCGCGTCGTCTCCTCGCACGCCTACGACGCCGAGGTCGGCGCCGACTGCGAGGTGGGGCCGTTTGCGTACCTGCGCCCCGGGGCTCGGCTCGAGCGCGGCGCGAAGGCCGGCACGTTCGTGGAGATGAAGAACGCGGTGATCGGGGCTGGCGCGAAGGTGCCGCACCTCTCCTACGTGGGCGACGCCGACGTCGGGGAGCGCTCCAACATCGGGGCCGGCAACATCACCGCCAACTACGACGGGTTCCGAAAGCACCGCACGGTGATCGGCGCCCGGGTCAAGACCGGATCCGACTGCGTCTTCGTCGCTCCGGTCGAGATCGGCGACGACGCGATGACCGGGGCGGGCTCGATCATCACTGACGACGTCCCGGCCGGTGCGCTCGGCATTGCCAGAGAGCGCCAGAGCGTGATCGAGGGGTTCACGGCCAAGGCGAGCGCGCGCGCGCAAGCGGCGGCACGCGAAAGCGACGAGGGAGGCACCCACTCGTGAGCACGAGCAGCATCGACCGCGAGGACTCCAAGCGGCTCATGGTCTTCGCGGGCCGCGCCAGCCAGCCGCTCGGCGAGCGGATCGCGTCGCGGCTGGGGATCTCGCTCGGCGAGGCGACGGTCAAGACCTTCGCCAACGGCGAGATCTACTGCAAGTTCGAGGAGAGCGTGCGCGGCGCCGACGTGTTCCTCGTGCAGTCGACGAGCCGTCCGGTGAACGACAACCTGATGGAGCTGCTGATCATGATCGATGCGGCGCGGCTCGCCTCCGCCCACCGCATCACCGCGGTCATCCCGTGGTACGGGTACTCGCGGCAGGACAAGAAGTCGGCGCCGCGGGAGCCGATCACCGCCAAGCTCGTGGCCGAGCTGCTGCAGGCGGCAGGCGTCGATCGCGTCCTCACGATGGACCTCCACGCCGGCCAGGTGCAGGGGTTCTTCCAGATTCCCGTCGACCACATGACGGCGGTGCCGCTGCTTGCGGACCACTTCCAGGAGCGGGCGTACTCGGGCGATCTCCTCGACGAGGGCCTCGTCGTCGTCTCGCCGGATGCTGGCCGCGCGAAGCTCGCCAACCACTTCGCCGAGAAGCTCGGCGCCACCCTCGCGGTGCTCACCAAGCAGCGTCCGGAGCACAACGAGGCCGACATCACCCTGCTGATCGGTGACGTCCAGGGACGTACCGCGATCCTGATCGACGACATGATCGATACCGCGGGCACGCTGTGCGAGGGCGCCCGGGTCGTGAAGGAGAGTGGCGCCGAGCGGGTCTTCGCGGCAGCGACCCACGGGCTCTTCTCCCGGGACGCGATCGACAAGCTGCGCCGGTCGGTGATCCAGGAGGTCGTGATCACGGACACCATCAGCGCGCCCGAGAGCCTCGACGAGGACATGATCAGGGTGCTGTCGGTGGACAGGATCCTCGCCGACTCCGTGCACAACGTCTTCTGTGACGAGTCGGTCAGCGAGATCTTCGCGGGCGAGAACCAGCTCTTCTGACGGGGCGGGCCGGGTGGCCGACGAGCACGCGCCACCGCCCCCGCCGCCGGGGCTCGCCAAGTGGCTCCGGCGCGGCGCGGCCATCGGGCTCATCGACGTGCACCCCGACGACCAGATCCCCGGACGTGTCGCCTACCGGCTGACGGCGCGGACCTCGTGGAAGACCGCCGGTCCGCGCAAGCTCGCCGAGCGCGTCCTGGTCGACGCCGGGCGGGCGCAGCCGGATCGGTTCACGGTCTTCCACGACGAGGAGGGCGCGTTGTGGTTCGTCGACGAGACCGGCGTCGTCTCTGATGCCGACGGCGACGCCGGGTAGCGCGCCCGCGCCGCCCCACGGCTGGCCGCCCGCCCCTCGCCTCAGGTAAACTCGTCCGTCGGCCCGCGTGGCGGGCCGTCCTTCATCTTCGGCAGACAGGCGACATGGCAGACCACGATCAACTCACGGCAGAGCGCCGCACGGAGCGCGGCAACGGACCCACGCGGCGGCTTCGTCGCTCCGGCTTCGTGCCGGGGATCCTCTACCAGCGGGGTGAGAACTCGATCTCCGTCGCGTTCGGGGCGCGCGAGCTGCGCCGCGTCCTCCAGTCGAGCGGGTACACGGGCGTCGTCGACCTCGAGATCGACGGCGAGAAGGCCCGTCCCGCGGTGCTGCGTGACGTCCAGGTCGAGCCCACCCGCGACGCGGTGCTCCACGTCGACTTCCAAGAGGTCGACCTGACGGTCGAGATCGAGGCGTCGGTCCCGCTGCGTCTGGTCGAGACCCCGATCGGCGTCCGCGAGGAGGGCGGTGTCCTCGACCAGCCCGTGTTCGAGGTCCAGGTGCGCGCGCTGCCGGACTCGATCCCCGAGGCCATCGAGCACGACGTCAGCGAGCTCAACATCGGAGACACCCTCACCCTGGGCGACCTCTCGGCACCGACCGGGGTCGAGATCCTCGGCGAGCCCGAGACGCCGCTCGCGTCGGTGACCGTGCCGACCGCCGAGGAGCCGGAGCCCGTGGAGGGAGAGCTTCTCGAGGGCGAGGCCGCGGAGGGCGAGCAGGCTCCCGAGGCCGAGGCGTCCGAGGAGGGCGCGGGCGAGTCCGACGAGGGCGGGTCCGAAGAGTAAGTGGCGACGCCGGCGCAGGATCGCGTACGGCTCGTCGTCGGCCTCGGCAATCCCGGTGCGCGCTACGCGCGCACTCGCCACAACGTCGGCCAGGACGTGGTCGGCGATCTCGCCGGCCGCCTCGGCGCGGGCAAGCGCAAGCGCCGCTTCGCCGGTGAGCTGGTCGAGGCGAGCGGGCCGTCGGGTCCGGTGACCCTCCTGGTCCCGCAGACCTACATGAACGAGAGCGGTCGCTGTGTCGGGCCCGCGGCCGGGAGCCTCGGTGTGCGCCCGGAGGAGGTCCTGGTGATCCACGACGAGATCGACATCCCCTTCGGCGAGGTCCGAGGAAAGGTCGGCGGCGGCACCGCGGGCCACAACGGGCTGCGATCGGTCGAGACGGGTCTCGGCTCGCGGGCGTTCCAGCGCATTCGCGTCGGCGTCGGTCGCCCCGGGGCCGACTGGCGCGGAACCGAGGCCGATTGGGTGCTGGCGCGGTTCTCCGAGGACGCCGGCTCCGTGGACGCGCTCCGCGCCGCCGCGCTCGAGATGGCCGAGGCCGTTCTGGGCGACGGGATGGCAGCCGCGATCGAGCGGTTCCACGCTCGGCCCGCCGGGACCCGCTCCCGTGAGCGCGTGGCCCGCCGGGACCCGGCGTCGCCGGCGGACGGGGGCGCTGGAGAGTGAGCGACCGGACCGGCGAGCTCGACCGCCTGCTCCTGGCAGAGCCGGCGCTCGGATCCGTCGCGGATGCGCTCGCGAGCGGCCAGACACCGGACGAGCTCGTCCTCGCGCGCCCGGCGTGGCCGTGGGCCCTGTCGGCGCTCGTTCGCGCGGGCGGGCGCCCGCTGGTGGCGATCACGCCGGGTGACGACGAGGCGCGCGACCTGGCCGAGCACCTGTCGGCGCTGCTCGGGCGCGCCGCGGTGGGGCTGTGGCCAACCCGGGGCATGCCGACCGGCGGCGCGGTTGGGCCCTCGCCGCACCTCGTGGGCCAGCGGGCCCGGGCACGCAGCCTCGCGGGTCGACCGGGGCATGTCGTGGTCGTCGGCGCGTCGGCGCTCGCCGAGCGCGTCCCCGCCGGAACCCCGACCGGCCTCGGTCTGCACGTGGGCGAGCGGGTCGACCTGGACGGACTGCTGCGTGATCTCGTCGCGCTCGGCTACGAGCGTGTGGAGCAGGTCGAGGAGCGGGGCGAGTTCGCCGTCCGGGGCGGAATCGTCGACCTCTATCCGACGACCGCGGACCTGCCCGCGCGAGTCGAGTTGTTCGACGACGAGATCGAGAGCCTCCGCGCGTTCTCGCCGTTCACGCAGCGGACCGTCAGGCCGGTCGACCGGCTAGTCGCCTGGCCCGCGAGCGAGGACACCGACACGGCCGAGGCGGCGCTGCGGGACGAGGGGGTGTTCGCCTCGGCGCTCGTCCGGCTTGCGCCGGGCGAGCACGGTCCGGCGCTGCGGGCGGCCGAGGAGCGACTCGAGGACGAGGAGCGGGCCGGGGAGCTGGTGCCGTCGGATCAGGTGCTGGCCGAGCTCGACGCCAGGGGCGGGGTGCGCGTGGTGCTTCCGGCGGGCTCGCGACGGCCCGCCTTCGACGCCACCGAGGCTCGCTTTGCGGTGCGCGGTCAGGCCGAAGGGGAGGCCGAGCTGGCTCGACTCGCCCGCGGGGGCCAGCGGGTGCTCGTCGCCTTCCGACGCCGCGGCGATCGAGATCGCCTGCTCTCCCGCCTGAAGCGCATCGAGGCGGTTCCGCTCGAGCCCGGGGTGCTGCCCGCGGTGGGGGAGATCGGCTTCGCCGTGCTGGACGTCGAGCGGGGAATGCTGTCGCGCGAGCTCGAGCTGGCGATCGTGCCCGAGCCGGCGGTGTTCCGGCGGAGGCGTCCGCGGGGCGCGCGCGGCCTCGGCGTCGGCCGGCAGGTCGCCAGCGTCATGGACCTCAAGGTCGGCGAGTTCGTCGTCCACGAGGACCACGGCATCGGGCGGCTCGACGGGTTCGAGACGCGCACCGTCGCCGGAGTCACGCGCGACTATCTCCTCCTCGTCTTCGCGGGCGCGGATCGCGTGTTCGTCCCGCACGACCAGCTGCCGAAGGTCTCGCGCTACGTCGGCGCCGACGGCGCCGAGCCGTCCCTCTCCAAGCTCGGCGGGAAGGCGTGGGAGAAGATCAAGGCGCGGGCGCGCGAGTCCGTCCGAGAGATGGCCGGCGAGCTGCTCTCGCTCTACGAGGCCCGGGCGACCGCCGAGGGGCACGCGTTCCCTCCGGAGGACGATCTGACGCGCGACATGGAGCGCCGGTTCCCGCACCAGGAGACGCCGGACCAGCTGCGCGCGATCGACGAGGTCATGGAGGACATGGAGCGACCTCGACCGATGGATCGACTGATCTGCGGGGACGTCGGCTTCGGCAAGACCGAGGTCGCGATGCGTGCGGCCTTTCGCTCGGCGGCTGCCGGCAAGCAGGTGCTGGTGCTCGCGCCGACGACGATCCTCGCCCAGCAGCATCTGGCCACCTTCCGGGAGCGCTTCGAGGGCTTTCCGGTCTCGGTCCAGATGGTCAATCGCTTCCGGTCCCAGGGCGAGATCCGAGAGGTCCTGTCGGGGTTCGCGAGCGGCCAGGTCGACGTCCTGATCGGCACCCACCGGCTGCTCTCGATGGACGTGCAGCCGAAGGATCTGGGGCTCGTGATCGTCGACGAGGAGCAGCGATTCGGCGTCGCCCAGAAGGAGGCCCTGCGCCAGATGCGGCTGCGGGTGGACGTGCTCTCGATGAGCGCGACTCCGATCCCGCGGACGCTCCAGATGTCGCTGTCGGGGCTGCGGGACATCAGCGTGATCGAGACCCCGCCCAAGGGCCGAAAGCCGATCGCGACGCACGTCGGTGAGTGGGACGACGCGCTCGTCACCGAAGCGCTCGAGCGGGAGGCGGCACGTGGCGGTCAGGCGTTCGTGCTCCACAACCGCGTCGAGACGATCGACGACGCCGTCGAGCGCATCCGCGGACTGGCTCCCGACATGCGCGTGCGGCCGGCGCACGGCCAGATGCCCGAGCAGGAGCTCGAGGACGTCATGCTCGCGTTCATCCGGGGCGAGGCCGACGTGCTCGTCGCGACCAGCATCATCGAGGCCGGGCTCGACATCCCGCAGGCGAACACGCTCGTCGTCGAGCGGGCCGACCAGCTGGGACTGAGCCAGCTCTACCAGATCCGCGGGAGGGTCGGGCGCCGCGACACGACCGCCCACGCCTACCTGCTGTACCCCGACGAGGCGTCGCTGACGCGGGAGGCGGCAGCCCGTCTGCGGGCGATGGCGGACTACACCGAGCTGGGCTCGGGTTTGCGTGTCGCGATGCGCGACCTCGAGATCCGTGGCGCCGGCAACCTGCTGGGCGATGAGCAGAGCGGGCACGTCGCCGCGGTCGGCTTCGAGATGTACGTCGACATGCTGAGCGAGGCCATCGCGGCCGGGCAGGGGCGGGCCCCCGATCGCGAGGTCCGGATCGAGATCCCGGCCTCCGCGTTCGTGCCGGCCGACTACGTCGGCCTCGAGGCCGTGCGGATCGACGTCCACCGCCGTATCGCGCGGGCGGTCGACGAGGAGGCTGTCGTCGGCCTCCGCGAGGAGCTCGAGGATCGCTTCGGCCCGGTTCCGGGGCCGGTCGACGCCCTGCTGTCGCTCGCGCGCAGCCGAATCGGGCTGCGGGCCGTCGGCGCGGGTGTGGCAACCGCCCGGGGCTCCCGCGTACAGGTCGCTCCGGTCGCGCTCACGACGGACGAGCTCAAGCTGGTGCGCGAGCGGATTCCGCGAGCCATGTACGAGTCGCGCGATCGCACGGTGACCGCGCCGGCCGGGTCGATCCCGAGCGAGCGCCTGGTCGCGCTGGAGGAGCTCGCGAGCGCGCTGGCCGCGGCGCGGGAGACCACCGGTGAGCGGAGCGCGGCCTCCCCGGCCACCTAGGCGACGAGGGCCGTTCTGGGTCGGGTCATCTCGAGCTTCGGCCGGTCACTTCACCCTGAGGGCACGCCCAATCGGCATCACCAAGTGAACGGATTGCCCTCAGGGTGACGTGCTGCGGCCTGCGCGTCGGGCAACCAGCCCCGGAGGCACAGTGGCGACGAGCAAGCTCGTCAGTGGCGATGGGCCGGGGCTCTGTGCCCTCCTTGCGGCCCCGCTGCGTCCTCTCGCTGAACACCTGCGACCGACCGATGCAGGGCATCGCTCGTTCTCGGATTCAGCTCACAGGGTGTCGATCATGTCCTCGATGGCCTCGAGCGTCTCGTCCGGAACGACCTGCTCGTCCTCGACGCCCTGCAGCGCTCCCCGCACGACGAGCCTGCCGTGCACGAGCAGCAGCCACGAGGCGGACAGCACCCCGTAGAGGATCTTGTAGTACGGGTAGTTGACCATCGGCTGCCCGAGCAGATCCTGGTAGCGGGTGACGGTCTCGCGCTCCGACGGAATGCCGGGCAGCCGGTCACCGGCGAGCCGCTGCTCCTGCTCGTCGGTCCAGACCAGGGCGGCGAGGTCCAGGGCCGGATCACCGATGCTGATCGACTCCCAGTCGAGCATGGCGGTGCAGTCCGGTCCGTCGAAGAGGAAGTTCGACAGGTGCGGGTCGAGCCAGACGAGCGACTCCTCGCCCACCGGTTCCGGGGCGTTGCGCTCGAGCCAGTCGAGCGCGGCCGCGAGCCGTGCGCCGTCGCGGCCCGCTCCGTGGGTGTCGATCACCGATCCGATGCGGTCGATGAGCGCGTCGGTCAGCGGGGACTCCGAGTCGGGCAGTCCCTCGGCCAGGAAGCCGAAGCCGCCCTCCCGCCAGTCGATTCGGTGCAGGTCGCGCAGGTGCGAGAGGACCTGATCCCACAGCGCGGCCTGGACGTCGGGCCCGGCCTCACGCAGCCAGCCGGCCCGATGGTAGGGCGGGTCGTCGGTCGTCGAGCGGCCCCGGACCAGCTGCATGACGTAGAAGTCGTCGCCGAGCACCGGGTCGTCGAACCCGGTCCAGGCGGGCTCCGGGACCGGCAGCCCAGCCCTTCGGAGCAGCGCCTGCGCTCGGTACTCGCGGACGATCCGGTCGTGCGCCGGCGCGTCCCGGTCGGGGAGGCGCAGCACGACCGACGCCGACGGGTTCCCGGCGCCCGACCAGCTCACCCGCGCTCGGAAGGTGACGTGGCTCATCCCGGCGCCCTGCACTCGCGACAGCTCGGGCACGCGCACGCCGTCGGCGAAGAAGAGTCGATGTGACATGAAGTCCTCGAAGGCGACACGCACCGTGTCGAGGTCGTAGTCGTCCGCACGGTGTGGCGCCGTCAGGGGGCGACCGTGCAGCTCGGGCCGCGTGTCGGCGCGCTTGTGAAAGAGGACGGCCACGTCAGAGCCCTCGACGATCGGTGCGCCGAGCCCGACCGGCCCGGGCGCGAACGGGAACAGCCTGCCATGCGGACCGACGTCGCCGAGCAGCGTGTGGCAGGACGTGACGCAGAAGCGGAGCCAACAGAACCTCTGGTGCTACCATCGCGCGCCGTGAGGCGAAGGCGCAAGATCGTCAGATCGGCCGCGCTCGTCGCGGTTGGCGCCGGTCTCTCGGTGGCGCTGGCCGCGTGTGGCGGGAGCGACTCCTCGAACCTGCCGGACGGGGTGGTCGCCCAGGTCGGTCCCGCGCAGATCACGCAGGATCAGCTCGACTCCGCCGTCGAGCAGCAGGTGGCCCAAGCCCAGGCGCAGGGGCAGAGCCTCCCGGCGGAGGACTCGGACGAGTTCGTCGCCGTCCAGCAGCTGGCGCTGCAGGATCTCGTGACCCAGGACGTCGTCGCGTTCGAGGCCCGCAAGTGCGGACCGCCGTGCAAGGTGACCGACGCCGAGGTCGCGGAGGAGCTCGACGAGATCAAGCAGGCGAACTTCAACGGCTCGGACGAGGAGTTCAACGAGTTCCTCGAGGAGTCGAACCTGACGCTCGCCGAGGCTCGCGATCTGGTGCGAGGCACGCAGCAGCAGGAGAAGCTCTTCAACTTCATCACCCGCGGCGTCCGCTTCACCGATGCCGACGCGCGCACGTTCTACGACGAGAACGAGGCGCAGTTCCAGACTCCCGCGGGTCGGGTGGCGAGCCACATCCTCGTCGAGACCGAGGAAGAGGCGAACGAGATCCGCGGCGAGGTGACGACCGAGAGCTTCGCCGAGATCGCGCGGGAGGAGTCCACGGACGAGGGGTCCGCCCAGCAGGGCGGCAGCCTCGGCGCGATCCAGCGCGGGCAGCTGGTCCCGGAGTTCGAGGAGGTCGCGTTCGAGCTCGAGGACGGTGAGATCAGCGATCCGGTCGAGACCCAGTTCGGCTGGCACATCATCACCGTGGAGCTGACCCCCGCGAGCACGACGAGCTTCGCCGAGGCACGCGACGGCATCGTCCAGCAGCAGCTCCAGGTCGAGCGTCAGGCGACCTGGACCGAGTGGCGCGACGGCGTGATCGAGGAGTGGGAGGGCCGGACGGTGTACGCCGACTCGGATCTCGCTCCGCCCGAGGAGCCCGAGGTTCCCGTGGGCGTCCCGCCGGCAGGCGGTGCCGGAACGCCGCAGGCGCCACCGCCGACGCCGGCCCCCTGAGCCGACCGGAGACCCTCCTCCTCGTCGCGATCGGCCCGGGTGCGCCCGACGCGGTCCCCGCGAACGCCCTCTCGAGGCTCGCCGGCACACCGGACCTCGTCGCCACGGCTGACGCTGCCGCATCGCTCGCCGACCACGGGCTCTCCGCCCGAGTCGTGACCGAGCCGCCGACCGGCGGGGTGTTCGTCGCGACGGACCCGGAGGCCCACGCCCTGGCGCGACGCCGACCGGATGCCGAGACGATTCCGGATCGCGAGGTGCTCCGCGGACGGGCGATCGCCGCTCGCGTCGCCGAGCTGGCGCACGTCGGCGCGACGCTGCGCCGCGAGTGCCCCTGGGATCGCGAGCAGACCGCCGAGACGATCGTGCCGCACACCGTCGAGGAGGCGTTCGAGGTCGCCGAGGCGGTTGCCGAGGGGGACGACGAGCGGATGGCCGACGAGGTCGGTGACCTGCTCTTCCAGTCGGTGTTCCTCGCCGCCCTGCTGGAGGAGCGCGCCCCGGTCGATTTGGGCACGATCGCCAAGGGCCAGGCCGACAAGCTCGTTCGCCGCCACCCACACGTCTACGGCGACGAGGCCGCCAGATCCGCAGGGGCCGTCGTCGATCTCTGGGAGCGCACGAAGCGCGAGGAGCGGGCCGAGCAGGGCATCTTCCACGACCTGCCGCCCGGGCTTCCGGCGCTCGCGTACGCCACCAAGGCCCAGAAGCGCGCCGGTGCGGTCGGCTTCACCGACGAGTCGGTCGACACCGCCCTGGTGCGGCTGCGCGAGGAGGTCGGCGAGCTCGAGGACGATCCGTCCGAGCGGGAGCTCGGCGACGTGATCTTCGCCGCGATCGCGGTCGCCCGGGCGATCGGGGCCGACGGAGAGATCGCGGTGCGGGCGGCGGCGAGTCGGTTCCGATGGCGGGTGGAGCGCGCCGCGCAGCTCGCGTCGGAGTCCGGTGTCGAGTTCGTCGGCGCGGGGCTCGACGAGCAGCTGCGCTGGTACCGGCGCGCCCACGAGGAGGATCGCGGCCGCTCCGCGGGCGGCGGGTAGACTCCCGCCGCCGCAAGCGTCCGGGAGGAAGAGCACGTGTCGAGCATCACCCGTGTGGTGGCCCGCCAGATCCTCGACTCACGGGGACAGCCCACGATCGAGGTGGAGGTGACGCTCGCAAGCGGCGCGAGCGGTCGCGCCGACGTTCCGAGCGGAGCCAGCACCGGGATCCACGAGGCGCTCGAGCTGCGTGACGGCGACCCGGGGGCATACGGCGGCAAGGGGGTCGGCAAGGCCGTCGCGAACGTCGAGGACGAGCTCGCCGGCGCGCTGCTCGGGCTCGAGGCGACCGACCAGGCCGTCGTCGATCGCACGATGATCGAGCTGGACGGCACGCCCAACAAGGCCCGGCTCGGCGCCAACGCGCTGCTCGGCTGCTCGCTCGCGGTGGCCCAGGCCGCCGCCGTCGACGCGGGGCTGCCGCTCTACCGCTACCTCGGTGGCGCCCAGGCTCGGCTGATGCCCGTGCCGCTGATGAACATCCTGAACGGGGGCGCCCACGCCGACAACTCGGTGGACCTCCAGGAGTTCATGATCGCTCCGGTCGGGGCCGAGGGCTTCGCCGACGCCCTGCGGATGGGCGCAGAGGTCTACGCGGGCCTGAAGAAGGTCCTGCACGGCCGGGGGCTCGCCACCGGTGTGGGTGACGAGGGCGGCTTCGCGCCCAATCTCGAGAGCAACCGGCAGGCGCTCGACCTGATCTGCGAGTCGATCGAGCAGGTCGGCTATCGGCTCGGGGACGACATCGCGCTCGCCCTCGACGGCGCGACGTCGGAGCTCCACGAGGACGGGGCGTACCGATTCGCGGGAGAGGGGCGCACGCTCGACTCGAGCGAGCTGGTCGAGATGTGGGCGGGCCTGGTCGCGGACTACCCGATCGTCTCCATCGAGGACGGGATGGACGAGGAGGACTGGGAGGGCTGGAAGGCGCTGACGGCCCGCATCGGCGACCAGGTGCAGCTCGTGGGCGACGACCTCTTCGTCACCAACGTGACCCGGCTCGAGCGCGGAATCGCCGAGCGCGCGGGCAACGCGATCCTGATCAAGGTGAACCAGATCGGCACGCTCTCGGAGACGCTCGACGCGATGGACATGGCCTCGCGGGCGGGGTTCGCGTCGATGGTGTCCCACCGCTCCGGCGAGACCGAGGACACGTTCATCGCGGACCTTTCGGTGGCGACCGGAGCCGGCCAGATCAAGACCGGCGCTCCGAGTCGGAGCGAGCGGGTCGCCAAGTACAACCAGCTGCTCCGGATCGAGGAGCTGCTCGGCCCCGGCGCCATCTACGCGGGCCGGCGCGCGTTCCAGTAGACGCGGGCGTGGGAGGACTGCGCATCCGCGGATCGAAGGGCCCTCACCACCGGACGCCCCCCGGACCGTTCTCGCACGGAGAGGCCCGCCACGACCCGCACAGCCCGCATCTTCCTGGCCGGCCTGCTCACCGCCGTCGCCCTCGCGTACATCGGTCCGGTGCGCGGCTACATGGAGCAGCGCGGTGAGCTCGCGCGGGAGACCGCCAAGCTCGAGGAGCTCGAGCAGACCCGCGAGCGCTTCACCCGCGACCTGCGCGCGCTCGGGCAGGAGCGCATCCTCGAGCGCCGCGCGCGCGAGCTCGGTCTCGTGCGCCCGGGTGAGCGAGCGTTCATCGTCCGGGGGCTGGACGAGGTCGAGGCGGCGGCCGAAGCCGAGCGTGAGCGAGACTCCGGGGATGGTGGCATCTTCGGCTGGCTCCCCGACCTCATCTGATCGTCTCGCCGTCGCGGCGCTCCTCGGCCGGGAGCCGGCGAGTGACTTCCGGGTCGCGGTCCGCTGTGCCGACGGCGCGCCGGCCGTCATCGAGAACGGGCCGGTCGATCGAGCGGGGCGACCGTTTCCGACCCGCTACTGGCTGATCTGCCCCGAGCTGGTCACCGCCGTCAGCCGTCTCGAGGCGGCCGGTGGCGTCAAGCGGCTCGAGGAGGATCCCGCCGGCGCCGCCGCGCTCGTCCTCGCCCATCGTCGCCACCGGGCTCTCACGGGTCGAGGGGTTGGCGGCAACGCGTCGCTCGTTCGCGCGAAATGTCTGCACGCCCACCTGGCCTTCGCGCTGGCGGAGGGTGGCAGCGCCGTCGGCGACTGGATCTCGGAGCGCATCGAGCCGACCCACGGCCACGACCGGGTCTCGTCGATCGAGGCGGGACCGTGAGCGATCAGGATCCCCGGGTGGCCGCTGCGGCCTTCGCCTGGAGCGAGGGCCGGGCCCGCCTGGCCGAAGGCGGCGCCGACGACGCCGCACGCCGGCGCATCGTCGAGGCCGTGCGCGACGAGCTGCGACGGCGGGTCGGCACGACCTTCACGCTGCTGCAGCTGGTGGCCGAATACGACCACGCCCAGTCGTGGTACCTCGACCTGGCACAGCGCGTTGCGCCCAGGCAGCCCAGCGCCTGGGATCCGGCGGTCGCGCTCGATGCGGCGTTCGGGCTCCACGCCCGCCAGGCCGGCGACGGCGGTTGGGCTCCGTGAGCAGCGAGCGACCAGATGGGGGCGCCCGCCGCTCGCGCCCGCCGGCCCGCCGCGACAAGCGCCGAACGGTCGGGGTCGGGCTGCTCGTCGCCTGCGTCGTCGCGGCGTTCCTGATCGGCGCGGGGATCGGCTACGTGATCCGCGGCGCACCCTCGAGCGGGGACAGCGTGACCGTCGAGCGCGAGGTCCCGGTCGTCACGGTGACCGTCGAGTCTCCGTCCCAATAGGGGCGGTCCACAGGGACGCCAGCTCGGGATCATCGGTCTCTCCGCGCTCGATCAGCGCGTGGATCTCGGGCAGCGCCTCGCGGCGCAGGTAGACGTGGCGCTGCCCCACGCTGGGCTTCTCGCCGAGCAGGCCGGCCCTGATCAGCGCCTCTCCGACCTCGATCGCCTCGTGTCGCGCGTCGGCCGGCGCGCCGCGGTAGATGTGATCGAACGCGGTGTGGTGACCGACGCCGACCTTCTTCATGCCCAGGAGTCGGCGGAGGACCCGACGTGCCTGGCGACGGCGAGGACAGGGGTCGTCGTCGATGCGAAGGCTGGGTCCGCTCGGCGCCTCGGGCTCGTCGACGACGGGCTCGGCCCCGAGCAGCGAGGCCACCAGCTCCGGGCCGTAGCCGGCGACCTCCTCGTGGGGGATGCCCAGCTCCGTGAGGGCGGCGGCGGCGCGGATCGGGTGGACGCCGGCGCTCCACGCGAGCTTGGCGATCGGTGTGTCGTACGCCTCCTCGGCTCGTCCGAGCGGGAGCGCCGGGCCTTCGACCACCAGGTCCTCGGGAAGGGGGGCGAGCGAGACGCGTGCCGGGGCCTCGTGGATCTCTCGCTGGGCCTCGGCCGCGAGCTCTGGATCCAGGCCCGCGTCCACGATGCCGGCGAAGCCACGCCAGTCGAGCACCGAGAGCCGGCGCGGGTCCGCTCCGCTCCAGACTGCCGCCGTGACGGTCGCGGTCAGGACGTTGGCCGGCCCCTTCGGGCGAAAGGCCTCGGCATCGGTCGCCCGGACCGGCGTCAGGAGAACCGGCGCGCCGCTCGAGGTCGAGCCGAGCCAGAGCCACAGGACGTACGCCCGGTTGTGGAGCTCCCGTCCGGACGCTGCGAGCGTCTCCTGGACGGCGCCCGCAGGATCGCCCGAGAGCCACTCCGGCGTCTCACGGGCGACGTCGGCGAGCGCGCGATCGAGATCGGCGAGGCGGATCGATGCCATGCCGACACCGTAGCTGGGCGCCCCGTGGCGGCCCTTCGGGCGTCAGCGACCGGCCGGCTCGCGCTCGAGGTCGGCCACCTCGGGCTCGGGCGGGTCCTCGTCTCGCAGCACCGCGCGAAGCGACGTCGGGCGCCACTCCCTGCCACCGCGGGGCGTGGGCACGCCGTCGCGGTTGAGCTCGTCGCAGATCGCCTGCAGCGTCATCCCGGACGAGCGCATCGTCCTGATTCGCGTCGCGACCTCTGGTGGTGTCGACGACGGCCGGCCGGCCCGTCGCGCGGCGCGCGCCCGGCGAGCCTGGCCACCGATCCCGAGCGGCACCCAGGTCGCGGCGGTGGCGAGGATCTGGGTGGCCAGGCGACCGGACTCCTCGGCCGAGTCGAGGCCCTCCTCGAGGGCGACGAGCGAGTAGCCGCCCGCCACGGCGTCGCGCGCCAGCTGTGCGAGGTCGGGAAGCGAATACGTCAGCCGGTCGAGCTGGGACACGACCAGCGCGTCGGCGCCGCCGTCCTCGCAGGCGGCGATCGCCGCGCGCAGTCCCGGCCGCCTCGTCGTCCGGCCGCTCCGTCGATCCGAGTGGATCGCGACCACGTCCCAGTCGCGCTCGTCGGCCGCTCGGGCGAGCAGCTCGCGCTGGTGGTCCAGGCCGGGGCGCTCATCCGCTGGCTCGCGGGGCGCGACCCGCAGATACCCGACGACGCGCCGGCTCATGACCGAGGACTGTACACTAATTGGCAATTGGTGTACAAACACCGAAGCCGGCCGAGGGCGCCGGCTCGAATGGCCTCCGGCGCCACGCGCTCGGCAGGCTCACCCCCGAAGGAGGAAGTGCATCGTGAGCGACACGGTCAACGTCGCCGTGATCGGCGTCGGCAATTGCGCGTCGTCCCTGGTCCAAGGCGTTCAGTACTACAAGGACGCCAGCCCCGAGGACTTCGTGCCCGGGCTCATGCACGTGGACCTCGGCGGCTACCACGTGAGGGACATCAACTTCACGGCCGCCTTCGACATCGATGCGCGCAAGGTGGGCAAGGACCTGGGCGAGGCGATCTGGGCCAAGCCCAACAACACCATTCGCTTCGCGGACGTCGAGCCGCTCGGCGTGACGGTCCAGCGCGGGATGACCCACGACGGCCTCGGCAAGTACCTCTCCGAGGTGATCGAGAAGGCGCCGGGCGAGACGGCCGACATCGTCGGGATCCTCCGGGACACCAAGACCGACGTGGTCGTGAGCTATCTGCCCGTCGGCTCGGAGGAGGCGACCAAGTGGTACGTCGAGCAGATCCTCCGCGCGGGCTGCGCGTTCGTGAACTGCGTCCCGGTCTTCATCGGGCGCGAGCGCTACTGGCAGCGCCGGTTCGCCGAGCGGGGGCTTCCGATCGTCGGTGACGACATCAAGAGCCAGGTCGGCGCGACGATCGTCCACCGCGAGCTCGCGCATCTCATGCGCGCGCGGGGGGTGCAGATGGCGCACACGAGCCAGCTCAACTTCGGGGGCAACACCGACTTCCTGAACATGCTGGAGCGCGAGCGTCTCGCCTCGAAGAAGATCTCGAAGACGAACGCCGTGACGTCGGTGCTCGACCAGGACGTCGCCGCCGAGGACGTGCACATCGGCCCCTCGGACCACGTGCCGTGGCTCACGGACCGCAAGTGGGCGCACATCCGGCTCGAGGGATCCGGCTTCGGCGACGTTCCGATGTCGATCGAGCTGAAGCTCGAGGTGTGGGACTCGCCCAACTCGGCTGGGATCGTCATCGATGCCGTCCGGTGCGCCAAGCTCGCGCTCGATCGCGGCGTCGCCGGCACGCTCGAGGGCCCGTCCGCCTACTTCATGAAGAGCCCGCCGGTCCAGCACCCGGACCACGACGCCCGTGAGCTGACCGAGGCGTTCATCACGGGGCGTGGTGAAGACGCGGTGCGCTCGCTCACCGGCGGCGCTGTGGTCGGTCTCGGGAGCGCGGAGGGCCAGGAGACGCTGGCCCGCAGCTAGCTCGCGATGCCACCCCCGGCGCCCGTGGGCGCCGGGGGTGGGGCAGATCAGTCCTCTTCGTCCTCGTCGTCAGCCTCGACGTCCTCGAGGTCGTCCCCGCCGAGCTCGACGACGTCACCGCTCTCGCCGGCCGCGGCGTCATCGTCACCGGCGGCCTCCGGAGTGGCGTCGCCTTCTGCGGCGGCGGCCGGGGTCTCGGAGTCGCCTTCCTCGTCCTCGAGCACCTGGGCGAGCGCCGGGCTGAGGTCGCCGCCCTCGGCGTCGTCCCCCTCGTCCAGCCCCTCGATCAGGAGGGGGTCCGTCTCGAGTCCCAGCTCGTCGGCGTCGGCATCCTCGCCGAGTCCTTCAGGGTCCCAGCGAACGCGCACCTCGCCGTCGAGGATCTCGGCCTCCGACAGCGCGACGGGGTCTCGGGTGACGAGCTCACCCGGAGCAGGCGGCGGCGCCGATTCGGCGCGCAGCTCGGCCGGGTCGGCGGTGAGCCAGAGCGTGATTTGTCGCGCGCGCTTGGCAACCGCATGGACAAGCGCATATCGCGATCCGTCGACATGCTCGAGCGATTGGTCGAGTCGACGTCCGTACAGCATTCAGCCTCCCCAGGCGTCTATGGCGGGGTCGAGCCCAAACGTCAATACTAGCTCGGAACAATCTTGGCGTTCAGCGATGACGGCAACTCATGCCCGGAGGCGTGTCCGCGAATGCTGGTCCTGACCCGGAAGGCCAACCAGAGCATCATGATCGGAGACTCGATCGAGATCTCCGTTCTCTCCGTCTTCGGGGAGAAGGTGCGCCTCGGCATCGAGGCCCCGAAAGAGGTTCCGATCTTCCGGACCGAGGTGTTCCGAGAGATTCGTGCGCAGGGTCCGATGGACGACGAGAGCCGGCAGGCGCTCGACGCGGCGCTCGGCCTCGTGGCGGACGGCGAGTCCGACGACACCTGAGCGCCGAGCATCGCCGCCAGGGCGGCAAGCGCGGCTGACCGGTCGATAGCATCCCCCGCTCGTGCGGACGACGACCGACGACCAGATCGCGGCGCTCTACTCGCGCCCCCCCGAGGAGTTCGTCACCGCCCGCGACGAGCTCGTTCGTCAGCTGCGAGCCGCCGGTGACAAGGAGGGGGCCGATCGCGTGCGCGGGTTGCGCAGGCCGAGCCCGGCGCTGTGGGCGGTGAACCAGCTGGCGGTGTCGGAGCCGGGCGCGTTCGCCGCGCTGCTGCAGGCCGCCGAGGGGCTTCGCTCGGCGCAGGGGCGGCTCCTGGCCGGTGAGGCCCATGTCGAGCTGAACCGCTCGGCGCAGGCCCATCGAGACGCGGTCGCGGAGCTCGCCGAGGCGGGCCGCCGGCTGCTCGAGAACGAAGGCCGATCCGCGTCGCCGGCGATGGTCGAGCGGATCCGCAGGACGCTTCACAGCGCCTCGCTCCTGGAGGAGGCCCGCGGGCTCCTCGAGGAGGGCCGGCTGACCGGTGAGGTGCCCGTGACCGGCTTCGGCCTGGAGACCGAGTCGCACGAGCGGGTCGAGCCACGCAGGCGCCGCGCCGAGAGCTCGGCGGAGGCCGAGCGTCGGCGCCACGAGCGCGCCCAGGCGCGACGCTCCGCCCAACAGGCCCTCGAGGACGCCGAGCGGCGGCGGGAGACCGCCCAGCAGCGCCTGCGCGAGACGCGCGCGGCGGTCGAGCGAACCGAGGTCGAGCATTCCTCGGCAGAGCGCGCGCTCGCCGCGGCGCAGGACGCGACCACCCGCGCACGCGAGGCTCTGGCGGCCGCGACCCACGGTGAGGACCGCGCCGTGAGCCTGGCCCGGGCCGCGGCCGCGCGCGCCCAGCGGGCCCGTGAGGAGGAGAGCGAGGCGCTCGCGGCGGTCGAGAGGGCCCAGGGCGAGGTCGAGCTCGCGCGCACCCACGTACGGGCCCTCCCGGACCCCGGCTAGCGCAGCGACGCCTCGGCGGGCGGGAAGCCGGGGTCTCGGCGGGGCGAGGTCGTTGCCGTCACCGAGCACGGAGGGCGCGCTCCGATGCCGACGCGGTCGGTCGTCTCGGGACCGTCGATCGGCGCGAGGCACCGAAGAAGACCACCGCTGGTCCTTGCCACCACCCCTGGGCGATGGCATCCTGTTGTTCGCAACAATCGTCACAAAGGAGAGCGGGCATGCGGGTCGGCGAAGCCATGACACCGGTCAGCGTGATCGTCGGGCCTGCGCACACGCTCCGCCAGGCGGCCGAGAAGATGGTCGCGATGCGAACCGGGGCGGCGGTCGTGCTCGATCCGAGCATGCCGGGCCCGGCCGTGATCACGGAGCGTGACCTGCTTCGGGCGCTTGGCGACGGGCTCGATCCGGCGACAGAGCTCGTCGAGGATCACATGCGCGGCACGCTCGTGACCGCGTCGCCCGGCTGGCCGATCGAGCAGGCGGCCAGCCTGATGATCCGCCAGAACATCCGTCACGTGATCGTCTTCGACGTCGGCGAGCTCGTCGGCGTGCTCTCGATGCGCGACATCCTCAGGCGAGGCGCGATCGACCTCAGTGGCTCCGCCGCGCCGGCCGACGCGACCGTGGGCGCGGCCTAGGCCGGATCGCCGCCGGCCGCTCCTCAGGCGCCGATCGGTGGCTCGCTGCTCAGCTCGATCCTGACGGTGGTGCCGTCTGCCGAGCGCCGCACGTCGACGTGATCGGCCAGCTGGCTCACGATCCAGAGACCCCGGCCGTGGTCCTTGTCGGCTCGCGGGGGACGGTTCGGGACGTCGAGGCGAGCGAGCCCGGATCCGCCGTCTGAGACCTCGATCACGAGCCGGCCGTCCGCCCACGCCGTGACGACGACGGGGGGCGAGCCGTGCTCCTGGGCATTGGCGACGAGTTCCTCGACGGCGAGCACCACGTCGGCCGATCGATCGCCCAGGCCGTGCTCGGACGCGAGCTCGGCGACGTCGCCGCGAAGCGCCGCGAGATCCTCGGGGTCCTGCGACAGCGTGACCCGGAGCGTCGCGGCTGATTCCGCCCACTCTCGCGCATGACTCGGGGCAGTCATGGCGCGAGAGCCTACGGCCGCCCGAGGACGGGGCCAACCCGACGGTTCCGCCTCGTCTGCCGGCACTACACCCCGAGGACATGCCTCGTGCGGCGTTCGGGTGCGCCAGAACCCCATCACGATCGAGATCGAGACATGCGCCGGTGAGCGAGATAGGATCCCGCGCGATGGCAGGACGCCACGTTTTTGGACCCTTGGCCGGCACCGTCGCTGCGGCAGCTCTGACGCTTGGCGCCGTCGGCGCGGCCGGCGCTGTCGAGGTTCCGGCTCCGGTCGACGGCGCGCAGGCGCAGGCCGGACCCCAGCCGGGGCGCATCGCCGACGGCGTGCGGATCCGCGGCATCGACATCGGTGGGCTGACCCGCAACGAGGCGGTCGACAAGCTGCTGGTCGAGGTCGTCAAGCCCGCCAGCCGCAGGGTTCCGGTCCGCGCGGGCAAGACCCGTTTCGCGGTGAACCCGCGATCCGCGGGGCTCACCATCAACGTGCGCTACGCCGTGCGCGCCGCCTACAACTTCGGCCGGTCGCGGGCGGTGCCCGGCGGCGGCGTGAACGTGCCGCTGCCGATCCGGGTGAACGAGAAGCGCATCGAGGCCATCGTCCGAGTGCGCGCCGGAAAGTACGACCGCGCCGCCCGGGATGCGACGATCCGCTTTCGGGGCGCGAAGCCGATCTTCAGGAAGGCCCGCAACGGCCGCGAGATCGATCAGGAGCGCGCCGTCGATCAGCTGACGAAGGGCCTGCTCAAGCGGCGCTCGTCGATCGTCTTCCCCACGAGGAGCGTCAGGCCGGATCAGCGGGTCGCGCCGCCGACCGTGCTCGTGAACCGCAACACGTTCCAGCTGACGCTGTTCGCGAACGGCAAGCGGCGCAACTTCCGCGTCGCGGTCGGGCAGCCGGCGTATCCGACCCCGTCCGGCACCTACACCGTCGTCTCCAAGATCCAGAACCCGACCTGGTTCCCGCCCAACTCCACGTGGGCGGCCGGCATCGCTCCGGTGCCGCCGGGCCCGTCGAACCCGCTCGGGACCCGGTGGATGGGCTTCGATCGCAACCTGATCGGGATTCACGGGACCCCGAATCCGGGATCGCTCGGAAGCAGGGCGTCCCACGGGTGCATCCGCATGTCGATCCCCGAGGCCGAGTGGCTGTACGACCGGCTCGGCGTGGGATCGAGGGTGGTGGTCGTCTAGCGCCCCGGCGCGGCTCGTGCCTTCGCTCGGGCCGGATCCTGCGTGACGACCTAGCTCTCGGCGAAGTCCGCGAGCCGCTCGACGGCGTCCTCGAGCACCTCGTCCGACACGTCGCCACGCGCGGTGACGATCAGCGCGTTCGGGCCGACGGCCAGCCCGAGCACGCGCTCCTGTGGCTCGTCGCCCTCCGCGCGGGCGCCGCGGCTGCCGTTGAGGCCCGACGGGGTCCAGGCTCGCCCGTCGTCGCGATCGAGCACCGGCTCACTCGCCGCGCTGGTGACGGTGAGGGCCGCCCCGTGGGACGAGAAGACCCCGACGACGGCGGTCAGCTCACGCTCGTCGCCGTCCCAGGTCCGGATCGCCGCGTCGCGGAACCCCGAGCTCTCGATCGCCTCCGCGTCACCGCCGAGGGCGCGCGCCAGGCCGGGGGCGCCGACCTCCTCCGCGCGCTCGGCGAACTCGAACCCGTCGGGGGTGGGCAGTCCGTCGATCGCCTCGACCGGAACCACGGCGTCGCCACCGGCGTCGGCGGGCCCGGCCGGGCCGCAGCCGCTCGCCAGGGCCACACCCAGCGCGAGTGCCGCTCCGACCGTCGAGAGACGTGCCGCGATGGGCGTTCTCCCCGTCACGCCGGACGGCCGCTGCAGCATCGACGCTCGCCCTCCACCCCGGCCGGATCGACGCAGGGGCCGGGCCTTTCAGCCTCCGCCCTTAACTGGCTCTCAACGGGTCGACCCACGACACCCGACTATAATTTCCATTGTCAGGATGGGCCGCGGATCGCGGGTCCGTCCTCCCGAAGGAGTGGCGATGAACATGTCCGCGTACAAGACGGGCAACCAGTTCAAGACATTCATCTTCCTCGCGGGCCTGACGGCGCTCATGCTGGGCCTCGGGTACCTCGTCGGCGGCACGGGTGGCCTGGTCGTCTTCCTCGGGCTGTCGGTGCTGCTCAACCTGGCGATGTACTGGTGGAGCGGGCCGATGGCGCTGAAGATGAGCCGGGCGCGGAGGGTCAGCGAGGAGGAGGCGCCGGAGCTGCACCGGATGGTCGAGAGCCTCGCCCAGCGGGCGGGAATCCCGAAGCCGACGGTGCACGTCGTGCCGTCGCCTCAGCCCAACGCGTTCGCGACAGGGCGCAATCCCGAGCATGCCGCCGTGGCGGTGACCGAGGGGATCCAGCAGTCGCTCTCGCCGCGCGAGCTCGAAGGTGTGCTCGCGCACGAGCTGGCGCACATTCGCAACCGCGACATCCTCATCGCGAGCATCGCGGCGATGGTGGCCGGGGCGATCTCGTACATCGCCTACTTCATCCTGTTCTTCGGTGACGACGACGGGCCGCTCGGACTCATCGGCTCCCTGGCGATGTTCATCCTCGCGCCGCTCGCGGCCGGCATCATGCAGATGGCGATCTCGCGGCAGCGCGAGTACGTCGCCGACGCCACGGGGGCCGAGATCCTCGGCGATCCCCTCCCGCTCGCGGACGCGCTCGGCAAGCTGCAGCGCGGGGCCGAGGCCCAGCCGATGCAGGTCAACCAGGCGGCGGCGCCCCTCTACATCGTGAACCCGCTGGCCGGGTCGCGCGGTCGCAACCTCAGCAACCTGTTCTCCACGCACCCGCCGATGGACGAGCGCATCTTGCGGCTGCGCCGGATGGCCGGCATCCGGGATACTGCGTTGGCGGCGTTCTGACAGACGACACACGGGGAGCGTGAATGGGACTTCGGGATCAGGTCGACAAGCTCGTCAGCGACAGCGGCGCGAAGCACAAGCGGCTGGTCGAGTACGTCGTTCGTCAGCTGGGCGCGGGTCGCTCGCTCCACACGGTCCTCGAGGACCCGTATGTGACGAACCGGCTCGGCCTGGTCGATCGCCGCGCGCTCCTGGAGGAGCCCGAGGTGATCGAGGCGGCGTCGGAGGAGACGCTGTCGCAGATGCGCGAGCACCTCGAGGCGATCGCCGACGACTGAGCTCGAGCCGCACGCGAGTCGGCACCGCGTCGGGTGAGCCACACGGTGCCGCCTCCCAGCGGAGCTTGTGTGAGACTCGACTAATATCCACTACGGGACGCCTGCGAGGGACGACTGACACGGCCGGCGAGGTTTCTCGCCGGCCTGTTGTGTTTCTCGGGCCCCCGAAGCGGCGCCGGAGGAAGGCGTGCGGGAGTTCTTCGAGCAAAACGAAACCCTGATCCTGTTCGCCCAGGGTCTCGTGTTCTTTTCGCTTGCGTTCGCGCTGTGGCTGCAGCGCCGACGCGCGACCCGGCTCAACCTGACGGCGTCGCTGATCTGGCTCGCGTCGTTCGCGTTCGTCCAGGCGCTCGCCGTCTGGGGCTTCGTCTTCGTCCCGATCCAGGCCACGTACGTCGACGCCGGGCTGACCGACTGGCTGGTCGTCCTGCGCGGCCTCGTGCAGGTCGCCGCCCTGCTGCTGCTCGTCCAGTTCGGCCTGCGCCTGCTGGACCTCGGGCCCGCGCTTCGCACTGCGGTGACCGCCGGAAGCGTCGCGGTCGCCGGAGTCGTGATCGGCGGCGCATCAGCGATGGCGGGCGCATACGGCTGGACGGCGCTCGAGTGGGAGGCCGCGACGAACGCGCTCGGCGCGTACTCGCTGCTGGTTCCCGGAGCCGTCCTGTCGGCGGTCGGGCTGTGGCGGCAGCGCCGAGAGCTGTCCGAGGCCGGTATGACCGCGATCCGGCCGTGGGTCGCCGCGGCCGCGGGCGTGCTCGCCGTGTACGCGCTCTTTCCGGGTCTCCTGGTCGGGCGAGCACCGTGGGGACCTCCGGGCGCCGCGAGCTCGGAGGGCTGGCTCGCCGCCACGGGGGTGCCCGTCGCGGCGATCGGCGCCCTCACCGGCTTGGCGCTTTGCGTGATCGCGGTGAAACTGGTCGAGATCTTCGACGTCGAGGCCAAGCAGCGTGAGGAAGAGCTCGAGCTCGCCCGCGCGCTCGCGGAGGAGCGCAGCCGGTTCGGCCGGGACCTCCACGACGGCACCATCCAGTCGATCTACGCCGCGGGCCTCCAGCTCGAGTCGCTGGCGCTCGGGACGGTCGACGAGGAGACCAGGGACGGCGTCAGGCAGGTCGTCGGCCAGCTCAACTCGGTCACCGACGGCATCCGTCGCTACATCCGTGACCTGTCGTCGGTGTCGGCGAGCCCGGCGGATCTCGCAGCCGGACTCGAGGCGTTGACCAAGGAGTACGCGACCGAGGCCGGCCTCGACGTCCGGTTCCGCGCATCGGGCATCACGGCGTCGGGCCCGCTCCCGGACGAGGCTGGCGCACACCTGTCGCAGGTGCTGCGCGAGGCGCTGTCGAACGCGACCCGCCATGCGGACGCGTGCGCGATCGATGTCGGCCTCGCATTCGCGCCGGACGAGATGGAGTTGCTGATCGCCGACGACGGCTGCGGAATCGACGACCGGTGCTCGCGGAGCGAGAACGGTGGATACGGACTGCGCAACATGAGCGAACGGGCTCGCCGCCTCGGCGGCCGGCTGACCGTGCACACCGGGCCCGATGGGGGCACGCTGGTCGCGGTGTCGGTACCGCTCGACAGCGAGGAGCCCGCGATCGACGAGACAGATGCGCCGCCCGTCGGCGCCGAGGAGGTTTCAACGTGACGACAACGCCCAACGTGATTCGAGTCCTGATCGTCGACGACCACGAGGTGGTGAGGATCGGGATGCGCTCGCTATTGGCGCACGCGGCGGGCTTTCGGGTCGTCGGCGAGGCCTCGACGGCGGCCGAGGGGATCTCGCTCACCGAGCGGGCTCGTCCCGATGTCGTCCTGATGGACGTTCGACTGCCGGACCAGAGCGGTGTCGAGGCCTGCCGCAAGATCAAGGAGAACCACCCGGACACGCGCGTGGTGATGCTCACGTCCTACAGCGACGAGGAGGCCATCGTCGGAGCCGTCATGGCCGGGGCGAGCGGGTATCTCCTCAAGCAGGCTGACGCCGAGAAGCTGACCGAGGCGATCCGCGAGGCGGCGGCGGGCGACTCGACCCTCGACCCGCGGGCGGCAGGAACCCTCCTGAACCAGTTCCGCGAGCTCTCGGCCAAGCAGGCCGAGGCCGAGCTGGCCGGACTCACCGAGCGGGAGCGGGCCATGCTCGCCCTCATCGCCGAGGGATACACCAACCGCGCGATCGGCGAGGTCCTCCACCTCTCGGAGAAGACGGTCCGCAACCACGTCAGCCAGCTCCTGCGAAAGCTCGGCTTCCAGCGTCGCTCCCAGGCCGCCGCATGGGCTGGTCAGCGACGGCTCGAGCTGCCGCGTCTGCCGCTCTAGCGCTCCCGGCCGCGCGCGACTGCCGGGCCGAGGCGAAGCGGCCAGCCCTCGACGCCGAGCACTCGGGGCAGATCGGCGACCGAGGCGAGCGCCTCGGCTCCGATGGCCGTGAACGCCTCGGCGTCACTGGTCCCGCTCAGCACGCCGACGCGTCTCGATACTCCGAGCTGTGCCGCATCGACGAGGTCGGCCGGCTCGTCGGAGACCATCGCGGCCCGCGTCGGCGCTACGTCGAGCGCGCTCAGGGCGGCCTCGATCTGGCGGGTCTTGGTCATGTAGCCGGCCAGGACGGTGCCGTTCCCGCTCGACGACGGTGGCGAGCCCACGGACTCACTGGTGACGACGATGTCGACGAGGCTGCCGAGGCCCACCTCGTTCAGCTCGGCGCGGACCACGTCGGCCGGAGTCGGCCGTGCCGTCGCGATCGCGATGCGGGCTCCGAGGCGGCCGCACGCGCGCAGGGCGTCCGAGGCGCCGGCGAAGGGTGGGCTGGCGGGGGTGTTCTCGGTGAAGGCCGCGTACCACTCCGCGAGCACGACCTCCGCCCGTTCGCGCTCGAGGCCGAGGGTCGCCTCCAGTGTTCGATCGTCGATCTCCGCACGGAGCTCGGCCGGCGAGAGCACCCGCAGGCCGAACTCGGTCGCGACCTTCACATAGGCGCCGTAGAGGCGGAGGCGACTCTCGACCAGCGTGCCATCGAGGTCGAAGACCCACGCCTCGGTGGCCGGCGCGCTCACTCCTGCAGCCCGACGATGCTCGCCAGCACCGCGCCGAGGCTCGTCTCGGACTCGAGCGGGTGGCGAAGCCGCCGATCGAAGCGCACGCGGTACCGGTTTCGACGCCCGGCTCGCGTCCGCTCCAGGTAGCCGCCCTCCACGAGCTCGCTGACGATGCGCTGGGCCGCCCGCTCGGTGATGCCGACCGCGATGGCGATGTCGCGCAGCCGAATCGTGGGATCGCGCGCGATGCAGACGACGACGTGCGCGTGGTTGCTCAGGAACGTCCAGGTGACGTCAGGGTCGCCATCGATGCTCTGCGAGCTCGACGTCGCTGGTTCTTGCGCCATGCGGCTCACCTCCGCAGGACCCGACACAGGCAGCGCGATTTCACGATATCGAGTTCGTGCGACGGCAATCGCACGGCGCAGGACGATCCGGCGCCGCGGCCCGAGATCGGCATCCGCAAGAGGAGTCCGACCTCCGGGCTAGAATCCGCTCCCTGTCAGGGCCGCGATTCGTCCGATCGATCACGGCTCGCGACGCGTCGTCCGACGTGGCGCCCACGGCCGGGCGACGACAGCCGTAGGCGCGTGAACAGCGAAGGGCAGTCGTGATGTCGGGAACGCGAACAATTGCGCTCGCGAACCAGAAGGGCGGAGTCGCCAAGACCACGTCGACGCTGAACCTCGGGGTCGCGCTCGCCGAGCTGGGCCGGCGCGTGCTCCTCGTCGACCTCGACCCGCAGAGCAACCTGTCGATGAGCCAGGGCGTCGACATCGACGCGCTCGAGTGCACGATGTACGACGTGCTCGTGGCCGGCGCGCCGCTCGACGACCTGATCGAGCGCCGCGAGGTCGATCTGGCCCCAGCGGGTATCGAGCTGGCCGGTGCCGAGCTGGCACTGTCGGCCACGTTCGGGCGCGAGAAGGCCCTGGAGCGGGCGCTCGCACCGGTTCGGGACCGGTACGACTACGTGCTGCTGGACACGCCCCCGTCGCTCGGACTGCTCACGATCAACGCGATGGTGGCGGCCGATGGCGTGATCGTGCCCGTGCAGTGCGAATACCTGTCGTTGCGGGGGTTGGCCCAGCTGCGCGAGACCCTCACCCAGGTGCGGGAGCACCTCAACCCGCACGCGCGCATCATCGGCATCCTGCCGACCATGTATGACTCCCGCACAGTGCACTGTCGCGAGGCGCTGTCGCTCCTGGAAGAGAACTTCGGCGATCTCGTGTTCCGCACTCGTGTTGGCAAGACGATTCGCTTCGCGGAGGCGCCCGTGCAGGGAACCAGCATCATCGGGTACGAGCCGGACGGGCAGGCGAGTCGCTGGTATCGCCAGCTTGCCGCCGAGGTGATCGCCGCCGGCGAGCCTGCGGCCGCGCCCGACGCGGCAGCGGTGTCGGCGTGAGCTCCCGCGGGAACCGGCCGAGCATGCGAGAAGGACCGCTCACCGAGCTGTTTCGTCGCACCGACATCGAGGCCGAGGAGGAGAGCGACGACCGCCCGCTTCCGGCGACGATCGACGATCCGCGGCTGGACGGCCAGGACGGCCCGGGATACGTCGCGGTGATCCGGGTCGTCGGCATCGGGGGAGGCGGGTGCAACGCCGTCAACCGCATGGTCGAGGCGGGGATCAGCGGCGTCGAGTTCATCGCCGTCAACACGGATCGCCAGGCACTCGAGACCAGCGACGCCGACGTGAAGATCGCGATCGGCTCGGAGCTGACCCGCGGCCTCGGGACCGGCGGTGACGACGCGCGGGGCGACGCCGCGGCCCGTGAGAGCGAGGAAGCGATCCGAGACGCGCTTCGCGGAAGCGATCTCGTCTTCATCGCCGCTGGCGAGGGCGGCGGAACCGGAACCGGGGCGGCCCCGGTCCTGGCGAAGATCGCTCGAGAGCTCGGTGCGCTGACCGTCGCCGTCGTGACGAGGCCGTTCGCGTTCGAGGGCGGTCCGCGGGTGAGCGCCGCCGATCGCGGCGTCGAGAACCTCAAGGAGACGGCGGACACCGTCATCGTCATCCCCAACGACCGGCTGATGAACGTCCTCCAGCGGGGGACGAGCATCGTCGACGCCTTCCGCGTCTGCGACGACCTGCTGCGCCAGGGCGTCCAGGGGATCTGCGACCTGATCACCCAGCCCGGCTTGATCAACCTCGACTTCGCCGACGTTCGGACCATCGTGCAGGGCGCGGGTGGGGCGCTGCTCGGCATCGGCTATGCGAGCGGTGGCAACCGCGCCGCCGAGGCTGCGCACTCGGCGATCACCTCGCCGCTGCTCGAGACGCCGATCGACGGCGCCAAGGGCATCCTGCTCGGTGTCACCGGCGGCCCCGACCTGTCGCTCGTCGAGGTGAGCGAGGCGGCGCAGGTGGTCTCCGACGCGGCCGACCCGGACGCGAACATCATCTTCGGGGCGACGATCGATCACGGTCTCGAGGGCCAGGTCTGGGTGACCGTGGTGGCCACCGGCTTCAGCGGCAACCGCGCAGTGTCCGATGGCGCGGCCGACAGCGCGCCCGAGCCCGGCTCACCCGAGCCTCCGGACTTCGTCATGAGCCCGGGTGGTCGGCGCGCCCGCTCGTCCGCGTTCTCGGCGGTCGCAAGCGACGCCGGTGGTGCGTCTGCCGTCCGCTGACGGTGAGCTCTGCGGCGTCGTCGCCGCAGGCCACCCGCTGACGGCGGAGGTCGGGGCCAGCATCCTCGCTGCGGGGGGCAACGCGGTGGATGCCGCGTGCGCCGCCGCCTTCGCCGCCGCGGTGGCCGAGAGCCCGTTGACCGGGCCCGGCGCCGGTGGGTTCATGCTCGTGCAGCCGCCGAGCGAGCCGGCGACGCTGCTCGACTTCTTCGTCGCGGTCCCCGGGCTCGGCGCCGACGGGCGCGCGCTCGATCCGGCGTCGCTCGACTCGTTCACGGTTCCATTCGGGGGCGCCGAGCAGGTGTTCCACATCGGGCCGTCCTCGGTCGCCGTTCCGGGGATGCTGGCCGGGCTCGTCGATGCGCAGGAGCGATTCGGGCGGCTGGCGCTCTCGGAGCTCGTCGCGCCGGCGGTGCGTGCCGCGCGGGAGGGAGTCGCGATCTCCGCGGCGGCCGCGTATCTGCACGACATCCTCCGCGACATGCTCACGTGGGAGGCGGCGGGGGCGGACGTCTACGCGCCCGACGGGAGCTTTCTGGTCGAGGGCGACGTCCTGCGCGCGCCGGCGCTCGCCGACACCCTCGAGGAGGTTGGCGAGCGCGGTGACGTGGGGCGGGCCGGCGGCGTCGTCGGAGATGCGGTGCTCGCGCTGTCGAGCCGTGGCGCGCTGGTGACCGCGGACGACCTCGGCAGCTACCGCGTGGTCGAGCGGGTTCCGCTCGAGGTCGACTACCGGGGGTTCACGCTGCTCACGAACCCCCCGCCGTCGCTCGGTGGGCCGCTGATCGGGCACGCGCTCGAGGCGATCGCCGACCAAGCGCCGGCGGCATCCGACCCGACGCACTATCGCGCCGCCGTTCGCGGGGCCGAGGCGGCGGACGCCCGCCGACGCGACGACGGACCGCCTCGCCGCGCGCCGGCCGGCTCGACGACGCACATCAGCGTCATCGATCCCGACGGGGGAGCCGTCAGCCTCTCGAGCTCCAACGGCTCCAGCAGCGGCGTGATGGCGCCAGGGACGGGTGTGCTGCTCAACAACATGCTCGGCGAGCAGGACCTGAACCCCGGCGGATTCGGTCGCGGGACGCCGGGCGAGCGGATGCCATCGATGATGGCCCCGACGCTGCTGGTGCGCGACGGGGAGCCGGTTGCCGCGCTCGGCTCGGCCGGATCGAACCGACTCCGCTCGGCGATCCTGCAGGTCCTCCTCGGCGTCGTGGACGCCGGCCTGTCCCCGCGCGAGGCGGTCGAGCGGCCCCGGGTGCACCTCGAGCGAGTCGGCCACCACGTCGACGTCGAGGCCGGGGTGCCCGATGTCGCGCTGGACCCCCTCGTCACCGATGGCTACGAGCTGCGACGATGGAGCGGACGGAACCTCTTCTTCGGGGGGGTTGCGCTCGCGACGCGCGGCTCGAGCGGTCTGGACGCGGCCGGCGATCCTCGCCGGGGAGGCGCGGCGTTCGGGGTGACCGGCGCCGGCGATGTCGTGGGACTCTGAGGACTCGAGGCCGAGGGGTGCGGATGAGCGGTCGAACGGTGGATGTGGACGGCGTCGAGTACCTGCTCGAGCCGCAGTCGGTGCGCACCTCGCTCGGCGAGTCCTCGCCGATGCTCTGGGGGTTCGAGGTGAACGTCACCACGGGGGGCGAGGTGGTGGGCGTCAAGACGTGCTTCGTCGGGAGGGTCAGCATCCACTCCCGCGCGCCGGAGTACGTCGACGGCCCGATGGAGAAGCTCGTCCCGGTGCTCCACGACCTGGCGCTCGAGAAGGTCGAGGCCCGCCTCAAGGAGGGCGCGCCCGGCAACGAGATCGTCTTCGCCTGAGCCACCCCGCCCTCGCTGCGGCCGCGAAAGAGCCCGTGAGCCGGTCCGTCAGCGAACCACACGAGCAGTCGATCGGCATGCCCCCGCGGGGCTGAGTCAGGACGCCAGGACGCTCCCGACCCCGCGCGGGCCCGCGCGCAACATGGCCGCCGCCCGGCGAGCGTCCTGTGCTCGCTGCGTCGCCCGACGAGCATCGATGTCGCTCCCGTGTCGACGGGCGGACGCCGCCTCGCGCTCGGCGACCAGCGCCATCTGGTCGAGGCGCTCGGCCATGCGGGCGTTTCGGCCGGTCCGGCGACGATGCGGCCTCGCTCCACCCTCGATCCCGAACAGGCGCATCTGATCGTCGGCACGCGGCGGCGCCTCAAGCGCCTCAACCCGCTCGGCTGGCCGGATGCCGCGGGCCGCGGCCAGCGCCGCCACCTCGGGTGAGTCTGCTCTGTTCGCGAACGCATGTTCGTAGTGTGGCAGGGGGGTCGGACGGAGTCCCCCGACCGAGATGCTCGACGGTGGCGGCGGGCGCGGAGTCGTCGATGCGCGCTCGCCGGGAGGGCTCGGCGCAGCGTCAGTCGGGGTCGGGCGGCGGCGCCATCACGCGCGCGGGCGCCCCGTCGACCGAGACCTCGGCGCCGACGTCCGCCGCGGATCGCAGGACGGCCAGCGCCATCCACTCGCCCGAGCCCGTCCTCGCGACGGTTCCCAGCGCACCCACCTCGCCTCCCTCGAGCGAGACCGGTGCGCGCTCTGGCGTCGGGCCCTCGAGGAGGAGCGCGCGCAGTCGGCGATTGACCTTCCCACGGTGCTCGACCCGTGCGACGGTCTCCTGGCCGAGGTAGCAGCCCTTGGCGAACGAGACCGCCAGATGCTCCAGGCCGAGCTCCTGGACGAGCGCGGACTCCTCGAAGTCGCGACCCGGCATCGGGGTGAGGGTGTGGATGCGCAGGGCGTCCAGCTCGGCGGGCGGGGACGGCTCGCGGCCGGCGCCGGCGAGCGTGGCGGCCGCGTCCGAGACCACGAGCTCCCTCGTGCCCGGAGGCCAGCCGACGACGTCGAGCTCCGCGGGCACGTCCGGCGATCCGGGGTCGTCTCCCGCGACGACGAGCGTGTCGACGGGCTCCGGCCCCAGGATCTCGATGGCCTCGGAGAAGTGGTATCGCTCCAGGTCGTCGAGCATCCGGTCTCCGTCGCCCGGCTGCACCATCAGCGAGTAGACCGACGGGGCGTCCCTTCGCACCCGAACGAGCGTCCGGACCCGGCCCTTCGAGTCGAGCAGCAGCGATCGCTGCGAATCGCCCTCGGCGAGCTCCCCGACATCGTTCGTCAAGAGGCCGTTGAGGAACGACGCGGCGTCCTCGCCCTCGACCCACAGGAGCTCGGCCCGCTGGGGCACGGCCAGTCCGGCACGGGGCGCCAGGCCCGCGTCTGGTCTCGCCGAGCTCACGACGGGGTGCTCACCTTGCCGTTGCGCTGGGCGCGCTGCGCCGCCTCGCGCGCATGGTCGGCGGCGCGATCGACGCCCTGGAGCAGGTCGATCAGCTCGCGCAGCCGCGCCGGCTCGTCGCGGAGCTCGAGCAGCCGCTGCTTGCGTTCGGCCGGGATCTCGATGGCGCCGGCGATGGCGTAGGACAGCGGCGTCTCGGGCGGGGCGCCGGTCTCCCGGTCCGGGCCGGCCAGTGAGGCGAACAGGTCGCGAGCTCGATCCACGAGCTCGTCGGGCACCTCGCCCTCCTCGTCGATGAGGGGCTCGACCACCGCGGTCTCGTAGCCGGGCCCGCCTCGGACGGCCGCGTCGGTGATCCGCACGGGCACCAGCCCACGCAGCACGATGTTGATGCGTCCGTCGGGCAGCCGTCTCAGCATCGTCTCGATCTGTCCGGCGCACCCGACGCTCGCGCGGGTCCCGCCCGAGCTCAGGAGGATCACCAGCGGCTTGCCGTCCAGGACGCAGTCGGCAAAGAGCTCGCGGTAGCGCGGCTCGAACAGGTGGAGGGGGACCGCCTCTCCGGGCAGCAGCACCATCTCGAGGGGGAAGATCCCGAGCTCGTCGCGTTCGCGCACCGGTCAGATCGTAGCTTCGGGTCCGATCGGTCCACATGCCACGCGGACGATGGCGCGCCGATCTGCGGGACCGAATAACGTGGGGCAGCCATGGCCACCGAGCAGTCAGAGCCGCGACCCCCGGTCCGGAGCGTCCTCGACCGCCTCGCCGCCTACCAGCCCGGCCGCCCGGCGGAGGCGGACGCCGCCGAGCGCGGCGTCGCCGACGTGATCAAGCTCGCCTCGAACGAGGGGCCGTACCCGCCGTTCCCCGAGGCGCTCGATGCGATGGCGAAGGCCGCGGCGGGGGCGCACACCTATCCGGACGCCAGCGCGAGCGCGCTTCGCGACGAGCTGGGCCGTCGGCTGGGCCTCGATCCGGGCATGGTGATGCTCGGCAGCGGCATCGACGGCCTGATCGGGACCGTGGTGACGGCGTTCCTAGAGCCCGGCGCGGAGCTTGCGATGTGCTGGCCGTCGTTCGTGTCGTGGCCCCTTCGGGCCCAGCTGGCTGGCGCGGCCGTCGTGCGCGCGCCGCTGCGAGACGACGGCGTGTTCGACCTGGGCGCGCTTCGGGCGCTCGTGGGCCCCCGGACCCGGCTGGCCGTGGTCGTGAGCCCCAACAACCCGACCGGCGGGGCGGTCTCGCACGACGACCTCGTCGCGTTCCACGCGGACCTGCCGGCGACGACCACGATGGTGATCGACGAGGCCTACTTCGAGTTCCTTCCGGACGGCGGCCACGACGGCCTCGACATCCTGCGCGACGGCGGACGGGTCGTCGTCATGCGGACCTTCAGCAAGGCCTTCGGGCTCGCCGGCCTGCGGGTCGGCTACCTCCTGGCGCCCCACTCGCTGATCGCGGAGCTCGGGAAGGTCCGTCCGGCGTTCGACATCAACTCCGTCGCACAGGCCGCCGCGCTGGCGAGCCTGCGCAGCGCCGACGCGCACCTCGACGAGCGGCTCGCGGAGATCGCGCGGGCGCGGGAGGCCCTCGTCGCGGGCCTCGACGGGCTGGGGCTGCAGACGCTTCCGAGCGTGGCGAACTTCGTGCTCGTCGACTTCGGGACCGAGGAGCGGGCCCGGGCGGTCAACGAGGCGCTGCTCGACCGCGGCGTGATCGTTCGCCCCGCCGCGGCGTTCGGGGCCCCGTCGTCGCTGCGGATCAGCGTCGGGCTCGAGCGCGAGGTCGAGCGAGCCCTCGCGGCGCTGCGCGAGGTCCTCGCCGCAGACGACTAGGCGGGCTCGGCGAGCCCCTCGGCGAGCGCGAGCAGGAGCCCGACCCCGAAGCCCGTCGCGCCTCCATCGCCCATCGCGGTGCCGGCGACGTCGAGGTGGCACCACGGCGTCTCGTCGACGAACTCCTTCAGGAACTCGGCGGCGTAGACGGGGCCCGCCTGCCGCTTGTTCGAGGCGTTCGCGAGGTCAGCGACCTTGCTCTCGACGAGGTGGTGATACCGCTCGTGCATCGGCATCGGCCAGACGAGGTCGCCCGAGCGCTCTCCCGCCGCGCGGACCGTCTCGGTCCAGCCTCCGTCGTTCCCGAACAGGCCGGCGTAGACGTCCCCGATCGCGACGACGATCGCCCCGGTCAGGGTGGCGAGATCGACCATGCGGGTCGCGCCTTGGCGCACCGCATACGCCAACGCATCGGCGAGGATCAGGCGTCCCTCGGCGTCGGTGTTGATGATCTCGACGGTGCGCCCGTTCAGGGCGGTGATCACGTCGCCCGGCTTGATGGCGGTGCCGCTCGGCATGTTCTCGGTGGCCGGGACGACGGTCAGCAGGCGCACCGGGAGCCCGAGCCGGGCCACGAGGCCCGTCGCCGCCAGCGCGGCCGCGCCTCCGGCCATGTCCATCTTCATTTCCTCCATCCCGCCGGACGGCTTGATGGAGATGCCACCGGTGTCGAACGTGACCGCCTTGCCGACGAACGTGAGCAGCTCGTGGGGCCGGGTGGGCGCCTCGGGCTCGTAGCGGAGGACGATCAGCCGCGGCGGCTCCTGCGAGCCCTGGGCGACGGCACGAAGGGCACCGGCACCCAATCGCTCGAGCCTGGAGGCGCCGAGCGCCGAGGCCTTCAGGCCCGGGATCTCCTTGGCCATGTCGCGTGCCTGCTCGGCGAGCAGCTTGGGGGTGAGGTGGTTCGAGGGGGCGTTCCCGAGGTCCCGAGCGAGCGCGACGGCTTCGGCGATCGAGGTCGCGCGCTCGAGCCCGGCCTTGGTGCCGGCGCCGTTCAGGACCACCGTCTCGAGCGCCCGCTTGCTCGCGGGCTCGCTCTTGAAGCGACGGTCGCTGTAGGAGCCGCGCCAGACCCCTTCGGCGATCTCGGCCGCCTGCTGCTCGCTGGCGCCGGCGGCCGCGACCACGACGCGCCCCGCCCCGAGGCCCGACGCGCGTCGCCCGGCCGCGACTCCCGCGCGGCGCCACGCGTCGGGCTCGTCGGCGCCGGTCGACACCACGAGCGCTCGGGGCGCCTCGAGGCCGCCGGTCGAGTGCATGAGCACCGCCGAGCCGGGCTCCTTGCCGAGCTCCTCGTCGGCGATCGCGCGCGCCACGGCTCCACCCAGCGCGGTGTCGAGCGCGGCGGCCGGTCCGGTGAGCGGGTTCGCCGGAGAGGTCGGGACGACGAGCAGGTCGGCCTTCGCCGCGAGCGGGTCGCCGGTCTTGACGAGGCGTGTGCGCATGGGGCCCTCCAGATGGCCGTTCAGCCGGGACGATCCGGGGATATCCTGCCGCATGGCGAACGCCCGGGAGGCGAACATGCTGGTCGAGACCTCGCGCCACGATCGTGTCCTCGTCGCGACGCTGAACCGCACCGACGCGCTGAACGCCATCTCTGCGCAGGTCCTCGCCGACCTCGACGCGGTTCTGACCGACGCCGAGTCGGACGCCGGGATCGGCGCGCTGGTCCTGACCGGCGCCGGCGGGAAGGCGTTCGCCGCCGGGGCGGATATCTCGGAGTTCCGGGGCGCCACCGCCGTTGAGGCCCGAGCGATCGCCGCTCGCGGCCAGACGCTGACGCGGCGCCTCGAGCGGTCCCGGCTGCCGGTCATCGCGGCCATCAACGGCTACGCGCTCGGTGGGGGATGTGAGATCGCCCTGGCCTGCGACATCCGGCTCGCCGCCGAGTCGGCCCGCCTCGGTCAGCCCGAGGTCACGCTGGGCATCGTGCCCGGGTGGGGAGGCTCGCAGCGGCTTCCGGCGATCGTGGGTGCCGGGGTCGCCAGGGAGATGATCCTCACCGGGCGCCACGTCGGCGCGCAGGAGGCGCTTCGGATCGGCCTGGTCAACGCGCTGCACCCGAGCGAGCGCCTGCTCGAGGAGGCGATCGAGCTCGGCAACAGGATCGCGGCGCTCCCGCCCCTGGCCGTCGCGTGGGCGAAGGAGCTCACGGTCGCGGCGACGGCCGGGGACCTGGACGCTCGCCTCGAGCGCGAGCGGGACGTGTTCGCGCTCACGTTCGCGACCGAGGACCACGTCGAGGGCGTCAGCGCGTTCCTGGAGAAGCGACCGGGCGAGTTCCGCGGACGCTAGGCGCGGGCCGACGGGTGGGCGCGCTGTGCCTCCTTGCCGGCTGCGCTACCCTCCGCGAGGCAACCACTCCGATCGAGGCACGGCAGATGAAGACCGACATCCACCCCGAGTACGTCGAGTCGCAGGTCACATGCTCCTGCGGCAATCAGTTCACGACGCGCTCGACGCTGCCGCAGATCAAGGTCGAGATCTGCAACGTCTGCCACCCGTTCTACACCGGCCGCCAGAAGCTCGTGGACACCGGTGGCCGTGTCGAGCGGTTCCAGCGCAAGCTGGCGCGCCGCAAGAAGGCGGCCGACGCCCGCTGATCGGCCGGCCCGCACGCGCGGGCGACGGCGGGGTCAGGTGGTGAGCGGTGGCTGACGCCGGCATCGATCGGCTCGTCCAGCAGGTCGAGCGGACGCGGGTCGAGCTCGAGCAGGCGCTCGCCGACCCCGAGCTGACCGGCGATCAGGTGCGCTACGCGGAGGTCGGCCGTCGCTACGCGGTGCTCTCGGACGCCTTCGGGCTGGCCGCGACGTATCGGGACGCTCAGGCCCGCGCCGAGGAGGCCCGGGAGCTGCTCGACGAAGCCGACGATCCCGAGGTCCGCGACCTGCTGCGCGAGGCCGAGGCGGAGCTCGAGCAGATCCCCCCGAGACTGCGCGACGCGATGCTCGAGCCGGACCCGGATGACGACCGCGACACGATCGTCGAGATCCGTGCGGCGGCCGGCGGTGACGAGGCCGCGCTGTTCGCTCGGGACCTGCTCGAGGTCTACGTCAAGTACGCCGAGTCCCAGGGCCTGCGTGCCGAGCTGCTCGGGACGAGCCCCAGCGACGCCGGGGGCTTCAAGGAGGTGACGTTCGCGGTGAAGGGCACGGGGGCGTTCGCCCGGTTCAAGCACGAGGGCGGCGTGCACCGCGTCCAGCGCGTCCCCGAGACCGAGAGCCAGGGCCGCATCCACACGTCGACCGTGACGGTGGCGGTGGTGCCGGAGGTTCAGGACGTCGAGGTGCAGGTGGATCAGAACGACCTCAAGATCGACGTCTACCGCTCCAGCGGCCCGGGCGGCCAGAGCGTGAACACGACCGACTCGGCCGTCCGGATCACCCACCTCCCGACCGGGATCGTCGTCTCCATGCAGGACGAGAAAAGCCAGCTCCAGAACCGCGAGCGCGCGATGCGCGTGCTGCGGGCCCGGCTGCACGAGCGAGCCAAGGCCGAGCAGGATGCCGAGCTGAGCGAGACCCGCCGGGCGCAGCTCGGATCGGGGGATCGCTCGGAAAAGGTGCGGACGTACAACTACCCTCAGAACCGCGTGACCGATCACCGCGTCGAGAAGTCGGCATCGCTGCGCGAGCAGGTCCTCGTCGGGAACCTCACCGAGTTCACCGACGCGCTCGCCGCAGAGGAGCGACGGCTGCAGCTCGAGCGGCAGGCGGGCGGGGCGCAATGAGGCTCGACCCGGAGCTGCTTCGCGTCGAGTTCGTCGGCGTCACGGTCCGCCACGACGCCCACGAGCTGGCGCGGGACGAGGTGGCCGCGTTCTTCTCTGCGATCTCGGACCGATACGGCTTCGATCGGCTCGAGCTGCTCGGCGAAGGTGGGGTCAGCATGTCGGGCGACGGGGGCGCCGAGCTGGTGCTTCGAGGCGACCAGACGACCTCGTGCAGCGTCACCGGGCTCGGCTACCTGGAGGGACGAGAGCGGGTCGGCGACGCGCTCGCCGAGGCGCTCGAGCGGTTCGGGACCAACGAGATCTCGATCGAGGACCTCACGCTCGTCGCCACCTGGGACCTCGACGGCCCCGACGCCGCCAGGCGCCTGCTCGCCGACGGGCTGCTGTCGGCGGGCGGAACGGAGCTGCTCGAGGACGGCGACGCGTCGGTCGGCATCCGGGTGTGGCGGCGGCTGGGGGCCGGGACGCTCGAGTGCTCGATCGAGCCCGTGCACGCCGAGCCGTCCAAGCTCTACGTGCGGTTGGTCTACGCGGAGCCCGAGCCGGTCGCCGATGTCGCGGGGCTGCTGGAGCGCGCGGACGAGGTGCGGGAGTTCCTGCACGGCCCGCTCACCGAGTTCGTCTGCGACAGGGCGCCCTCATAGGGAGCGCCGGCGCCCCCTCGAGCGGGGCAGCGGAGCTCCTCACGCTCGGTGAGGCGGCCCGCCGGGCCCGCTCCTATCTGGCCGACCGGGGATCCGAGTCGTCGCGCCTCGACGCGGATCTGCTCGCGGCGCATGCGCTCGGGATCGAGCGCATCCTCGTCTACGCCCAGCACGACCGGCCGCTCACCGAGCCCGAGCGGGCGACCTTCCGCGAGCTGCTGCGCAGGCGCGGAGCGGGCGAGCCGATGGCGTACATCCTCGGCCGGAGGGCATTTCGGCGGGTCGAGCTCGAGGTCGGTCCCGGGGTGCTCGTGCCGCGGCCCGAGACCGAGCTGCTCGTCGAGTGGGCGCTGGAGCTGACCGGAGCGGGCGATCGCGTGCTCGACTGGGGCACGGGGAGCGGCGCGATCGCGCTCGCCCTCGCCGACGAAGGAGACAGCCTTCGGGTCAGCGGGGTCGAGGTCTCGGGCGCCGCGCTCGAGTACGCCAGCACGAACGCCGAGCGACTGGGGCTCGAGGTGGAGCTGCTGCGGTCCGACGGGACGGCGGCGGTCGACGGGAGGAGCTTCGACCTGGTGGTGGCGAACCCGCCATACGTGAGGAGCGGCGACCTGGCGTCGCTCGGGCCCGAGCTCGGGTTCGAGCCAGCCGACGCGCTGGTGGCCGGCGAGACGGGCCTCGAGGTCCACGCGCGGGTCGTGGCGGACGCCGCGAGCGCGCTGGTGGCCGGGGGCTGGCTGCTCCTCGAGATCGGCTCCGAGCAGGCCGCCGACGTCGTTGAGCTGCTCGGCGACGCCGGGTTCGTCGACATCGCCGTCAGGCGGGACCTCGCCGGGCACGATCGGGCCGTCGGCGCGCGCACGGGATCGGATGGTCCGGCCGCGTGAGTTCCCGTGGCTCGCGGGTGTAGCGTTGAGGGCGTGACACGTGTCAGCCACCGGAGGCCGTGAGTGAGCTTCAGCGAGGACGAGAGCTATCTCTCGAAGGACGTCGCGGACGTCGACCCCGACATCGCCCGCATTCTCGGTGCGGAGCTCGAGCGCCAGTCGGAGACGCTCGAGATGATCGCCAGCGAGAACTTCACGAGCCAGGCCGTGCTGCAGGCCGTCGGCTCGGTGCTCACCAACAAGTACGCGGAGGGCCTTCCGGGCAAGCGCTACTACGGCGGCTGTGAGGTCGTCGACCAGGCGGAGCAGCTCGCGATCGACCGGGCCAAGCAGGTCTTCGGCGCCGTCCACGCCAGCGTGCAGCCGCATTCGGGCGCAACGGCGAACGAGGCCGCCTACATGGCCCTGCTGAAGCCCGGGGACCGCGTGCTGGCGATGGCGCTCGACCACGGCGGCCATCTGACCCACGGGCTCAAGGTCAACTTCTCGGGGCGCACGTACGAGTTCCACCACTACGGCGTCTCCCGTGAGACCGGGCGAATCGACATGGACGAGGTCCGGGAGCGGGCGAAGGAGGTCCAGCCCGCGCTGATCGTCGCCGGCGCCTCCGCCTACCCCCGCATCATCGACTTCCCTGCGTTCCGGCAGATCGCGGACGAGGTCGGCGCCAGGTTCATGGTGGACATGGCCCACATCGCCGGCCTGGTGGCGGCCGAGGTGCACCCGTCTCCGGTGCCGTTCGCCGATGTCGTCACCACGACGACCCACAAGACCCTCGGCGGCCCGCGCGCGGGCCTGGTCGTCACGCGCGACGAGGAGGTCGGCGCGGCCGTGGACCGGGCGATCTTCCCGGGTCTCCAGGGTGGGCCGCTCATGCACACGATCGCCGCCAAGGCCGTCTGTCTCGGCCACGCGATGACCGACGAGTTCCGGGAGCGCCAGGCGAGGACGGTCACGAACACCCAGGCGCTCGCCCAAGGGCTCAGCGAGGGCGGGATCGCCATGGTCAGCGGAGGCAGCGACAACCATCTCGTCCTGGTCGATCTGAGCGACACCGACCTGACCGGAAAGGACGGCGAGGAGCGGCTCGATCGGGCCGGGATCACCGTCAACAAGAATGGGGTCCCGTTCGACGAGCGACCGCCGACCGTCACGTCGGGCCTCCGGATCGGGACTCCCGCGCTCACGACCCGCGGCCTCGGCGCGGACGAGATGCGTGAGATCGCCGCGATCATCGTCTCCGCGCTGCAGTCGACGGTGAGCGACGACGAGATGGCGGAGCTGCGTGCCCGCTCCGGCGCCATCGGCGACAGGTTTCCGCTCTATCCCCGGCTCGAGACGGGCTCAGCGGTCGGCGCCGCCTGAGCGACTCGCCAGACCGACAGGAGGGAACCGATGGCGACTGAACCACCCGGGGCTGGCTCCGAAGGCTCCGACGAGCCGGCCAGCGCGGTCGGGAGCGGGACCCACTCCCCGTCCGATCTGTTCACGCGGTACGACGAGGAGAAGGACGTCTACCACTGCTCCTACGGCATCCCCTCGCCGGCGCTCACGATCTGGGACCAAGAGCGCGAGGTGATGGTCCGGCTCGATCGGGACACCAAGCAGGTGGTCGGCTTCTCGATCCCCGAGTTCCAGAAGTGGATCGAGAGGTACGGGAACGAGGACGGCAGCTTCGAGATCGATCTGCCGGACACGTATCCCGTCGAGGATCCCGACGCGGCCTGAGATCGCGCTCGAGCGGGGCGGGCGCGACGAGGCCGGCTCGGTCGGTGTGCGCCGGCTTGATCACATGACCAGGCCGGTCGCGGTCGTCACCGGCGCGTCCTCCGGGATCGGAGAGGCGTATGCGCGCGATCTCGCGGCAAAGGGGCGTGACCTGCTGCTCGTCGCGCGCCGCCGGGAGCGGCTCGAGTCGCTCGCGGCCGAGCTGCACGAGCTCCATGGGGTAGGCGTTCGCGTCGCGCCGTGCGACCTGGCCGATCGCGCCGGCCGCGCGGCGGCCATGGCCCAGATCGACGATCTGGGCCGCGCGCCCGAGGTGCTGGTGCTGAACGCCGGCTTCACCTCCTACGGCGCGTTCGCGGACCTGACGGCGGCTCGCGAGGCCGACATGGTCGAGCTGAACTGCCTCGGGGTGCTGGAGCTCATGCGGCACGCGCTTCCCGCGATGCGCACGGCCGGGCGCGGGGCGGTGGTGGTCGTCAGCTCGGCGGCCGCATGGCAGCCGATGCCCTACATGGCGACCTACGCGGCGACGAAGTCATTCGAGCTCACGCTCGCCGAGGGGGTGCGCGAGGAGCTGCGCGGGACCGGGGTGTGCGTCGTGGCCGTGCTGCCGGGTCCGGTTCCGACCGAGTTCGGCGCGTCCGGCGGTGTGCCTGGCGGAGCGGGGGACGGTCTTCCGTACCGACGCCCGGAGGACGTCGTCGCGGCGACCTGGCGCGCGCTGGCTCGTGGGCGGGGCAGGGTGTCGGTCGGACCGCTTGCGGTCGCGGCGCGGCTGGCTGCTGTCATCGTTCCCCGTGGCCTCGTCCTGGCGGCCACCGGGATCGCCGGGCGACGCACGCTGCGCCGCGCGGAGGCCCATGCCCGCAGGTCTTCTGCCAGCAGGGCACGACCGTAGTATCAGGGGGAGTCGTGGACACGACCCTGCTTCCGGCCCTCGCGGCGCTCGTTGCCGCGATCCTCGTCCTCGCGCTGACGCCGGCGACGTCGCTGCTGGCCCGGCGCGTTGGAGCTGTCGACGAGCCGTCGGACCGGCGGATCCACATCCGCCCGACCCCTCGTCTGGGCGGCATCGCCCTGCTGATCGGGTTCCTGGTCCCGGTCATCATGTTCGCGCCGGGGAGCACGCAGACGAACGCACTTCTCGTCGGGGCGACGCTGATCGCCCTGCTCGGGGTCGTCGACGACATCTGGGGGCTCTCGCCGGCGGTGAAGCTCGGAGGGCAGGTCGCGTGCGCGGCGATCCCCGTCTCAGCCGGCCTCACGATCGACCATTGGACCATTCCGCTGCTGGGCGTGGGCGACTTCGGTCCCGCTCAATACCCCGTCACGATCATCTGGTTCGTCGCGATCGTGAACATGATCAACTTCATCGACGGGATGGACGGGCTCGCGGCGGGCATCGCCGGCATCGGGGCGACGACGTTCGCGATCCTGGCCGCCTCGCTCGGGCGCCCCGACGCGGCGATCATGGCGGCGGCGCTCGCTGGGGCGTGCGCCGCCTTCCTGGTGTTCAACTTCCACCCGGCGAAGGTGTTCATGGGCGACACCGGCTCGATGCTGCTCGGTTTCGTCATCGCGGGCGTCGCGGTGAGCGGCGTCATGAAGAGCGCCGCCGCGATCGCCGTCGTGGCGCCGCTGATCGTGCTCGCGATCCCGATCATGGACACCTCGTTCGTGGTGCTGAAGCGGCTGAAGCACGGGCTGCCCATCTACTCGGCCGACCGCAGCCACTTCCACCATCGCTTCTTCACGATCGGCTGGTCGCAGCGCCAGACGGTGCTCGCGCTCTACGGATGGTGCTCGCTGATGGCCGCCGTCGCGCTCGTGATCCATTTCGTGCCGTACCGGGACCCGTCCGGAGGGGTGGATCCGCTCGGGGTCCTGGCCCTCTCGGCGACGGCGCTCCTGGCGCTTGCCGCGAGCGTCTACCTCATCGCGGTGCTCGAGATCCTGAAGTGGCGCAGCACGCCGGTGATCACGCTCGTCCGGGGCCGCGGAGCGCGATCCGACGAGCAGTCGGAGGCCAGTTCCGACGGTCGAAAGGTCCTGCGGTGATGACGATCGTCCCCGCGGGCTCGTAACGGGGGCGGGGGCCCGGACACCGGCCGATGGGCGGGCGTATACTCCGCCGCGCCCGAGGGCGGTCGCCCTCGAGACGTTGGAATGCGCGGAACCGGAGGGCGCAATAACCCGCCTTCGAACTGAATCGCCGCATGGACGGCGCCGGTGACCGCCACGACGATGGATCCTCGTGAAGAGGGCCGGCTCGCCGTGGTGGCATCGCTGCTGGGCTTCGCGGGACTGCTCTTGGCGCTGCCGGTCGTCCTACTCGCTGGAGTGGGCATCGGCGGATGGCTGCTCGGCTGCGGGCTCTGGCTCGCCAACTGGGCGACGGCTCTGCTCACGACCCGGGTCTCGTTCCGCATCTCGCCGCCGGCGGCGGTGGGGGTCTCCGGGATCTCGTTCATCGCACGGGCCTGGTTCATCGCCATCATCCTCTTCGTGGTCGCGATCCGCTTCTCCGAGGTGACGGCTCTGACGGCGGCGGGCGTGTTCCTCGCGGCGTTCACCCTCGACCTCGGTGGCCGGGCGCTCCAGTACGGCCTCAGCCAGCAGCGGCAACAGCTTCCCGGGCAGCCAGCCGAGTGAGCGACCTCCTTCGCAGTTGGTGGGTGCGGATCGCACTCGCCACGAGCGCGCTCGCGCTGCTGCCGGCGGCCGCGCTCGGCGCCGAGGGGGAGGACTTCGACCCCTCGCTCGAGTTCAAGCTCGAGCCCTACGTGCCGATCGAGCTGGGTCCGATCGACCTGTCGATCAACAAGGCGGTCGTCTACCTGCTGCTGTCGAGCTTCATCATCTGTGCAGGGGCGATCTTCGTCGTGCGCGGCGGCCTGAAGATGCGTCCGACGCGGGCTCAGAACTTCGTCGAGATCCTCTACGAGTTCAGCGAGGAGCAGGTCGCCAAGCAGGGTCTCTCCGCGCGGACGATGAAGACCTGGTTCCCCTTCGTGGCGGCGCTCTTCCTCTTCATCGGCGTCAACAACATCATCAGCTTCGTCCCGCTGCCCATCTCGCACGAGGTCGGGGCGTTCCCATGGGGGATTCCCGACCTCGGGCTCTACGCGGCGACCGCGAACATCAACGTCACGCTCACGCTGACGATCCTGGTGTTCGTGGCGACCCACTACGTCGGGATCAAGTACCACGGCGTCGGCGGGTACCTGAAGACATGGGTGCCCCACGGTGCTCCGGGCCCGATCAGGCCGGTGATCTTCGTGATCGAGGTGCTGTCGCAGCTGCTGCGCCTGGTCAGCCTCTCGGTGCGGCTCTTCGCCAACCTCCTGGCGGGGCACCTCCTCATCATCATCTGCGCCGGCTTCACGATCCTGGTCGGCAGCTTCATCGGGGTCGTCGCGATTCCGATCGCGGCGTTCTTCTGGATCTTCGAATGGGTACTGGTCGCAGGACTGCAGGCATTCGTGTTCGCTCTCCTGAGCGGCATCTACATCGGTTACGCGGCGGACCCGCCGCACTGAAACGGACAAGGGAGCCGAAGTGGCAGGCATGACCGAATACACGGCGAACGGGCGCGCGAGCACCCCGTACGTCGTCGAGACCGACGAGGGCCTCTTCTGGCAGATCGGAGACCGTCAGGTCCCGGTCGTGGCCGGAGCGGAGCTCGACGGCAACATCGTCGACGCCGCCAAGGCGCTGACGCTCGGACTCTCGACCGGTCTCGGCGCCATCGGCCCGGGTATTGGTGTGGGTTACCTGATGGGGAAGACGGTCGAGTCCGTCGCTCGCCAGCCGGAGCTGCGCAGCGACCTCATGGGCATCACCTTCCTGGGACTGGCGCTCACCGAGGCGATCACGTTCTACGCCCTGCTGATGGGCTTCGTGGCCTTCTTCCTGGCCTAGGCAGAGCCGAGCGATGAACACTCCGCTGAACGAGGTCGAGCCGGTCGCGGCGAACGTGCTGCTCGAGCCGAGCCCAGGTCTCATGATCTGGACGCTCGTCACGTTTGGCATCGTCCTGTGGGTACTCAGCCGCTACGCGCTCGGACCGATCCGGGACCAGATCGAGAAGCGGCGTACCGAGATCGCGCAGAGCATCGACGAGGCCGAGGCCAGTCGGGACGAGGCGCTCTCGTTGCTCGAGGAGTACAAGGCGCGACTCGTCGAGGCCCGCAAGGAATCCGAGGTGCTGCGCGAGCAGGGCCGCAAGGAGGGTGAGCGAGAGGGTCGCGAGCTGGTCTCCCAAGCTCAGGCGCAGCGCGAGCGGATGCTCGAGGACGCCGACACCCAGCTCGACGCGCAGACCCGGGCGGCTGCGAGCGCCCTCCGGTCCGAGGTGGTGGATCTGGCGATGCTGGCGGCCGAGAAGGTCTCCCAGAAGTCACTGGACGACGAGGACCACCGCCGGCTGATCCAGGAGGCGATCGAGCAGGCCGACCTGTCCTCGCTGAAGCGAGAGGACTCCTAGTACGTGAGCGTCGCCTCGACATACGCCGAGGCCCTCTACGAGGGCGCGCTCGACCAGCAGGCCGTCCCCGCGGTCAGCACCGACCTCGATGCGCTCGTCCAGGCCGTTGGGGGCACCCCCGAGCTCTGGAACGCCCTCACCAACCCGGAGATCGACGGCGCGAAGCGCAAGGCCGCCGCCGCGGCGGTCCTCGTCGACGCGCACCCGATCGTCGGCAACTTCGTCCAGGTCCTGATCGACCGGGGTCGCATCGAGGCGCTCGAGGAGATCGTCGCGGCGTACCGTCACCGTGTGCACCTCGCGGAGGGCAGGTTGTCGGTGACCGTCACCAGCGCGATCCCGCTCGACGACGGTCTTCGCGACGCGCTCACGACACGGCTCCGCAACGAGACGGGACTCGAGGTCGAGATGATCGAGCGCGTCGACCCCGAGATCGTCGGCGGGCTGGTGATCGACGCCGGCGGGACCGTGCTCGACGCGTCCGTGCGGCGCGGCCTGTCCGACCTGCGACGCGACCTCGTCGCCGCCCCGATCGACGCCGCGACCGGCTGATCGGCTCCGACCCCTTCCTCACGACGACCACGAAAGGCACCCGCAGATGAAGCTCCGACCGGACGAGATCACCAAGGTCCTGCGCGAGCAGATCGAGCAGTACAGCGGCGAAGTCGACGCCGAGGAGGTCGGAAGCGTCCTCCAGGTCGGTGACGGGATCGCTCGCGTCCACGGCCTCGGCTCGGCCGTCTCGCTCGAGATGCTCGACCTGCCGCACGACGTCGTCGGGCTGGCCCTCAACCTCGAGGAGGACAACGTCGGCGTGGTGCTCCTCGGCGAGGACACGCTGATCACCGAAGGCGACCAGGTGCGCCGCACCGGCAAGGTCATCCAGGTGCCGGTCGGGGAGGCGCTGCTCGGCCGTGTGGTCGACCCACTCGGGAACCCGCTCGACGACCGCGGTCCGATCGAGACCGAGCACTACCGCCCCGTGGAGTTCAAGGCTCCGGGCGTGGTCCAGCGTCAGCCGGTGAAGGAGCCTGTCCAGACCGGACTGAAGGCGATCGACGCGCTGATCCCGATCGGCCGCGGACAGCGCGAGCTGATCATCGGCGACCGGCAGACCGGGAAGACCGCAATCGCGATCGACACGATCATCAACCAGCGCGACAGCGACATCATGTGCTTCTACGTCGCGATCGGGCAGAAGGCCTCGACGGTCGCGCAGGTCGTCGAGAAGCTCCGCGAGGTCGGGGCGATGGACTACACGACGGTCGTCGTCGCGAGCGCCGCAGCGTCGGCGCCGCTGAAGTACCTGGCGCCGTATGCCGGGTGCGCGATGGCCGAGTACTTCCTGTACGGCGGCCAGCATGCCCTCTGCGTCTACGACGACCTCTCCAAGCAGGCCGACGCCTACCGGCAGATGTCGCTCCTGCTGCGCCGCCCGCCGGGTCGCGAGGCGTTCCCGGGCGACGTCTTCTACCTCCACAGCCGGCTGCTCGAGCGCGCCTGCAAGCTGAGCGACGACATCGGCGGCGGGTCGCTGACCGCGCTGCCGGTCATCGAGACCCAGGCCGGTGACGTCTCGGCCTACATCCCGACCAACGTGATCTCGATCACCGACGGGCAGATCTTCCTCGAGTCGAAGCTCTTCTACTCCGGTGTCCGCCCCGCGGTGAACGTCGGTATCTCGGTGAGCCGCGTTGGTGGCTCGGCACAGGTGAAGGCCATGCGCAAGGTGGCCGGGCGCCTGAAGCTCGACTTGGCCCAGTACCGCGACCTCGAGGCGTTCGCGCAGTTCGGATCCGAGCTCGACGCGGCGACCCAGCAGACCCTCGCCCGCGGATCGCGGCTGGTCGCGGCCCTGAACCAGCCGCAGTACGAGCCGTGGCCGGTCGAGGAGCAGGTGGCGATCATCTTCGCCGCGGGCAACGGCTACCTCGACCGCGTGGAGCCCGATGGCGTTCCAGCGCTCGCGGAGCAGCTGCGCCGCGCGCTTCGTGACGAGGGCACGATCCTCGCGACGATCCGTGACTCGAAGCAGTTCGAGGACGACACCGCCGAGAAGCTGGGCACGTTCCTGACCGACACGCTCGACCGGATCGCCCCGGCGATGGACGACGAGGGCGGGGACGACGAGACCGAGGACACCGAGTCCTCGCCGGAGCCGGCAGCCGCTTAGGTGCCGAGCCAGCGCGACATCAAGGGGCGCATCGACTCGGTGCGCAACACGCGCAAGATCACGCGCGCGATGGAGCTGGTCGCTTCGGCCAAGCTCCGTAACGCGCAGGTGCGGATCGAGAAGATGCGGCCGTATGCCTCGAACATGCGCCGGCTCATGCAGCAGGCGGCCAAGCGCAGCTCCGGTCTGGCCAAGCTGCCCCTGCTCGAGGAGCGGGAGGAGGTGGCCACCGCGGCCGTGGTCGTGATCACCGGGGACCGCGGGCTCGCGGGCGCCTTCAACGTGAACGTCCTTCGCCGGGCGCACGCCGAGGCCGACCGCCTGCGATCCGAGGGTGCGCAGAACATCACCTTCGTCGCGGTCGGAAAGAAGGGGGCGGGCACCCTCACCTTCCGCGGGGACCCGGTCGACCGCCGGTTCGAGGGCTTCTCGACCGAGCCGAGCTTCGCCGACGCGCAGCTGATCGGCGAGCACGTGATCGCCCGCTTCACCAACAAGGAGTTCGACCGGGTCGTCCTCGTCTACAACGCGTTCCAGTCGCTCCTGGTCCAGCGCGTGACCGCCGAGCAGATCCTGCCCGTCGAGCGAAAGGGCCTGGAGGAGGACGAGGGCGAGGAGGAGTTCGAGAAGGGCAGCGCCGACTGGCTGCACGCCAAGGCGCTGGCCGAGTTCGAGCCGTCGGCAGAAGCCCTCCTCGAGCAGCTGCTGCCCAGGTTCCTGAACACCTCCGTCTACCGTGCGCTCGTCGAGAGCGCCGCAGCCGAGTACGCCGCCCGCCGGAACGCGATGCACAGCGCGACCGACAACGCGGGCGCTCTGATCACCGATCTGACCCTCGAGATGAACCGGGCACGCCAGGCCGCGATCACGCAGGAGATCCTCGAGGTCGTGTCGGGCGCCAACGCCCTCGAGTAGGCAACGTCCCGAAGGAGACCAACCAGATGGCAACGACCGAGACGAAGAACATCGGGACGATCACGGAGATCAAGGGCGTGGTCATCGACGTCCACTTCCCGGACGAGCTTCCCGACATCTACACCGCCCTCGAGATCACGCGCGAAGAGGGCCCGCCGCTCATCGCCGAGGTCCAGCAGCTGCTCGGTGACGACAATGTCCGCGCGGTCGCGCTCGACATCACCGACGGACTCGCCCGCGGGACCGATGTGGTCGACACCGGCGCGCCGATCTCGGTGCCCGTCGGTCGCCAGACGCTCGGCCGGATCTTCAACGTGATCGGCGAGCCGATCGACGAGGCCGGGGACCTCAGCGGCGAGGGCGACCAGTGGCCGATCCACCGCTCTGCGCCGGGATTCGACGAGCTCGACCCGACCGACCAGATCTTCGAGACCGGCATCAAGGTCGTCGACCTGCTCGCCCCGTACGTGCGCGGCGGCAAGATCGGCCTGTTCGGTGGCGCCGGTGTGGGCAAGACCGTGCTCATCCAGGAGCTGATCCACAACCTGGCTCAGGAGCACGGGGGCTTGTCCGTGTTCGCCGGCGTCGGCGAACGCACACGCGAGGGCAACGACCTCTGGCTCGAGATGACCGAGTCCGGGGTCATCGACAAGACCGCGCTCGTGTACGGGCAGATGAACGAGCCGCCCGGCGCTCGGCTTCGGGTCGGCCTGACCGGCCTCACGGTCGCCGAGTACTTCCGCGACGAGGGCGGCCAGGACGTGCTGCTCTTCATCGACAACATCTTCCGCTTCGTCCAGGCGGGCTCCGAGGTCTCGGCGCTCCTGGGCCGGATGCCGTCCGCGGTCGGCTACCAGCCCACCCTGGCGACCGAGATGGGCGACCTCCAGGAGCGGATCACCTCGACCCGACGCGGGTCGATCACCTCGGTGCAGGCCGTCTACGTTCCCGCCGACGACCTCACGGACCCAGCGCCCGCCGCCACGTTCGCCCACCTCGACGCGCAGACGGTCCTCTCGCGCGCCATCTCGGAGAAGGGCATCTACCCGGCCGTCGACCCGCTCGACTCCTCGAGCCGAATCCTCTCGAAGGAGGCCGTCGGCGAGGAGCACTACGAGGTCGCCCGGCAGGTGCAGGAGGTGCTCCAGACCTACAAGGACCTCCAGGACATCATCGCCATCCTCGGCGTCGACGAGCTCACGGACGAGCAGAAGCTGCAGGTCGCGCGCGCGCGGCGGATCGAGCGCTTCCTGTCGCAGCCGTTCCACGTCGCCGAGCAGTTCACGAGCATCCCCGGCACCTACGTGCCGATCGGCGAGACGATCCGGGGCTTCAAGGAGATCGTCGAGGGCAAGCACGACGACCTCCCCGAGAACGCCTTCTACATGAAGGGCGCGATCGACGAGGCCATCGAGAGCGCCGAGAAGACGGGTTAGGGGCAGCACGTGGGCACCCTGGCCACGGCCGAGCGCAAGCGACTCGGCCTGCGCATCCTCACTCCGGAGGGAACGGTGTTCGACGGCGTGGCGACGATCGTCGTCGCCCCGAGCGTCGAGGGCGAGGTCGGCATCCTGCCCCGGCACGCGCCGCTGATCGCGTTTCTCCGGATCGGCGAGACCCGGATCAAGGACCTCGAGGACGAGGAGACGGTCTACGCGACGTCCGAGGGCTATCTGTCGGTCGAGGAGGATCAGGTGCTCGTGCTGGTCGAGCAGGCCGAGCGCGCCGACCAGATCGACGTCTCCAAGGTGCAGCAGGAGCTCGAGGCCGCGCAGCAGCAGCTCGCCGACGCGGGTGACGATGAGACGCTCCGAGACGTCGCCGAGGCGGCGGTCCGCCGGGCCGAGAACCGCATGAAGGTCGCCAACGCCTAGAACGCTCCGAGGACTGTTCCCCGCAGTCCTCGGGTTTCGCGGGTATCGACGCTTCTGGCTGGCGAGCATCGCCAGCAACTCGGGGACGTGGCTGCAGATCGTCGCGGCCGGCTGGCTGATCCTGCAGGAGACCGGCAGCCCCGTGCTCGTCGGCGCGCTCGCGCTCGCGACGCGAGCGCCGTCGATCCTGCTGGCGCCCCTCGCCGGCGCGCTCGCCGATCGCTACGACCGTCAGCGGGTGGCCATCGCCGCCAACGGCGTGCAGGCCCTCGCCGCGGGCGTGCTGGCCGTGCTCGCCGGGCTCGGGCTCGCCGGGCCGGCCGCGATCCTCGGCCTGACGCTCCTGCTCGGGATCGGCTTCGCGCTCGGCCTGCCCGCCCAGCTCGCCCTGATCCCGGCGCTCGCGCCGCCGGAGCGACTGTCGCAGGCCGTCTCGCTCAACTCGGCGGGCATCAACATCGCGCGCCTCGCGGGCCCCGCGCTCGGCGGCGCGGTGCTCGCGACCGCGGGCGCGACGACGAGCTTCGCGATCAACGCGGTGTCGTTCGGGGTCGTGATGGTCGCGCTGGCGACCATCCGGCCGCGTCCCACGGCGCCGAGCCGGAGCGCGAGCATCGGCGAGGGCTTTCGGTACGCCTTCGCGGACCCGCCGATGCGACGGCTGCTGATCGGCATGGCGGTCTTCACCGGGCTGGCGTCGTCCGTACAGGAGCTCGCGCCGGTGATCACCGAGCGTCTCGGCGCCGGCCCCGTCGGGCTCGGGCTCCTGCTGGGCGCGATGGGCGGCGGAGCGCTGGTGGGCGTTGTCGTGCTCGAGGTGGTCGTCGGGCGCCTGATCTCGCGGGAGCGCGCGCTGCCGCTCGCGACCGCGTCGTTCGGGGCCCTGATGGTGGCGCTGGCCTTCGCGCCCAACTTCGCCGTCGGGATGCTCGTGGTCGCCGCGGCGGGAGGGTTCTGGATCTGGATGTTCGCCGGCACGAACACCGGGGTCCAGCTGCGCTCGCCGAGCGACATGGTCGGCCGGATGCTCGGCATGTACCAGCTCGCCGTGATCGCGCCGTTCGCGGTCGGCCCGATCCTCATCGGCGGGATCGCGCAGTGGCTCGGGATCGGCCCCGCGCTGATCGCCGGGGCGATCGGGCTCATCGCATGGGGGATCTGGTCGTTCCTCGTGCCGCCTCGCGGTGTCGGAACCCGGCCGCCGGGGCGGGTTGCGGCCCGCGCCGGACCCTGAGCGAGCGGGAGCGACGACAGGTGTCAGCGGGCGGCTCTCGCGCCGTCCGGTTCATGCGAGCCCGTTGGGTATCCTGGCCGGATGGACGAGGTCCAGCTCGCCGAGCGCCTCATCGCCTACGACACGTCCCGGCGCTCGGGCATCGGCCTCGCGACCGACTTCGTGGCCGGATGGCTCGAGGCTTCGGGCGCAGAGGTGCGACGCCTGTCACTGGAGGGGCGCCAGTGCCTGATCGCCGGGGTGGGTGCGGGCGAGCGCACGATCCTGCTGCACGGCCATCTCGACGTCGTCCCCGGCCATCCCCGCCAGTTCGTCCCCCGCCGCGCCGGCCCGAAGCTCATCGGCCGGGGCGCGTACGACATGAAGGGGGCGCTCGGCGCGATGATGCTCGCCGTCGCCGACCTCGCCCAGTCCGACTCCCCGCCCGAGGTGCGCGTCGAGCTCGTCGTGGTCCCGGACGAGGAACGCGCCGAGCCGGGGGCGAACTGCACAGAGATGCTCGTTGCCGAGGGACTGCGCGGAGACTTCGTCGTCTGCGGTGAGCCGACCGAGTTCCAGGTCGGCGTACAGGCCAAGGGCGTCCTGATGCTGAGGGCGGAGGTTCCGGGCCGGGCCGCGCACGGGTCGACTCCCTGGCTGGGGGAGAACGCCATCCTCAAGGCCGTCCGCCTCTACGAGACGATCGAGCGGCTCCCGTTCGCCCGGGAGTCGTCCGAGCTCTTCGATCGTCCTTCGGTCAACCTCGGTCGGCTGTCCGGCGGCGACGCGATCAACAAGGTCCCCGACGCCTGCCGGGCCGACATCGACATCCGCTACCTGCCCGAGCAGCGCCCGCAGGAGATCCTCGACGAGATCCGGGGAATCGACTCCGATGTCGCCATCGAGATCCTGATCGAGCGCCCGCCCGCCTACGTCTCGCCGCGCCATCCCATGGTCGAGTCCCTGCTGGACGCGGCCGGCCGCTACGAGCCCACCGCGGCCGCGGTGGGGCGGGACGGCGCGTCCGACGCCGTCGCGTTCCTCGCGGTCGGTGTTCCCGCGGTCGAGTTCGGACCGTGTGGGGGAGGACACCACGGACCCGACGAGCATGTGGATCTCGAGAGCCTCGGGCACTATCGACGAGCGTTGGTCGATTTCGTGCGGCAGGTGCCCGCGTCCGTCGGGCGCGAGGCCGATCCGAACATCGCCGGAGGGCAGTGAGCGAGGACGACGAGAAACGCCGGGTCAGGTACTACTCGGTCCCCAGGCGGCGGGGGCGGCTGCTCCCGTTCCTGGGCTTCTCGCTGTGGACCGTCGTGGCCGTGCTGGCGGCGATCGGGTTCGGCGCGTGGACCTTCCTCGACACGACGCTGTCGAAGGCGAGTCCCAACACCGACGCGGTGCGCGCCGCGATCAAGACGGCCGATCCGGTCAAGCCGGGCGAGCCCGTCAACGTCCTGCTCATCGGATCCGACCAGCGACCCGACGAGGAGGGGATCCCGGGCCGCAGCGACTCGCTGATCCTCATGCGGATGGACGCCCGCAACGGCTTCATCTCGCTGCTGTCCTTCCCGCGTGACCTCTGGGTCAACATCCCGGGCTCCGGGCAGGCAAAGCTCAACAACGCGTACTCGGTCGGCGGCCCGGCGACCGCGATCGACACGATCCGGGAGTTGACGGGCCAGCCGATCAACCACTACGTCGACATCGACTTCGAGGGCTTCCGGCGGCTCGTCGACGAGGTCGGCGGCGTCTACCTCGACATCGACCGCCAGTACTTCAACGACAACTCCGGCCGCGCTCCGGGGACGACGTTCGCCGAGATCGACATCGAGCCCGGGTTCCAGCGCCTCGACGGGGACAACGCCCTCGACTACGTCCGCTACCGGCACACCGACAGCGACTTCGCCCGCATCCGCCGTCAGCAGTTGTTCCTGTCGGACCTGAAGCGCCAGACCAACCAGGCCGAGAACCTGCTGAACCTGCGGTCACTCGGCGACATCTTCGGCGACTCGATCGAGACCAGCATCCGCAGCGTCCCCCAGATGCTCGACCTGGTGCGGCTCTCGCTCACGGTCGACGAGGACCGCGTCGGGCGCGTCTCGGTCGAGGCGTTCGACGAGTTCCGGGGAGACCAGGCCGTCGTGGTCGCGGGCGAGGGTGCGATCGCGCGTGCGGTCGACGAGTGGCTCGAGCCCGACTTCCAGGGCGCGGAGTCCGCAAAGCCCGCCGCGACCAGGGTCGCGGTGCTGAACGGCTCGGGCCAGATCCGCAAGGCCGACCGGACCTCGGCACTGCTGCGCGAGAAGGGCTGGGACGCGGCCGACGCCGGGAACGCGAACAACTTCGGGTACGCGAACTCGGAGGTCCGCTACGTGCCGGGCCAGCGCCCCGCGGCGGTGCGGCTGCAGCGCCTCATGGGCGACGGGACGCAGCTGTCGGGCCTGTCCGGGACCGCGGCGAGCTCGATCGACGCCGATCTGCAGCTGGTCGTGGGGGCCGACTTCCCAGGCAAGCTCTCCAAGCCCCCGCCGCCGCCCGACCGCCGGCCCGCGCCGGCCGCGGTGGACACCGCCGCGCTCGTTCCCGTGCTCCGCCAGATCCAGCGGACGACCGGCCTGCAGGTGATGGCGCCGCTGAAGGTCGCGCGCGGGAGCAAGGTGCGCCGGGTGCGCTCGTACACGGCCAACGTCGACGGCAAGAAGGTCCCGGCCGTGAAGATCGTGTTCGAGACCGGCACCCGCAAGTACTGGGGAATGAGCATCGTCGGCAGCGAGAACCTGTCCGTGCTCGAGGGCGAGACCGGCAAGCTCGATCGCGGAGGACGGCGCTACTTCACGTACTATGACGGCCGTAACATGCAGCGGCTGGCATGGCGAAAGGGCGGCGTGAGCTTCTGGGTGTCGAACAGCCTGGACTACGCCCTCAGCGACGAGACGATGTGGGCCATCGCCAAGTCCGCCCGCCCGCTCGGTCGTGCGACGCTGCCGGAGGGAGCGGTGGACGTGGGCTTGGAAATCGAGCGCGAAGGCTCCACTCCGTGAGCGCAGCGGACGCCGGCACGACGGCCGGAGCGTCGCGGCACGCCAACGGAGAGCTCCGGGAGGCCGACAGGGCCGCGGCACCCGCCGAGACCACGCCGGCGCGGATCGGCGTCATCGGCGCAGGGTACGTCGGGCTCGTCACCGGCGTGTGCCTGGCCAGCCTGGGCAATCAGGTCACGCTCCGCGACATCGACGAGGGCAAGGTCTCCGCGCTCGAGCGTGGGGACGTCCCGATCTACGAGCCGGGCCTGGACACGTTGATGGCCGATCACCGGGAGCGGCTCACCTACACGCTGTCCCTCGACCACATGCTCGAGCAGTCGGACATCGTCTTCATCGCGGTGGACACGCCGCCGACCTACTCCGGCGACGCGGATCTCTCTCGCGTGATGACCGTCCTGGACGAGCTCGAGGCGACCGGCGCCGACGACCGCCACATCCTGGTCATGAAGAGCACCGTCCCGGTGGGAACCGGGGAGCGGGTTCGGGCCGAGCTCGAGGCCCGCGGTCTCGGCAAGGTCGGATACGCGTCGAACCCGGAGTTCCTCAAAGAGGGCGCGGCGATCGAGGACTTCCTGGCGCCCGATCGGGTGGTCGTCGGTGACTTCGAGCCACAGCACGGCGATGCCGTCGAGGCCCTGTACGCGCCGCTCGAGGCTCGCGTGGTGCGGACCTCGGTTCCGAGCGCCGAGATGGTCAAGTACGCGTCGAACGCCTTTCTCGCCACCAAGATCAGCTTCATCAACGAGATCGCCAACGTCTGCGAGGAGGTCGGAGCGGATGTCGCGGTCGTCGCCGAGGGCATGGGGCTCGATCGGCGCATCGGGCCGGCGTTCCTGCGGGCCGGCGTCGGGTTCGGCGGAAGCTGCTTCCCGAAGGACGTCACCGCGCTCAAGCAGCTCGCGGGCAACTCCGGCTACCACTTCCAGCTGCTGACCTCGGTCATCGAGGTCAACGAGCTCCAGAAGCGGCGCGTCGTGAACAAGCTCAAGAAGCACCTCGACACGCTCGAGGGGCGGCGAGTGGCGCTGCTCGGGCTCGCCTTCAAACCCGAGACGGACGACATGCGCGAGGCGTCGAGCCTCGTGCTGGCCGCCCGCCTGATGGCCGAGGGGACCCGGGTGGTCGCCTACGATCCCGTGGTCACGCACCCCGGGGATCTCGTCCATGGCGTCCTCGACGCCGAGAGCGTCGAGGCGGCGGTCGCCGGCGCGGATGCCGCCGTCCTCGTCACGGAGTGGACGTCCATCGTCGAGAGCGACTGGGCAGCGCTCCGCGAGACGATGTCGACGCCCATCCTGATCGACGGCCGCAACGCCCTCGACCCGGCGCAGATGCGGGACCTCGGATACGTGTACGAGGGCATCGGCAGGAACGGGCGGTGAGCTCGATCCGCTCGGCCCGTCCGTGGTCGTGACGCCGAGCTGATGCAGGCGGTCATCCTCGTGGGCGGCAAGGGGACGAGGCTCCGTCCCCTCACCGACACTCGGCCGAAGCCGATGATGACGGTCGTGGATCGCCCGTTCGTCACCCACCAGCTGGATCACCTGCAGCGCCACGGCGTCACCGACGTGGTGTTCTCGTGCGGGTATCTGCCCGACGCCCTCCGTGACCACTTCGGTGACGGCCAGGATCGAGGTCTGTCGATTCGGTACGTCGTCGACCCCGAGCCCCTCGGCACGGGCGGAGCGGTCCGAAACGCATGGCCCGAGCTGGATCCGTCGGCGACGACGCTGGTCCTGAACGGCGACGTGCTGACCGACATCGACCTCGGCGCCGTCCTCGCGCGGCACCGGGAGCGCGCGGCTGCGGGCACGATCGTCCTGACGCCCGTTGCCGATCCCGGCCCGTTCGGGCTCGTTCGGCTGCTCGCCGACGACTCGGTCGAGGCGTTCGTCGAGAAGCCGGCCCCCGAGGAGCTTCGTCCGGGCGAGCCGTTCCGGATCAACGCCGGGACCTACGTCCTCGAGCCGGCGCTCGTCCAGGGGATCCCTGAGGGCGAGCCCTGCTCGATCGAGCGCGACGTGTTTCCGGCCGTGGCGGCGCAGGGGGGGCTGTACGGCCACCCGAGCGATGCGTACTGGCTCGACATCGGAACGCCGGCGGCGTACCTGCGCGCCAACCGGGACGTGCTCGCCGGACGCGTCCGAACCGACTCGCCGGTGGGCGACGCTCACCTCAGTGCCGATGTCGTCCTCGGCGCGCGCGCCAGTGTCGGCGGCGGCAGCGTGGTCGGGGCGGGCTGTCGCCTCGGCGACGGGGCGAGCGTCTCGGGATGCGTTCTCGGTGACGGCGTTCGAGTAGGTTCGGGGGCGGAGCTCTCGGGCTGCATCGTCGGTGCGGGCGTCTCGGTCGGCGACGGCGCGACGGTCGGTGAGGAGGTGGTCGTCGGGGACGGCGCGGTCGTCGCCCCGGGGGCGACCGTGGAAGGCCCCGTGAAGGTTCCGACGGACGGCTTGGTCGACGACGACGGCGTGCGGGAGTCCGAGCACGCGGGGAGGTAGGGCGATGGGCGATCTGGACGGCGATCTCCGTGCGCGCGACACGCTGGACGTCCTCGGGATGACCGACGCGACACCCGTCGCGATGGACGAGTCCCGCGCGGCGGCCGAGGCCCTCGACCTGCCGTATCCGGTCGACGACATTCGCTCGGTCGTGGTGTGCGGGATGGGGGGCTCGGCGATCGCGGCGGACCTCGTCGCGGGTGCGTACGTCGAGCGTCTGCGCGTGCCGCTCGTCGTGGTGCGCGACTACGTGCTGCCCGGCTGGGTCGACGAGCACACCCTCGTCATCCTGTCCTCGTACTCGGGAACGACCGAGGAGACGCTCACGTGCGCGATGCAGGCGACCGAGCGCGGCGCGCGCTGCCTCGCGATCACGAGCGGCGGGAAGCTGCAGGAGCGCTACGTCGAGGAGGACGGGATCCCGATGATCCCGATGCCTCCGGGGCTGCAGCCGCGCGCGGCGCTGCCGCGGAGCCTGGTCCCGCTGCTCGTCGTCCTGTCCCGGGTCGGGGTGGTCGGCGATGTCGCCGCCGACCTCGACGAGGCGCGTGAGACGGCGGCCGCCTCGGTTGCGGCACTCCAGGCATCGGTCCCCGTCGCCGAGAACCCCGCAAAGCAGCTGGCCCAGGCGCTGCACGACTCGATCCCGGTGTTCTGGGGTGGTCAGATGACCGCGGCCGTCGCCCATCGGTGGCGGACTCAGGTGAACGAGAACGCCAAGCGCTTCGCGATCTCGAGCGAGATCCCCGAGCTCGACCACAACGAGATCTGCGGGTTCGAAGGGCTCGGCGAGCTGGATCGGCGGATGCGGATCGTCCTGCTCCGCGACGCGCGGCACACTCGCCAGGTCGTGCGGCGGCTCGACCTCACCCAGGAGCTCGTCACGCCGCACGTCGCGGGCGTGCTGGCCGTCACCGCGGAGGGGACGTCTCCGCTGGCGCGCATGCTCGACCTCGTGCTGCTCGGCGACTACTCGTCGATTTACCTCGCGCTCCTCGGCGACATGGACCCTGGGCCGGTCGAGATGATCGAGCGCCTCAAGGAGAAGCTGGCGGTGACGCCGCACGGGCGCGCACAGGGCGGCTCGGTCGGCTGACGCCGAGCCGTTCGGCCGAGCCGGCGCGCGTGGGAGGTCGCTCCCGGGTCAGGCGGCGGCCGCGAACGCGCCCGAGCCCTCTCGGAGTCCGCTCGCCAGCGTGACCAGGGCCGAGTGCCTGTGACCGAGGACGTCGGTGCGCCGGCGGCCCGCGACGACCGTCGCGGTCGCGAGCACCTCCGCACGCCAGCAGTCGGACGCGACCACGCTCGCCGAGCGAACCGTCTCGTCGGTCGGGCTCCCGGTGCGAGGGTCGACCAGGTGGTGGGCGCGCCGCCCGTTCGACAGGCGCCAGCGGCGCCGGGCCACGCTGCTGGTCGCGATGCCGCCGTCCCGAAGCCGCAGCCGGCTCACGACCCGGCCGGTGGCGGGATCCTTGACCGCGATCCTCCAGGGCCGATCGGGGCCAAGCTCGCCGCGGACGCGGACGTCACCGCCCAGCGAGACGAGCGCGCCGCTTGCTCCGGCCTCGACGAGCTCCGCCGTGACCAGGTCCGCTGCGAGGCCCTTGCCCAGCCCGCCCGCGTCCAGATGCACGCCCGGCGGAAGACGCACGGCTCCCCCGATCGGGTCGATCGCGATCCCCTCGCAGCCCGGCGCCGCGACGGGCTCGGCGGAGTCGACGGGCCGTCCCGCGGCGCCGATCGTCGCCAGGTCGCGGTGGTATCCGTTGGCGAGCATGGCGTCGTGCACTGTCGGGTCGAACCGGCCCTCGGTGAGTCGCCACCCCTCGCACATGCGGCGGACGAGCTCCAGCGTGTCCGCCGAGACCGGCACCCAATCGCCGTTGCGCTCGTTCAGCCGAGTCAGCTCGCTCGGGCGAAAGCGCGTCCAGCGATCCTCGAGCTGGGCGATCCGGTGCCGAGCCATCGCGCCCAAGAACCGCGGCCCGACGGCCAGGACCCGGGCGCGGGTTCCCATCGCCTGAACGACGAAGTCAGCTCGCGTCGGAGGAATCGTCGTCGTCGTCGTCGTCCGAGTCTTCATCGCAGTCGTCGTCGCTCGGCTCGGACGACCAGACGCACACGCCGACGTACGTCGTTCCGCCGCCCGTTCCCGCCTCGACGACGAGGTAGTCCGAGTTCATGGTCGCCTCGAGGCCGCCGCCACCGCCCTCGGACGCGCCTCCGCCGCCCGAGTCGGTGACGCTCCATCCCGCGTCCGCGAGCGCTGACTCGTAGAACGAGATCACGTTCGCGGCCGAGTCGCTCGTGGTGTACGTCTCCTGCAGGCCGCCGTTCGAGAGCTCCTCGGTCGAGACGCGGGTCGCTCCGGACGGAGTGCTGATGGCCGACAGGAGGCTCGAGAGCGAGTCGCCCGAGCTCGAGTCGGTCGTCGCGCCACCCGTCGTGGTGGTCGCTTCGGTCGTGCCGGTGTCCGCGGTGACCGTCTCGACAACGGTTGTGCCGTTGGAGGAGTCGTCCGAGGAGTTGTCGCTGTCGCCGCATGCCGCGAATCCGAGCGCGGACAGTCCCGCCATGGCGACGAGCGTGAGCTTGGCCTTCATCGTTGGCTCCCTGGATTGCCTCTGCTTCTGCTGTCGGCGAAGGCGCTCGGGACCTTGAGGCCCGCCGGCCCGCACCGGCCGCCGGCCGTGCCGCCGGTCGTGGCCTGGCGGTGTGGGACAGTGAGATCCCTCGACCGGCGCGGTCCGAGGACGGCGCCCCATCCACGAAGGAGCTCCTCATGCCACTCAAGCCCGTTCTCGCCGGCGCGGCGGCCGGCCTGGTCCTCGGGGCGGGCTCGCTCGTCGCCCTCGATGCGGTGACCGAAGGCGCGAGCGCGCAGTCCGGTCAGTCCGCCAGCAAGGCCGATGTCGACGCGGCCAGCAAGCGTGCCTCGGCGGGATCAACATGGGCAAGACCGTCTGGAACCTGCTCGGCATCCATCTCGCGGAGCCCGATGCGCTGATCGGCGCCTCCAGCGGGCCGATCGTGCAGCAGCGCGGCGTTGGTGGAGGGCTGCCCGAGGGGGTCCTGTCAGCGAGCGTCCGGGCGAAGCTCAACGCCACGAACACCGGCCCACAGGGACCGACAGGGCCTCAGGGGCCCGCGGGTGTGGTCGACGGGGCCGGCATCTTCACCGTGGCGAACGAGCTGCCCGTCCCCGCGAACAGTCAGCGGTTCATCCCGGCCATCTGCCCTGCGGGCTCGTTCCCGATCAGCGGGGGATTCCGGTTCACCAGCAACGACCTCGTCATCCGCGACGAGTTCATGACGAGCGCGAACGGCCAACCGCCGTACGACCGGTGGCGGATTCAGGTGCGCAACAACAACAACGGCAGCGCGCTCAACGCGACGGCCCTGGCGCACTGCGCCCCCACCTCGGGCGTGTGAGGCGGGGGCGCGTCGTGGGCGCCCCCGCCCTTGGGCTCAGTACCGGTAGTGGTCGGGCTTGTAGGGGCCCTCGACCGACACGCCGATGTAGGAGGCCTGCTCCTCGGACAGCTGGGTGAGGTCCACGCCGAGCGCGTCCAGGTGCAGTCGGGCGACCTTCTCGTCGAGGTGCTTCGACAGCGTGTAGACCTGCAGCTCGTACTCGTCGTTCTTGGTGAACAGCTCGATCTGGGCGATCGTCTGGTTCGAGAACGAGTTGGACATCACGAACGACGGGTGCCCGGTGGCGTTTCCGAGGTTCAGCAGACGCCCCTCGGACAGCACGATCACCGAGTGGCCGTCCGGGAATCGCCACTCGTCGACCTGGGGCTTGATGTTGATCCGCTCGATCCCGGGGAGCTGCTCGAGGCCGGCCATGTCGATCTCGTTGTGGAAGTGGCCGATGTTGCCCACGATCGCCTGGTGCTTCATCCGGGACATGTGGTCGGCCGTGATGATGTCCTTGTTGCCGGTGGCCGTGATGAACACGTCGGCGTCGCCGATGACGTCGTCGAGGCGAACGACCTGGTATCCCTGCATCGCGGCCTGGAGCGCGCAGATCGGGTCGATCTCGGTGACGAGCACGCGGCAGCCCTGGCCGCGTAGCGAGTCCGCGCTGCCCTTGCCGACGTCCCCGAAGCCGCAGACCACGGCGGTCTTGCCGCCGAGCATCACGTCGACGCCGCGGTTGATCCCGTCGACGAGCGAGTGGCGGACGCCGAAGGTGTTGTCGAACTTCGACTTCGTCACCGAGTCGTTCACGTTGATCGCGGGGAAGAGCAGCTCCCCCTCCGCGGCCAGCTGGTAGAGCCGGTTGACGCCGGTCGTCGTCTCCTCGGTGACGCCCTTGATGCCCTGGCCGATCTTGGTCCAGCGCTCGGGGTCCTCGCGGAGTGACTGGCGGAGCCGGCCGAGGATCACCTTCTCCTCCTCGGAGCCCGCGGTCGCGTCGTCCGGGACCGCGCCTGCCGCCTCGTACTTGGTGCCGAGGTGGACCAGGAGCGTCGCGTCGCCGCCGTCGTCCAGGATCATGTTGGGGCCGCCGCCGTCGGGCCAGCGCAGCACCTGCTCGGTGGCCCACCAGTACTCCTCGAGGGTCTCGCCCTTCCATGCGTACACCGGCACCCCGGCGGGGGCGTCCTCGGTGCCCTCTGGGCCCACGGCGATCGCCGCCGCCGCGTGGTCCTGGGTCGAGAAGATGTTGCACGAGGCCCACCGGACCTCGGCTCCGAGCGCCGTCAGCGTCTCGATCAGGACGGCGGTCTGCACGGTCATGTGCAGGGAGCCCGTGATGCGGGCGCCGCGGAGCGGCTGTTGATCGGCGTATTCGGCGCGGATCGCCATCAGCCCCGGCATCTCGTGCTCGGCCAGCCGGATCTCCTTGCGCCCGAAGTCCGCGAGCGAGAGGTCGGCCACCTTGAAGTCGGCGGCTGGTGTGGCGGTCGTCATTCGGTCTCCGTCGGTCGTCGGTGGGCGAGCCCTTCGGGCCGCCCCGTGCGGCATTCTCGTCGGCCGGTCGCCGACATGGCTCCAACTGATCGGCCCTGCGTCCAGCGACGCCACTCACGCACCACGGGTCATCGGCGCGGGCGGGACCGACCTGCCCAATCATACGCACCGCGACGGAGGTGGCCCGGTCGTTCGGGCCGCGCACGCCGTGCGGCGGGTGGACACTTTCGGCGCGAGACCGCCGCAACCGGCGCCTGCTTCGCGCGGTGTCCTCGGAGACCATCGGCGCCGTGCTGCATGCGCTGCTTCGGACCGCGCTCGAGGTGGTCGCCCCCGAGGGGTGCGCAGTGTGCGGGCTCCCCGGTGACAGTCTCTGCCGCGAGTGCTCGGGCCGGCTCGCGCCGGTTGCGCCGCCGCTTTGTCTCGAGTGCGGCCACCCGTGGAGCGTCGAGGTGCGCGGGTGCCGGGCGTGCCTGGTGGGTGCGCCGCGATCGCGGGCCGCGATCCTCTACGACGGCCGAGCCCGCAAGCTCGTCTCGGCGCTGAAGGACCATGGCCGGACCCGGGTCGCCCGGTCGATCGCCGAGCTCGTGGCCGCGGCCGTCTCGCGGCCCGACGTGGACGCGCTGGTTCCGGTGCCGCTCGCCCGTCGCCGGCTCGTCGCCCGCGGCTTCAACCAGAGCGCACTGATTGCCACCCACCTGGGGGCCGAGTGGGGGCTACCCATGGTCGGCGCGCTCCGTCGCGTGCACGACGGGACCCCGCAGCGCGGTCGCAGCGGTCGTGCCCGCAGGTCGGGCTTGGGCGCCGCGTTCGAGAGCGCCGGGGACGTCCCGGCGTCGGCGTGCCTCGTCGACGACGTCCAGACCACCGGGGCCACGCTGGCGGCGTGCGCTCGCGCCCTGCGATCGGCGGGCGCGACGACCGTCGTGGCGGTGACGGCGGCTCGAGCGCCGATCGGCGACGGCCGACATGCGTAACCGAGAATCGGGGCGCGTCGGCGCGCGAGCGCGGACACCACCGGAGGTAACATCCGGTCCCGCGATCGGTTACAGGAGGAAGCGCCATGCAGCTTCAGGTCAAGGGTAAGAACATGGCCGTGACCGACGCGCTCTTCGCTCATGCGGAGGGTCGCCTCGAGCGGATCACGAAGATCCTCCCGCCATGGGACGACGCGTCGAGCGTCGAGCTCGAGCTGAGCGTCGAGCGCAACCCGAAGATCGAGCGCCCGCAGGTCGCCGAGATCACGGTGAGGACCAAGGGGCCGGTGCTCCGCGTCCGCGAGAGCGCCCCCGACATGTATCAGGCGATCGACACCGCGGCGAAGAAGCTCGAGCGCCAGGCGCGGCGCTACCGGGAGCGGCGCAAGGAGCACCGACGCCCCGGCGCGCCCTCGCTGCCCGAGCTCCCACCGGACCTCGTCGAGGCGCCGCTTCCGGTCGAGACCGCGCCGAAGCTGGTCAAGAGCAAGCGCTTCTCGCTGCACGCGATGAGCCCCGAGGAGGCGGCCCTCAACATGGATCTGCTCCATCACGACTTCTATGTCTTCCGGGACGAGGAGTCGGGCGAGGTCTCGGTTGTCTACCGGCGCAAGGACGGCGACTACGGCCTGATCGCCCCGGAGTAGGCAGTGCCCGGACCACCCGTGGGCCGTCGGCCCGGAGGCCCGACAACGCTCGGGGTCGGCCCACAGGCCCGTTGCTACCCTTGACGCGCTCCCAACTGACCCTGGAAGGCGCATGAGCACGGAGATGATCAACAAGTTTCTCCGCGTCGGAGAAGGGCGGGCCATGAAAGGCCGGGTCGCCCAGGTCAAGCGCATCACCAAGCTCGAGCCCGAGTTCGAGGAGCTCGGCGACGAGGAGCTGCGCGAGCGCTCGGACGCCCTCAGGGCACGCGCGAAGGACGGGGAGTCGCTCGACGATCTGCTCGAGGAGGCGTTCGCGGTCGTCCGCGAGACCTCCAAGCGCGCGATGGGCATGCGCCCCTACGACGTGCAGCTGCTCGGGTCGATCGTCCTGCACGAAGGGACGATTCCGGAGATGAAGACCGGGGAGGGCAAGACCCTCGCCGCAGTCCCCGCCGTCTACCTGAACTCCCTCGCCGGCGAGGGCGTTCACGTCGTGACCGTCAACGACTACCTCGCCGCCCGCGATGCCGAGTGGATGCGGCCGCTCTATGAGGCCCTCGGGGTCTCGGTCGGCGTGATCCAGGCGATGATGCCGCCAGATCAGCGCCGCGAGGCCTATGCGGCGGACGTCACGTACGGGACGAACTCGGAGTTCGGGTTCGACTACCTGCGCGACAACATGGCGGTCCGGCTCGAGGACTGCGTTCAGCGCTCGCACACGTTCTGCATCGTGGACGAGGTCGACTCGATCCTGATCGACGAGGCGCGGACCCCGCTGATCATCTCGGGTGTCCCCGAGGCCGCGTCCGACACCTACTACCGCTTCGCTCGCATCACCCCGACGCTCAAGGTGGGCAAGGACTACGAGGTCGACGAGAAGCACCGCACCGTCGCCCCGACCGAGAGCGGCGTGGCCAAGATCGAGAAGGCGCTCGGGATGGAGAACCTCTATCTCGACGTGCACGCCAACCTGGTCAACCACCTGATCCAGGCGCTGAAGGCCGAGTCGCTCTACCGCAAGGACAAGGAGTACATCGTCCGTGACGGCGAGGTGCTGATCGTGGACGAGTTCACCGGTCGAGTCCTCGAGGGCCGGCGCTACTCGGAGGGTCTCCATCAGGCGATCGAGGCCAAGGAGGGCTGCAAGATCCGCGAGGAGAACCAGACGCTCGCGACGATCACGCTGCAGAACTACTTCCGGCTCTACGACAAGCTCGGCGGGATGACGGGAACGGCGGCGACCGAGGCCAACGAGTTCTCGAAGATCTACAAGACCGATGTCGTGTCGATCCCGACCAACAAGCCGATGGTCAGGGACGACCAGAACGATCTGATCTTCAAGACCAAGGACGCCAAGTTCGCCGCGGTGGTCGAGGACATCGCCGACGCCCACGAGCGGGGGCAGCCGGTGCTCGTCGGCACCGTGTCCGTCCAGGTCTCCGAGATGCTCGCCGAGCGGCTCGAGGCGCGCGGGATCCCGCACGAGGTGCTGAACGCGAAGAACCACGCCCGTGAGGCCGAGATCATCAAGAACGCCGGCCAGAAGGGCGCGGTCACGATCGCGACGAACATGGCCGGTCGCGGCGTCGACATCAAGCTCGGCGAGGGCGTGATCGATGCCGGCGGCCTGCTCGTCGTCGGCACCGAGCGCCACGAGAGCCGTCGAATCGACAACCAGCTGCGAGGCCGCTCCGGCCGCCAGGGCGACCCGGGCGCATCCCGCTTCTACCTCTCCGCCGAGGACGACCTGATCCGGATCTTCGCCGGCGATCGCATCTACAAGATCCTGGATCGCCTCGGGCCGGGTGACGACGTCCCGATCGAGGCGCGGATGCTCACCCGAACCGTCGAGGGATCCCAGAAGAAGGTCGAGGAGCAGAACTTCAACATCAGGAAGCGCGTCCTCGAGTACGACGACGTGATGAACAAGCAGCGCGAGGTCATCTACCGGGAGCGCCGCCGGGTGCTCGAGGGTGAGGACCTGTCGGAGCAGGCGAGGGACTGGATCGCCGAGGCGCTCGTGGACGTCATCGAGAGCCACAAGGACGAGGAGTCGCTTCCGGCCGACTGGGACCTCGAGTCGATGTTCCAGGCGCTGGCCGCGCTCTACCCGATCTCGTTCGCGCCGGACGATCTTCCGCTCGACTCGCCGGACTTCGACGAGGAGGCGCTGCTCGACCGGCTCGAGGACGACGCGATGGACGCCTACGAGGCGCGCGAGGAGCGCCTCGGCGAGGAGCTCATGCGCGAGATCGAGCGGTGGGTGCTCCTCCAGCTCGTCGACAAGAACTGGCGCGAGCACCTCTACAACATGGACTACCTCCGAGAGGGGATCCACCTGCGAGCGCTGGGCCAGAAGGACCCGCTCGGCGAGTACCGCCTCGAGGGCCACGCGATGTTCGACGAGACGATGGAGATCGTGAAGCGGGACTTCGTCCGCTACGTCTTCCACGTCGAGGTGAACGCCCCGCCGGAGGCGCCGGCCGAGCCCGCGGCCGAGGACGTGGACTACACGTACCAGGCGGACCCGGTCCAGGGCGTCGCCGCCGCCGCCGTGCCGGCCGAGGAGGCGGCCGCGGCCGCGGTTGCCGTCGAGGAGGGGCCAACCGAGGAGGAGCGGGCCGACGCCGAGCGCTCCGCCGCGGCGGCCGCCACCGTGGGCCGCACCGTCGGCGGCAAGCGCGACAAGCGCAAGAACAAGGCCGCTCGCCAGGCGCGCAAGCGCAACCGGGGCTGAGCGCTCCGCATGTCCGAGGAAGCCGCCCCGCTGGAGGACGTCGTCCAGCGCGCCGATGCGCTCACGGAGCGCCTCGCCGTGCTCGGCGACTATCTTTGACCCGCCTGCGCTCGAAGGCCGGATCGAGGAGCTCGAGGCCCGGATGCAGGAGCCGGGCTTCTGGGACGACGCCGACACGGCTGCCAAGGTCTCGGCGGACCACGCCTCGGTCCGGGACCGGCTGACCGAGTTTCGCGGCCTCTCGGAGGAGGTGGCCGACATCCGGGGACTCGCCGAGCTCGCACAGGCGGACGACGACGGAACCGAGCTGGTCCCGGAGCTGCTCACGGGTGTCGAGCGCGCCGAGGCCGTCCTCGGCCGGCTGGAGGAGGCGAGGCTCTTCGCGGACGAGCACGCCGGCGACGACGCCGTGGTGACGATCCACGCCGGCGAAGGCGGGACCGATGCCCAGGACTGGGCCGAGATGCTCCTGCGGATGTACTCCCGCTGGGCCGAGCGCCGGGGCCTCGGGGTGGAGGTCAAGGAGGTCTCGGAGGGGACCGAGGCTGGGATCAAGTCCACGACGTTCACGCTGCACGGCCAGAACGCCTACGGCCTGATGTCCGCCGAGCGCGGGGTGCACCGCCTCGTTCGGCTGTCGCCCTTCGATTCGGCGCACCGGCGCCAGACGTCCTTCGCCGCCGTCGAGGTCGCCCCGCTCGTCAGCGACGACGTCGACGTCGAGATCGAGGACAAGGACCTGAAGATCGACACCTATCGCGCGAGCGGCGCCGGTGGACAGCACGTCAACAAGACCGACTCGGCCGTGCGGATCACCCACCTGCCGACGAAGATCGTGGTGCAGTGCCAGAACGAGCGGTCGCAGACCCAGAACCGCGCGACGGCCATGTCGATGCTGCGCTCGCGGCTCGTCCAGCTGGAGCTCGAGAAGCGCGAGCAGGAGGCGGCGGAGCGCCGGGGTGAGACCAAGGCGATCGGCTTCGGCAGCCAGATTCGCTCGTACGTGATCCACCCGTACACGATGGTCAAGGACCTGCGGACCGGGCATGAGGTCGGAAGCGCCGACAGGGTCCTCGACGGCGACATCGACGAGTTCGTCCGGACCGAGCTCGAGCGGCGGGCAAAGCAGGGGTAGCCCCCTGTCTCGCGGGGTTCGCGGGCGGGGTCGCGAGGAGGAGGCATCGTTCCGGCGTGACAGATCTCCCCTGCATGCGGGATGTTTCGTGTTCGCCACGCGAATTGACAGCCCGCCCGAGAGGGAGCTAGCCTCCCCCGCGCTCCAGTTGCCCCAACCCGTTTCCGAAACGAGGGAGGAGTGCCCGCGGCGTCGAGCCCCCACGCTCAGCCGCCGCCGAGGCGCCGAACATGAGCACAGACGCCCCGCCTGAGTCCACGACCCAGCGCCGCGCCGACACCGGTTCCGCGCGCCGCGCCCGTGACTCGCAGAACGGCCAGTCCAAGCGCGAGAGTCGCCAGAACCAGCTGCGACCGGGCGACGGGCCGATGGTCGTGTTCGACGACGTCACCAAGCAGTACGGCTCGGACGCCGTCGCGATCCGTGACCTGTCGCTCTCGATCGAGAGCGGGGAGTTCGTGTTCCTCGTCGGACCCAGCGGGTCGGGGAAGTCGACGTTCATCAAGCTCCTGATCAAGGAGGTCAGCCCGAGCAAGGGCGGCCTCTGGGTCGGCGGGCGCGACCTGAACCGGATGCGGCGCTCGAAGGTGCCGTACCTGCGCCGCGCGATCGGCTGCGTGTTCCAGGACTACAAGCTGCTCACGAGCCGGACCGTGTTCGAGAACGTGGCCTACGCGCTCCAGGTGACCGGTGAGAGTCCCAGCAGCATCCGGCGCAAGGTGCCCGAGATGCTGTCGCTGGTCGGCCTCTCCGAGAAGGGCTCCCGCTACCCGGGTGAGCTCTCCGGTGGTGAGCAGCAGCGCGTGTCCATCGCCCGCGCGTTCGTGAACCAGCCGCGCCTCCTGATCGCCGACGAGCCGACCGGGAACCTCGACCCCGAGACGTCGATCGGGATCATGCAGCTCCTCTACCGCATCAACCGCACCGGCACGACCGTGATCATGGCCACGCACGATCGTGAGCTCGTCGACAAGATGCAGATGCGCGTGATCGAGCTGGGCGACGGGGTCCTCGTCCGTGACGCGCGCAACGCCCGGTACGGACGGCCGCAGCGGGCGGTGCCGACGGGCGACGAGGCCGGGTCCGCGGAGGACGCCAGCTAGTGCGCCCGCGCTTCTTCCTCGCAGAGGCAGTCCGCTCGATCAGATCGAACATGGCCCTCGCCCTCGCGGCGACGGTCACGGTGCTGATCGCGATCTTCGTGCTCGGCGCGTTCATCCCGTCGTTCCTGTACGTGCAGTCGGCGGTGGATCGCCAGAAGGAGAAGATCGACGTCAGCGTCTACATCTCCGACTCGGCGGAGGTGGACCAGGTCAACGCGCTGCAGGCGCAGATCAGCGGGCTCGAGGAGCAGGGCGTCGTTCGAGAGTTCACCTACGTCTCGAAGGACGACGCGCTCGCCGCGATGCGCGAGCGACTGGACGACCCGACCATCCTCGAGGAGCTGCCGAGCAACCCGTTCCCGGCCTCGTTCGAGGTCAAGCTCACCGACCCCGAGAACGCCGACGAGGTGATCGTGGCGGTCGAGGAGCAACCCGCGCTCGATCCGGACGAGGGGATCGGCTTCGCCGGCGACACGGCGGACCGGCTGCTCTCGGTCGCGCAGTTCATCCAGTGGTCCGGCCTCGCGCTGATCCTGATCCTCACGGTTGCCGCGGTGCTGCTGATCGGCAACACGATCCGCCTCTCGATCTTCGCCCGCAGGCGTGAGGTCGAGGTGATGAAGCTCGTCGGCGCCACCAACTGGTTCATCCGCTGGCCGTTCGTCATCGAGGGCATCATCTGTGGCCTCGTCGGGGCGCTGCTCTCGGTCGGGCTGCTGCTGGCGGTGAAGCTGGCCGTCGTCGATCGTCTCGTGGACGACGCCTCCAGCCAGCTCACCGAGGAGCAGACCACCTCCATCGGGTTCGTCACGCTGGCCGTGATCCTGCTGGCCGCCGGTGCGGCGCTCGGGGCGCTCGGGAGCGGCTTGACGCTCCGTCGCTTCCTTCGGGTCTAGCGGAGCCGCCGTCACCGGGGTCGGCGTGCTGGTGAGCCCCGGCTCGCACCGCCGCGGGGGCACCCACGCGTACGGTGTCGATCTCCGAGAACCTCACCGCCGGGGGCCTGGCACAGCGGCCCTATCATGAGGGTTCGGTGATCGGAGCGTACGGATGAGACACGCCAGGACCGCGCTTGCGATCGTCGCCACGGCCGTCTTCGTGCTGGCGATCTTCCTGGCGGGGGTCCTCGTCGGCGGGCACCCGAGAGCGACCGGCATCACGGAGATGCCCGAGTCGATCCGATCGTTCCTGCTCGGATCGAGCGGCCAGGACCTCACCGGCCAGGTGCTCGACGTGCTCGAGGACGAGTACTACGAGGACTTCGACGCGGAGTCGCTTGAGTCGGCCGGTGTCGAGGGGCTGATCGAGCAGCTGGACGACCCGTTCACGGTGTACCTGACGCCCGAGGACCTGGAGGCGCTGCGCCAGCGCAACAACGGGACCTACTTCGGCGTGGGCCTGCAGGTCGCCCAGCAGGGCGATCGCATCGAGGTGACCAACGTGTTCGAGGGCTCGCCGGCCGAAGAAGCGGGTGTCCGCGCCGGCGACTTTCTCGTCTCGGTCGACGGGAGACCCGTCAAGGGCGCGGTCGAGCCGACGGTCGAGCGCATCCGGGGGCCCGAGGGGACCACGGTGGAGCTCGGATTCGTGCGGCCCGGCGAGGGCCGCCGCGAGGTCGAGGTCGAGCGCTCGAAGATCCAGGTGCCGGTGGTCGACGCCGAGATCCGCCGGGTCGGCGACGAGGAGGTCGGCTACATCCGCCTGGTGCAGTTCACGCGGGGCTCTGCGGAGGCGGTTCGCGAGGCCACCAAGGAGCTCGAGGAGGACGGCGCGTCGTCCGTCGTGCTCGACCTCCGCGGAAACCCGGGAGGCTTGGTCGAGGAGGCCGTGGGGGTCGCGGGCGCCTTCTTGGCGGAGGACTCCGAGGTCGTCACGACCGAGGGCCGCAAGTCGCCCAAGGAGACGCTTCGCACCGAGACGGAGCCGGTGGCGCCCGACGTGCCCCAGCTCGTGCTCGTCGACATGGGGAGCGCCAGCGCGAGCGAGATCGTCGCCGGCGCGCTGCGCGATCAGGAGCGGGCCGAGATCGTCGGAACCCAGACGTTCGGGAAGGCCCTCGTCCAGTCGACGGTGCCACTCCGTGACGGAGGAGCGCTGAAGCTGACCACCGCGCGCTACCTCACCCCCGACGGGGTCGACATCAACGAGAAAGGGCTCGAGCCCGACGTCCAGGTCGTCGACGACCCGGACACCGAGGTGGACGAGGCGCTGCAGCGCGCGCTCCGGCTCGCCGCCCGGGAGGGGCGGAGATAGCCCGCGGAGCGCCGCGCCGCGTGCTCGTCGCCGAGGTCGTCGGAGCCGGCCGGGGCGCCGCGGCCCGCGCGGCATTCGAGGCGGGGCGCCCCATCCCGCTGCGACGCGGCGGGCCCACCGCGGTCGCGGTGGGCGACCTCGTGACCGTCGCCCTGCGCGGACGCAGCGCCGAGGTCCTCGAGCGCCACGGCGCGGCGGCGGATCCCGCGGCGGTGCTCGAGGCCGTGCTCGCCGACGCCGAGCTGGAGCGCGCCTTCCCGGGCGAGGTCGACGCCGAGGTGGGGGAGATCTCCGGCCGGCTCGGAGCGGACGATGCGGGGCGGCACGACCTGACCGATCAGCCGGTGCTGACCATCGACCCGCAGGGCGCCAAGGACCACGACGACGCGATCCACGTCGAGCGCGAGGGTGATGCCCTGCGGCTGTGGGTGCACATCGCCGACGTCTCCCGCTACGTGCCCGCTGGGGGCGCGATCGATCGGGAGGCCGCGCGGCGTGGCAACTCGGTCTACGTCCCGGGGACCGTCGTGCCGATGCTGCCGCACGCGCTCTCCAGCGACCTCTGCAGCCTGATTCCGGGTGCCGAGCGGGATGCGGTGACGGCCGAGCTGCTGATCGGGCCGGACGGCGAGGTGACCGAGCGACGCTTTCGACGCTCGAGCATCCTGTCCAGGCGGCGGCTCACCTACCCCGAGGTCGACGAGCTGCTGGCGGGTGGGGGAGCCTCCGCCGAGATCGAGGAGCGGGTTCGCCTCGCCGCCGAGGTGGCCGAGCGCCTCCGGGTCCGCCGCGCCGGGCGCGGCGCCCTCCAGGTCTCGACCGGCGAGCCGCGATTCACCATCGGCGACGGGCGGATCGAGCGCGTCGAGCTCGAGGTGCAGACGCCGTCGCACTCGCTGGTCGAGCAGTGCATGGTGGCCGCCAACGAGGCGGTCGCCGAGCACCTGCTCGCCCGCAGCGCGCCGACGGTGTTCCGCTATCACGAGGACCCCGCCGGGGCCCCCGTGGAGCGCCTGTACGACCAGCTCACGGAGCTCGCCGTCCCGCTGCCGGCGCTCCCCGACGGGCCACTCGGCCCTCAGGCGGCCCAGGAGGCCGCCGCCGCGGCGGCCGAGGCGGTCACGGCCCATGTCGCGACGCTCGAGGACCCGGTTGCGGGTCAGGCGCTGTCCGGTCTGGTGTTGCGCTCGCTCCGGCAGGCCTATTACGCCTTCGACAAGGTCGGGCATTCGGGTCTGGCGAGCGCGGCATACGTGCACTTCACCTCGCCGATCAGGCGCTACCCGGATCTCCTGGTCCATCGGGCGCTGCTCGACACGCTCGGCCTCGGCCCGCCCGGACCTGACGCCAGCACCGCCGCCGAGGCCGGGATGCACTCCTCGGAGACCGAGCGCGCGGCGAGCTCGCTCGAGCGCCGCGCGGACTCGATCTGCGCCGCCCTCTACCTCGACGCGCAGATCGCCGGTCGCCGGCGCGACCGGGAGGTCGACGGCGTCGTGACCGGGGTGATCGACGGCGGGCTCTTCCTCGCCTTCGAGGATGTCTTCGACGGGTTCGTGCCCGCGCGGCGGATCGCCGGTGACTACTGGCGCCTGCATCCACTCGAGGTGGGCCTCGTCGGAGAGTCGACGGGCCGCCGGATCATGCTCGGGGATCGAATGAAGGCCCGGATCGTTCGGATCGAGCCGCTCCGCGGGCGCGTGGAGCTCGAGCCGACGGGGGTGGGGCCCTCGCGGCAGATCGCCCGCCGCCGCCCGGCGCGCGCCCGGGCTCGGGGGCGTCGCTAGACCGCGTTACCATCCCCGGCCTCATGTCGGCCGCCAAGCGAAAGCGGCGAGGGGCGCCCCAGGATGGCCGCGACCTCGCCCAGAACCGGCGCGCGCGCTTCGAGTACGACATCGTCGAGCGGTTCGAGGCCGGCCTCGTGCTGCTCGGATCCGAGGTGAAGGCCCTTCGTGAGCGCGGCGGCACCATCCAGGACGCGTACGTCCAGGTCCGGCGGGGCGAGGCATGGCTGGTCGGAGCCCACATTCCCCAGTACCCGCCCGCGGTCGAGCCCCACGACCCCACCCGAACCCGAAAGCTCCTGCTCCATCGGCGCGAGATCGAGCAGATCGACGAGGCGCTCACCCGCAAGGGGCTCGCGGTCGTCCCGCTGCGGCTCTACTTCAAGGACGGGCGGGCGAAGATGGAGATCGCCCTCGGGCGCGGCCGCACGCTCCACGACAAGCGCCGCGCCATCCGCGACCGCGAGGACCGCCGAGAGGCCGATCGGGCGATGAAGGCGGCGCGCCGGTAGGGCGCTCGAGCGCTGCTACCCTGATCGGACGGGCCCGAACCAGTTTCGACGGGGCGGGACCGGGTCGGTAAGCGAGCCGCGGACCCGGAGGACCGCGTCAAAAACCGGGAACCAACGTAGCTGCGGAGTCTTCTCCGAAGCTCGCTCTCGCTGCCTAACACGCAGTCCTGAGAGCCATCGGCCCCCCTTCGGGTCGTGAGGGGGATCACCGGTGTCAGCCAGCGACCCTGGCCCGTCGGCTCCGGCGCTCGGTCGGCGGGTGAGATCACAGGGCGTCTGGCGGGGAGTCGGTTCGTCGGCGGTGACGACCCCCGTGAGACCCTCACCGTCGACTGCGCTCGGAGAAGCCGACTCGGAAGCGCTTTCGGACGCCGGGGCAGTACCGGCCGGGTCCACTCTCAGCGGGAGGCGATCGACCGCCGTGTCGGTCGTCTCGCGCTGCCCATGCCCGTCCGCCGCCGGGGGCACGCGCGCGCGGTCGGCATCAGGCGCTCGTGTAGGGTGGCCGCCGCAATCCCGACATCGGAGTCGAGTGGCAGCCGCGCCGGACGAATCGACGAGCAACTCGAGGGACTCGGAGTCTGCCGGCAGCAGGTCGGCCGCGGCCAGAGGCTCCCGGGCACGAGGCACGGCGAGCCGGACCCGCCGCATCATCGCCACCATCCTGATCGTCCTGGGGGCCCTGGTGGCCTTTCTGGGAGTGACCAGCCTGTATCTGCGCACGGCGGTGCTCTCGGC
>JANQPH010000015.1 GCA_028285405.1 Thermoleophilia bacterium
TGTGCTCGGTCACGAAGGATGTTGGCAAGCACCCACGTGGTGGGGTCCTCCTTCGTGTACCAGTCGCTCCACTCGGCCATGTCCTGCCCCCTTCTCAAACGCTCGCAAGCGCGGTTTGTCACGATCGCCTCTAACTTATCAGGGGAAACCGATTTCGGGCAACGTATGACCTGGGTGAGTTCTGAAACGTCTGCGCGGCGAGAGCCGCGACACGAAGGTCAGCGCGAGCCGTTGGTTCCCCCGTCGAGCGCCTCCTCGACCAGCGCCCGCTCGATGGCCTGCTCGGACAGCGCGAGCGCCGCGCCCACCCACACCGCATCCTCGGCCGGATCCTCGGGAGCCCCGCCGGCGAGCACGGGGACCAAGGCCTCGGTCACGGCCTCCGAGAGCGCCCCCTGGAGGGAGCGAACGGCGATGCGCGCCGCGACCCGGAGCTCGCTGTCGCCGGTCGCGCGGGCGTACTCGCTGAGCGCGTCCGAGTCCGGATCGTCGTCGGGCTCGTCGCCGATCGCGCCGACGTACGCGGTGATCTCGGTCGCGAAGTCCTCGGGGTCGAGGTCGAGCAGCTCGACCGCGGCCGCTCCGGCGGCCTTCGCGCCGGCCACCATCCCCGCCGGACCGCCGACGGTCATCGGCCCCTCCGCCGCGACGATGACGTCGACGGCCCGCCGGCGCGCCGTCGACAGCTCCTGTGCCGCGCGGACCGCGAGGGAGCGGGCCAGCGGATTGTCCGGGCTCGTCTGCGCGGCGAGCGCAGCGGCGTGCTCGAGCGCGGCGAGGCGCGACCCCTCCGCCGTGCCGGCCGCACGCCGAATCGCGCCCTCGATCGCCCCGCGCAGCTCGGGCCAGTGGGCCTCGGCAGTGCCGTCCACCAGCTCCTGGAGGTCGTCGGACGGGGCCTCCTCGGCCAGCGCGCGTGCGAGCTCGTGCGCCTCGGGGCCGAGCACGCCCCGCGGGAACACGACCCCGTCGGTCCGCAGGGCTTCCGCGATTGCGGTGCGGTCATCCGGTGCGCTCATGGCGGGGCTCCTCCTCCGCTCGGTTGACGGATCTCGGTGGAACTGGTCGCGATCGAGAATATGCTGACCCGCTTGATCGGCCGAATGAGTGACATCGACGCCAGATTCGTGCCAGCTCGGTGAGGAGTCGGCTGACGCTCACCCGCGTCGCGGCCGTGCTGAGCATCGTGGCGCTCGTGGTGGCCGGCGGGATCGCCCTCGCGCAACGAGGGGACAACAGCGCGCCGTCCCCGGTCAGCGCCGGGATCTCGACGCAGGGCGCGACCCCGGGCGTGCGGCTCGAGACGGTGGCGACCGAGATCCCGGGCGCGCTCGATGTCGCGAGCCCACCGAACGACGCGAGCACGCTCTACGTCGTCGTGCAGCAGGGCACGATCGAGGCCATGGACCGGGACGGCTCGAACCGGCGCACGGTCCTCGACCTCACGGACCGAGTCAAGTCGGGTGGCGAGCAGGGCCTCCTGGGCCTCGCCTTCCATCCCGACTACGCGCGGAACGGCCTCGTGTACGCCTACTACACCGACCGGACCGGCGAGGTGCGGCTGTCCGAGTTCACGACGGACGGCGAGCGGATCGACCCGGAATCGGAGCGCTCGCTCCTGACCGTGCCCCAGCCCGGCGACACGCACAACGGAGGCAGGATCGAGTTCGGCCCAGACGGGCTGCTCTACGCCGGGGTCGGCGACGGTGGCGGGATCGGCGCGCCGCGCTCGCGCGCCCAGTTCAACGAGGACCTGCTCGGGACCCTGATCCGGATCGATCCGACACCCGATGGCGAGGCCGCCTACACGATCCCGGCCGACAACCCCTTCGTCGGAGACCCGCAGGCGCGGCCGGAGATCTACGCCTACGGCCTGCGCAACCCCTGGCGCTTCTCGATCGACGACGAGACCGGCGCGGTGTGGATCGGCGATGTGGGCCACGACCTGGTCGAGGAGGTCACGAGCGCGTCGCTGGCCGACGCGCGCGGCGGCAACTTCGGCTGGGACGCGTTCGAGGGAACCCGCCCCCGCCTGGGCCCCGTGGCACTGATCGGCGACGCCTGGATCCGGCCCACGATCCAGTACAGCCACGACTTCGGCTGCTCGGTCACCGGCGGCTTCGTCTACCGGGGCGATGAGCTCGCGCAGCTGCGCGGGCGCTACCTGTTCTCGGACTTCTGCAGCGGCACGGTCTGGAGCGCCGACGCGCAGACCGGGGACGACATCCGCCAGGAGACCGAGCTCGGGCCGAAGCTCGCCGGCGTCACGACATTCGGCGAGGACGCCGACGGGGAGCTCTACGTCGTCGGAGCCGGGACGGTGTACCGCTTCACGTCCTCGTGAGCCGGCGGTCAGGCCCGCTGGCTGCGGACAATACATGCACGAGTCTAGATATGCAGATTCCTGCATGCTAATCTCGCGGTCGTGCCGACGTCGAGCCAACACACCATCGCCCGCCCACCCGGCCCGCCGAGTGAGCGCGAGTCCGCCGAGATCGCGGCGACCCTGAGCGCCCTGTCCGCGCCGTCGCGGGTGGCCATCCTGTTCGTGCTTCGTGAGGGCGAGATCGGCGTCAACGATCTGGCCGCGCGCGTCGGCCTCAGCCAGCCGGCGACCTCACAGCAGCTGCGCGTGCTGCGCCAGCTCGGGTGGGTGGCCGCCGAGCGCCGCGGCAGGAGCGTCACGTACTCGCTGCACGACCCGCACGTCGCCGAGCTGCTGGACGCGGTCCGCGATCACGCGGACCACAACCGGACGGCGACCTCGCGGGTCGCCTCGTGAGCACCCACAGCCACGCCGGGGCGCACCACCACACCCACGACCACGGCCATTCCCACGGGCTCGTCGACCCCTCGGTCAAGCGGTCGAAGGCGGCGCTCAAGGCGGTCGGGCTCGCCCTGGCGATCCTCGCGGCGACGGCCGGCATCCAGGCCGTCGTGCTCGCGGCGACGGGCAGTGTCGCGCTGTTCGCGGACCTCGTCCACAACGCGGGCGATGCGGCGACCGCGATCCCGCTGGCAGTCGCCTTCGCGCTGCGCAGTGCCACCGCCGAGCGGTGGGCCGGGCTCGCCGTCGTCGCCGCGATCTTCTTCAGCGCCCTGGTCGCGGGCTACGAGTCGATCGACCGACTGATCAACCCGGACGCGCCCACCCACCTGGTCGCGCTCGCGGCCGCCGGCTTCGTCGGCGCGGGCGGGAACTGGCTCGCGGCGATCGTTCGAACCAGGGCGGGACGGCGGCTGGGCAGCCCGGCGCTCGTCGCGGACGGCGCACACGCCCGGGCGGACGCCTACGTCAGCCTCGGCGTCGTCGCGAGCGCCATCGTCGTGGCGCTCGGCATCGCGATCGCGGACCCGATCATCGGGCTCGGGATCACCGTCCTCATCCTCAAGATCACGTGGGACAGCTGGAGGACGGTGCGGGGCGGTCACCGCCACTAGGATCGGCCGCGTGGACGAACTCATGTGGCTCGAGGACTTCGAGCCGGGCCAGACCTGGACGACACCCGCGACCCGCATGACCGAGGCGGACATCGTCGAGTTCGGCAGCCGCTACGACCCCCAGCCGTTCCACACCGACCCGACCGCCGCCGTGGACACCATCTTCGGGGGCCTCGTCGCGAGCGGGTGGCACACGATGGCCAGCATGATGCGGCTGTTCGTCGATCACGGCCCCAGGCCGGCCGCCGGATTGGTCGGGCTGGGCGTCGACGAGCTGCGGTTCCCGCGGGCGGTGCGGCCTGGGGACGAGCTCCACCTCGTCGTCGAGACCCTCGGCTCGATGCGGTCCCCGCGCAATCCGGAGCGCGGGACCATCCGGCTGTCGCTGCGGGCCGTCAACCAGGACGGCGAGGAGGTCCTCACCGCCTGGACCACCATCCTCGTGCCGGCGAGGTCGAGCGATGAGACCATGCCCGGGGGGCCCGAGCTCACCTGACCGGGTGCTCGATCGACCCCAGCCGGTCGATCTCGATGCGAACGACATCGCCGGGCGCCAGGTGGACCGGCGGGTCACGCCACGTGCCCACGCCGGAGGGGGTCCCGGTCGCGATGACGTCGCCCGGCTCGAGGGTGAAGTGGCGCGAGCAGAACGCGACGAGCTCCGACACCGGGAAGATCATGTCGGCGGTGCTCCCCTCCTGGCGGAGGTCGCCGTTGACCCAGGTCCGGATCGTCAGGCTGTTGGGGTCGGGCACCTCGTCCGCGGTCGTGACCCAGGGCCCGAGCGGCCCGAAGGTGTCCCCGCCCTTGGCTCGGACCCAGTTGCCTTCGGTCCGCTGCAGATCGCGCGCGGTGACGTCGTCGATGACCGCATAGCCGAAGACGGCATCGAGCGCGTCCTCGGGAGGGACCTCGCGGGCCCGACGCCCGATCACCACCGCGAGCTCGCCCTCGTAGTCGAGCTCGGAGGTCCAGCCCGGATGGACGATGGGGCCGCCCGGCGCAACGATCGACGACGCGAGCTTGGCGAACAGACGGGGCTCGCTCGGCGGCTCGATGCCGATCTCCTCGGCGTGCGCCCGATAGTTGTGGCCGACACCGATCACCTTGGGCGGCCGAAGCGGCGCGAGCAGCTCGACCGCGTCGAGCGGGACGGGGTCGCCCGTCGCCGCGGGGACCGCGTGGTGGATCGCATCGAGGACGCTGCGCCCGGCGAGCGGACGGACCACGTCGCCCTCGACGAGCCCGAGGCGCTGGCCGGCGCCGTCGCGAAAGGTGCACATGCGCATCCGGCGTATCCTAGGCTCCGCCCGTGGCCGACGGCTCGGACAGACCACACGGCGGGTTCATCGTGCGTGCGCTCGACCGCGCCCATGTCACGCCGAACGCGATCACGCTCTTCGGCTTCGTCGGCGTGTGCGTGTCGGGTGGGCTCATCATCGCGGAGCAGTGGGTGCCCGCGGCCCTCGTCTTCATCGCCTTCGGCCTGTTCGACCCGCTGGACGGACACCTGGCGCGGTACCAGGGCACGGTCTCGACCTTCGGGGCCTTCCTCGACTCGTTCCTCGATCGGGCCGCCGAGGCGGTCATCTTCGGCGCCGTCGCCGTCACCTTCGCCCGGGACGGGAACGAGCTCGGCGTCGTCGCCTGCTTCGGGGCCATGGCCGGATCGTTCCTGGTCTCGTACGCGCGCGCCCGCGCCGAGGGGCTCGGCGTCTCGGGCGGAAGCGGCGGGCTGATGGGCCGACCCGAGCGCCTGGTCCTCTTGGGGGGCGGCCTCTTCCTGGGCGGCGTGGGGAGCGTGCTCGAGGTGACGGTCGGCGTGATCGCGGTGCTGGCGCTCCTCACCGCCGTCGAGCGGGTTCTGATCGTCCGACGGGGCGCACCGCCACCGTCCACCGCCGGCGGCGGCTGATGGCGAGCGCGAGGCGGGGCGGCCTTCGGATCGGCCTCATCTGCCCTCACGCCTGGCCGCCACAGGACGACCTGTCCCGGCACGTCGCCGCCGAAGCCGACGCGCTCGCACGGCGCGGCCACGCGGTCACCGTGCTCGCGCCGACGGCGAGCAAGGACGCGTACGTCGACGGGCGAGACCGGCTCCGCCGAGTCGACACCGAGTCGGTGGACGCCATCCTCGCCGAGCCGGGGGAGGTGCTGGTCGTCTCGATCGCCCGCGCACTGCCCGCTCGGCGCGGGCGGCGCCTGGTCGGCCCCTTCGACGTCTCGTCCGCCCTCGAGACGGCGATGGCCAAGGCACCCTTCGACGTGGCGCACCTGCACGAGCCGCTGGCCCCGAGCCCGGCGCTCGCGGCCCTGCGCCGGGCCGGCGGCCAGCGCGTGGTGACCTTCCATCGGCCGGAGGCGGCGGCGGGAGCCGCGTTCCTGCGGCCGCTCGTGCGACGTGTGCTGGCACGCGTGGACCTGCGGGTGGCCGCCTCCGAGTCGACGCGCCGCGCCGTCGAGGAGGTCCTTCCCGGCGACTACGCGCTGATCCGGCCGGGTGCGGACCTCGGGGCGTATGACGATGCCCGCCCGCTCACGGCGTCCCCGGTTCGCATCGGCGTGGTGTCGCGCTCCCGCGACCGACCCGGGATTCGATTCGTGCTCGCGGTGCTCCGCGCCATGGATCGCGACGGGATCGATGGCGTGACGATCATCGCCTCCCCCACCGCCCCGTGGCGCGCCCGCCAGACGATCCCGCGCCCCCTGCGAGAGCTCGTCGACGTCGTCGCCGACACCGACGGCCAGCGCACCGAGGTGCTGGCATCCAGCCAGATCGTCGTCTTCCCCTCCCCGGAGGAGCTGATCGGGCCGGTGGCGGTCGAGGCGCTGGCGCGGGGCGCGGCCATGCTGGTGCCCCGCGCGGCGGAGCTCGAGGGGCTCGTGGTGCACGGTCGCGATGCGCTGGCGCTGCCCCCCTTCGCCCGGCCGGCGTGGCAGGAGGCGCTCGAGGGGCTCATCGCGTCGCCCGAGCGGCGGGCCGAGCTCGGCGACGAGGCGCGCCGTCACGCGCGCTCCTGGGACGACGCGGCGGCAGAGCTCGAGGCGCGATATCTCGCGACGGCCACCACCCCGCGCACGTCCGTGCCGCAGAGGGACCAACGGATCCCGATCGACCTGCGCATCCGCCCGGCGACCGGAGACGACACCGGGGCGTGGATCGCCACCTGCCGCAACGCGGGCCTGCGAGCCGTCGCCGTGGCCTCGCCGGGCGGCCGCGCCGCGGCACTCGAGATCGCCGACGCCGCTCCGGCTGACCTCGCGGTGATCGTCGGCCAAGAGGTGCGAACCCGCGAGGGCGCAATCGTTGGACTTTTCCTCGAGTCGGACGTGCCGAGCGGGCTCGGGCTCGAGGAGTCGATCGACGCGATCCACGCTCAGGACGGAGTCGTGGTCGTGCCCCATCCGGACGCCGCGGACGCACCACCCGCAACGTCGTTGCGGCGCGTTGCAGCGGCGATCGACTGCTGGGAGACGCTCGTGCCCGAGGAGGCCGCGCGCGGGACGCGAGCCTCCGAGCTGGCCCACAGGTTCGGAGCGCTGGTGCTGGCCTCCAGCGCGGCGCGGACGCCGGCGCAGGTCGGACGTGTGTGGACCGAGATGCGGCCGTTCGCCGGGCCCGCGGACTTCCTCGACGCGCTCGCGGACGCCACACTGCACGACACGCCCAGAGCGACCGGCCGGCGCCGGCGCAAGACGGCCGAGAGGGCCTGAAACAGTGGAACGGCAGGACTCCCAGGACGCTCGCCAAATACAGCCGGCGTTGACCGGTGAGACCTCCCAACGCCGCTCCCCGGAGCGGCACGGCGACACCGCCGGACCAGCTGAGATCGACGACGCCTATCTGCGGCGATCGATCGCCGAGATGGGCGAGCTGGCCGACGAGATCGCTGCCTCCGCCGCGGGCCCCGACGGCTCGCTGCCGGTGATGAGCTCTGGCTCGCCACAGGCCGAGATCGCGCTGATCAAACGGGCCCCGAGCCTCGCCGAGCGGCAGGAGGGAGTGGCGTTCTTCGGGCGGGCCGGAAACGCCGTCCTTAAGTCGGTGCAGCGGCTCGACATCGACCCCCTGCAGCTGTTCGGGACACTCGTCATCCGGCGCGACGCCCTCCCGGACCAGCTTCCGTCGAGACGCGACCTCGACTGGTTGCGTCGCGAGCTCGAGATCGTCGAGCCCAAGATGATCGTGGCGATGGGTACCGCGGTCGTCGGTGCCCTGAACGACTGTGGCCATCCGCTGTCGGAGCCCCTGGCGGAGACCCCGGGCGAGGTGCAGCGCTGGACCGCCGCGATCGACGTGCTGGTGGTCCCCGACATCGACCTCTCGCTCGACGATGAGCCTGCAAAGCGGGCATTTTGGCGGTCGTTCCGCACGCTGGGCGACTGGCACCGGGAGCAGCCTCCCTACTGACCCGCGGGGCCCGCGCACGGGCCCGCTCCGGTCGTCCCGGCACCTCCCGGCCGTTCGGGTGTTGCGGTGGCACTTGCGCGATCCGCGCGATCTGCAACCATGCCCGCCGCTACACGACAGCCCGCCTTCGCGCGGGCCGATTCTCCCGGTGGACTGCCGCGCGCCCCTCAAGCGGCCCGAGTCCCGGGAGCGCCCTGTTGTCGCACCCGGAGGTGCCTTCTGTCCGGTCGTACTCTCGCTGCGCTCGTTGCGATTCCCGCCCTTGCTGTCACAGGAATCGGAACGGCGTTTGCCTCCGACCTCGTCCCGAATGGTGAGACCGGCGACGCGCCGACCCCAGAGGTCATCGCGGCCGCCGAGCCGAACGACCAGCTCACCCGCATGCGCGCACAGATCAAGCGCGAGCGGACCGCACATGCCGCCCAGCTGCGCCGGCTCTCGAGCCAGCTCGTTCGTGAGCGCAAGAGCAGCAGGAAGGCCCTGCAGAGCGCCCGCCAGTCCGACTCCGTGACCAAGGCGATTCGCCTGGCGGCGATCACCCACGGCGTCTCCGAGAGCCGCCTGCGCCGGGTCGCTCACTGCGAGTCGACGCACAACCCGTATGCGACCAACGGTCGGTACGTCGGCCTGTTCCAGTTCGGAACTCCGCTCTGGAACCAGACCCCGTACCGCAACTTCAGCCGAACCGACCCCTACGCGGCCTCACAGGCCGCCGCGTGGGCGTTCGCGCGAGGTTGGTCGAGCCATTGGACCTGCAAGTAGCAAGGAGGGCGCAAAGCTCCGGCTGATGTCGCCGACGAGCGCAGCTCGTCGCACCCTTCTGTCCGGAGCTGGTCGCCGACGCGCAGGCCGCAGCGCTT
>JANQPH010000016.1 GCA_028285405.1 Thermoleophilia bacterium
TGTGCTCGGTCACGAAGGATGTTGGCAAGCACCCACGTGGTGGGGTCCTCCTTCGTGTACCAGTCGCTCCACTCGGCCATGTCCTGCCCCCTTCTCAAAACGCTCTGTCTACGGGTGATTGGCGGGTCGGTGTCTCCGGCTCAGGCCGGGGTGAACTTCGGCAGCGTGATCTCGTCGGTCGCGTCGTGGAAGACGACCTTGACCCGCATGCCGATGGACACCGCCTCGGGATCGATCGACGGGAAGTCCGGCGCCTCGTCCTTGACGATGTTGGTCATCATCCGGACGCCCTCGTCGAGGTCGATCAGGGCGACGACGTGCGGCGGATCGCCCTTGTACGCCTTGCTCGGGCCGAAGTAGTGGATGGAGTAGGTGTAGACCTCTCCCTCGCCCTTGCTCTCGACCCACTGCACCGGCTCCATGGTGCCCGGCGCATAGGCGCGCGGGTACCAGAACGGCGTTCCATCGGGAAACGCGGGCAGGAGCAGCTTGTGCTCCCTCATGCCCTCCCAGAACTTGTCGCCCTCGGGACGAAGATCCGGGAGCGGCTTGGTGTACGCCGGCTTGGTTGACTCCTCAGCCACTTGAAATCTCCTTCGCGGTCGATGGGCGCCGTCAGGCGGCCGACGGGGGCTCGCTCGAGAGGACCAAGGCGCTCGTTGCCGCCAGGATCCCGCCGGAGCCGTTGGTGATTGCCAGCTTGGCGTCGGGGACCTGGTGGTTCCCACCGCCGCGGTTCGAGTCGTCGGCCTCGCCACGCAGCTGCAGCGCGGCCTCGATGATGTGGTGCATCGCCCCGAGGTGGGCCTGGCGGATGAGACCGCCGTGGGTGTTCATCGGAAGCGTGGAGCCGAGCTTCGCGTTGCCCTCGAGCACCCAGTCCCCGGCCTCGCCCTTGCCGCAGATGCCAAAGCCCTCGAGGGCGATGAGCGGCGTGAACGAGAACGAGTCGTAGATCTCGGCGACGTCGAGGTCCTGCGGGGTGACCCCCGCGACCTCCATCGCCCGCCGGCCGGCGCGACCGAGACCCTGGCGGACCCCATCGACGCCCTCGGCCTCGGAGATGTACTGGTGCGAGTAGCCCTCGCCGATGCCGGTGATGTAGACGGGCTTGGGCTTCATCGACTTGGCGCGGTCGGCCGTGGTGACGATGAACGCCGCCGAGCCGTCCGAGACCAGCGAGCAGTCCATCCCGTGGAACGGCGTCGCGATCCACCGGTCGTTCATGACGTCCTCGATCGTGACGACGTCGCGGAGCATCGCGTTCCACTTCAGCGCGGCGTGCTCGGACTGGGTCGCGACGACCGCGGCGAGCGCCTCCTGGGGAACGTCGTGCTCGTACATGTAGCGCTGCGCGAGGAGCCCGTAGCCACCGATCGTGGTGAGCCCGTACGGCGCCTCGAACGCGCCGTGGCTCATCTCGCGCGCCATCGCGATCATCCCCGACGAGCTGATGCCCGACCGGGTGTTGTCGCCGCGGACACACAGCACGACCTCGGCGAGGCCGGCGTCGATCGCCATGGCGGCCTGCACGGCCATCAGCGGCGCGGTCGCGCCACCGACGGCGATGGACGCGAAGTACCCGGGGGCCATACCGACGTAGTCGGCAAACGTCGTCGAGTGCATCAGCGTCGACTCGACGAAGCTGAACGCCGTGACCAGGCCGTCGACGTCCTTGAGCTCGAGCCCGGCGTCGTCCAGCGTGATCTTCGTGGCGTCGGCCAGAAGCTCGAACGAGCCCTTGCCCGGGAGCTTGCCCTGCTCGGTCTCACCGACTCCGGCGATCACGATGCCCTTCTTGAGCATTCGCCGTGCTTCGGCGACGTCGGGCGTGGCCTCGCTCATGTGTCCTCCTCGTGGGTCCGAACCTCTCGGGGGCGCGCGCGCCGACAATCGACCGGGCACTCGCTCCGAGCGGCGGCAGGCCCAATCGCGGACCGGCGGCGGCCCAGCGGGCGCACGCTACCAGTGGGGCGAAGGGACCTCAAGATGGTCCCGCCGCACGATCCCCCTGCAAATGGACACAATGCACCTGGAGTTTCGCCTGCTGACACGATCCCGGCGCTGGTACGATCACGATGTCTGGCAGCGGCGAGGAGGACACGTGTCCACGAAGGAACCGAAGTACGACCCCGAGACGGACACGCTCAGGCAGATCCACCGAGCGCACGACAACGCGTCGGCGGTGACGAGCACCGAGGGGGTGACGGTCTACTTCGACCCGGACACCAACGAGGTGCTCGGCTTCTCGATCGTCCAGTTCAGCGAGTACTACGAGAAGAACGCGAACGCGGATGGCGAGTGGGACGTCAGCATCCCGGCCTTCGTGCCCGTCAACCTCGAGGAGGAGATGGACTTCGATGAGGAGACCATCCGCTCGGGCGTTCGCATCGCGGAGTTCTACTGAGGTGACCTGGCCACTCCGGACCGACTCCAGCCCGCAGGGTCGGCACCTGGTGCGCCACCGGTCGCTCCCGATCGAGGCGCCGCCGACAGCGCCGCCACTAGGTCCGCGGGTGCCCCGGGTATGGGTTCGGGTCCCCCGCGCCAATCTCTTCGGAACGAAAGGGGACTAAAAAATGTCCACGACCAGGTCCAAGCCGGGTCAAGGGATCGACCCCGCGGAGGCACCGCCCGGGCTTGCCGATGCGCTGACCTACCCGTTCTTCCAGACGATCTTCGACCGCAAGAGTCGACGGGTCGGTCTCGGGATGGAGGTCGGCTCCGAGGAGCTGAAGTACCGGAGCCCCTACGAGCCCGTTCCGCTCTCGGAGCTCGAGGAGGCGCTGCTGTGCATGGCGGCCACCGGGCTCACCGGCCTCAACCTCGGTGACCTCGATCCGCGGACCGGGATGAGCACGCTGGTCCAGTGGACGAGCCGCAGCTGGCCGAGCGCCTGCTCGAACCACGGTACGGAGCTCTTCTTCTCGAACGACGACGGCATGTACATGCTGAACATGTTCGGCCTCCTGCCGGAGCCGGGCGAGGTCGCCAGCCTCGCGGGCAAGAGCATCGACGAGCAGGCCGAGAAGGTCGTCGAGCTCTACCGGCGCGCCAAGGTGGAGCTGAGCCCGGGCCGCGCCCCGCTGCCGACGACGCTCCCGGGTCTGTTCGACTTCAACCAGTGGAACGCCAACAAGCCGGGCACGACGCTGTTCATCCCGGTGACCAACATCACGCTCGAGTACATCAACCTGCTGTTCATCTACCTCTCGCGCAGCTACCGGTTCTCGCTCGTGGACGAGCAGAACGGCAATCGGTCGGCCGGACTCGACGACGCGCTCAAGTCGGGACGGGTCGAGGAAGCGCGTCAGATGGGGATGGTCGAGCTCGAGTCGCGCGCGCTGTCGGCGCTCGTCGTCGAGCAGGCGTTCATCTGTCAGAACGTGAACCTGGCGAACCAGGCTCTCGGCCTCGGTGGCTGGACCTTCACGGGCTTCCTGCCCCGCTACGTCATGGGTGGCGGCGACGTCCCCGGCCTCGGCTTCCGGTTCGAGGAGGCGAAGGTCGGCCCGAGCTACCCGGTCGGGCTCGACGGTCACTTCGAGGCGTTCGTGCCGCCCTACTTCGCGGACATGCACGAGGCGGTCGACGCGTTCATGGACCTGAAGTGGAGCGCGCTCGACGACGACGTGCCCAAGCCGTACAAGAGCCCGGAGTCGGTGGTGCAGGCGATCCCCCGCCCGCACGAGGACACCGTCGAGCTGGTGAAGGCCTTCTGCCAGTACTGCATCGACACGTACGGCCGGTTCCCGGTCTACGTCGACCCGATGTACCAGCGCCTCACCGTCCAGTCGCAGCACCTGGACCCGGACTTCTACGAGGAGTTCTATCCGCCCGGGGCGATCTCGAACCAACACGTGAACCACTTCTCGCGGTGGCACCCAGACCTCGCCGACGAGAACGGCAAGCCGCCGAGGCGAGCCGACTGATCGAGTTGGGTGCGGGATTCCCGCACCCACGCTCCGGGGACGCGCGGGCGCCACACCGGCGCCCGCGCTCGACCATCGAGACACCTGGCGATGACACAACCTCACCTGGGAGTCGGACGATGGACGGAGCGGTCTTTCTCTACATCATCTGGGTAATGCTCATGGCGGCCACGGCGGTCGTCCTCTGGGTCTCGATGCGCGCCGCCGCCTGACGCGGCTGCCGCCGAGCGCTCGCCCTACGCGCGGTCCTCGTCGAGCAACCCGGCTCGGAGGGCCGCCTGCACCATCGCGGCGCGGGTGTCGACCCGCAGCTTGACCATGATGTTCGCCCGGTGGCTCTCGACGGTGCGCACGCCGACCACGAGGCTCTCGGCGACCTCCTGGTTGGTGTAGCCGAGCGCCAGGAGCCGAAGCACCTCGCGCTCGCGCGCGGAGAGGTCGTCGATCGGTGACGGCTCGGGGGGACGAGCCAGCTCGGCCCCGAGCGAGGGATCCAGGTACCGCTGCCCGTCGACGACCGCCCGGATCGCGCTGATCAGCTCCTCGTCGGCGGCGCTCTTCTGGACGTAGCCGGACGCCCCGGCGGCAAAGGCGGCTCTCACGTCCTGGGCAGCGTCCTCCATCGACAGGATCAGGACATCGATGCCCGCCCGCCGGCCGAGGATGAGGGGGAGCCCCTCGACGCCGGACATGCCGGGGAGGTTCAGGTCCAGGAGCACCAGATCGGGCGCGGTCCGGTCGATCGCGCGAAGAGCCTCGGCGACCGATCCCGCCTCGCCAACCCACTCGAGGTCCGCCTCCTGGCCCAGCATCAGCCGCAGCCCCGACCGCAGGACCGCGTGGTCGTCCACGACGAGCACCCGCGTCGACGCCGAGTCCGCCATCAGCCTCGCTCCGCCTCGCCCGGCTCGGTGACCGCGAGCTCGACGGTGATGGCGGTTCCCGATCCAGGCGAGGAGTCGATGGCCACGGTGCCGCCGAGGAGCTCGATCCGCTCCTTCATGCCCACCAGACCGAGCCGCCGCGTCGGGGCGTTGGGGTCGAAGCCGACGCCGTCGTCCTCGACGACCACCCGCAGACGCTTCGGTCCACCGCCGACGAAGACGCTGACCCGGCTGGCCTCGCTGTGGCGGGCCGTGTTGGTCAGGGCCTCCTGGACGACGCGGAAGATGGCGACCTCGACCTCGTCCGACAGAGCCGGGAGCGGGGTGACCGCGATCTCGACATCGGTGCCGATCGCCGCCCTGACGCGCTCGGCCTGAGCGGCGATCGCCGATCGCAGGCCCTGCTCGCGAAGATCGCGGGGGCGCAGATCCACGATCAGCTCGCGGAGCGCGCGCGACGCCGAGGCCACCGCGCCGCGCAGCTCGGACAGCTGCGCACGCACCGCGGGGTCATCCACCTGGTCCTCGATCGCCCGCAGATGCAGCGCGAGCCCGCTCACCACCTGCCCGGCCTCGTCGTGCAGCTCGCGCGCGATCCTCGTGCGCTCGGCTTCCTGGGCCTGGATGGCCCGTCGAAATCCGTCGGCGACCGCGTCCGCGAGCGCTCGCTCTGTCTCGTCGGCCCGCCGGCGCTCCTCCTCGTAGCTGCGGGCGTTGTCGATCGCGACCGCCGCCTGGGTCGCGAGGATCTCGGCGAGCCGCTCGTCGACCTCGGTGAACGGGCCGGCGAGCTTGTCGGTCACGTAGAGGTTCCCGAACACCTCCTCGCCGAGCACGATCGGGACGCCGAGGAACGAGGTCATCTCGGGGTGCCCAGGCGGGAAGCCCACGCTGCGCTCGTCCTCGCTGATCTTCTCGAGACGCACCACGCACCGCTCGTCGATCACGGCGCCCAGGAGGCCACGCCCCTTCGGCGGGTCGCCGATCAACTTCGCGGTCCGCGCGTCGATCCCCGAGGTGACGAACTGGGCCAGGGCTCGACCCGACTCGTCGAGGACCCCGAGCGCCGCGTACTCGACGCCCAGCACCTCGCGGGCGGTGAGCGTGATCCGTCGCAGCAGATCGTCGAGATTGCGGTGCGCCGCGAGCTGGAGCCCGGCGTCGACGAGATCCGGCGCGCGTGCGGCGAGCGCGTCGGTGAGGTCGGCTCGACCCTGCGCTGACTCAGCGTCCTGCATGACCTGCCGAGGCTAACCCGGGACCCTGGTCTTCGACGCGCGGGGAAGCGCGCGAGCACGTTGCGGGTTTCCCGCAACCGGCGCCCCTGGGCGCGCGGACGCGCAGCCGGCTGTCGGCCGAGAGGGTTGCCAGGCCGACCGAGGGGGGCCCGTGGAAGCGCTGGAGCTGGCGCGCTGGCAGTTCGGAATCACGACGACCTACCACTTCTTGTTCGTGCCGGTGAGCATCGGCCTGGCGCTGACGGTGGCCTGCATGCAGACCGCCTGGCACCGCACGAAGGATCCGAAGTACCTGCGGATGACCCGCTTCTGGGGGAAGCTGATGCTGATCAGCTTCGCGGTGGGCGTGGTCACCGGCATCGTGCAGGAGTTCCAGTTCGGCATGAACTGGTCCGGTTACTCCCGGTTCGTCGGGGACGTCTTCGGGGCTCCGCTCGCGATGGAGGCCCTCGCGGCGTTCTTCGTCGAGTCGACCTTCATCGGCATCTGGATCTTCGGCTGGGGCCGGATCCGGCCCAGCCTGCACCTGGCCTCGATCTGGGCCGCCGCGCTCGCGGCGACGCTCTCGGCCTACTTCATCCTCGCCGCGAACTCGTGGATGCAGAACCCGGTCGGCTTCGAGCTCAACGAGGAGACCGGTCGGGCCGAGATGACCTCCATCTGGGCCATCCTCACAAACGAGACGACCCTCTACGCGTTCCCGCACACGATCTTCGCGGCGATCTCGACCGCCGGCGCGATCCTGATCGGCGTCTCGGCGCTGCTGATCCTGCGCCGCAAGGACGTCGAGGTGTTTCGGCCCTCGCTCAAGATCGGACTGGTCGTGAGCCTGGTCGGAGTGCTCGCGACCATGGTGGTCGGCGACCTGATGGGCAAGCAGCTCGTGAAGGTGCAGCCGATGAAGATGGCGGCGGCCGAGGCCCTCTACGAGACCGAAGAGCCGGCCCCGTTCTCGCTTCTTGCGGTCGCTCCGTTCGAGAAGCAACCCGAACGGAGCTCGTTCGACCTCGCGATACCGGGGCTCCTGTCGTTCCTCGCCAAGGGCGACTTCAGCAGCGAGGTCAAGGGCATCAACCAGCTCCAGGCCGAGGCGGAAGCCGAATACGGCCCGGGCAACTACCGCCCGATCATCGGGATCACGTACTGGACGTTCCGCCTGATGATCGGGGCGGGAATCCTGATGTTCCTGCTCGCCGCGATCGGCATCTACCTCTGGTGGCGCAACAAGCTCGAGCGCTCGACCTGGTTCCTCTATGCGGCGATCGGCGGGATCGCGCTGCCCTTCATCGCCAACTCGATGGGCTGGATCTTCACCGAGATGGGTCGCCAGCCCTGGATCGTGCAGGGGCTGCTGCTGACCTCGCAGGCCGAGTCGACCAGCGTGGGGGCCGGGACGGTCGCGACCTCGCTGATCGGGTTCACCCTCCTCTACGGGGTGCTCGGGATCATCGCCGGCTGGCTCGCCTACCGCTTCATCCATAGGGGCGCCGAGGACGCGCCCGAGACCGCCGGACCGGCCGCAGAGGCCGACGAGCCGGACCCCAAGCTGAAACTCTCGTACTGAGGCGGAGGGCGCGCGATGGATTGGACAAACCTGGAGACGCTCTGGTTCGTGCTGATCGCGGTTCTCTGGATCGGCTACTTCTTCCTCGAGGGCTTCGACTTCGGCGTGGGCAACCTGCTGCCCTTCCTCGGAAGGGACGACGCCGGCAAGCGCCAGATGATCAACACGATCGGCCCGTTCTGGGACGGCAACGAGGTGTGGCTGCTCACCGCCGGCGGCGCCACGTTCGCGGCGTTCCCGGAGTGGTACGCGACGCTCTTCTCTGGCTTCTACCTCCCGCTGTTCATCATCCTTCTCGCCCTGATCGTGCGAGGGGTCGCGTTCGAGTTCCGCGGCAAGCACGACTCCGATCGATGGCGCCTGACATGGGACTGGGCCATCGTGGTGGGATCGGTCGTCCCCTCGATCCTGTGGGGCGTCGCGTTCGCCAACATCGTCCGCGGCGTGCCGATCGACGCCGACGGTGAGTACACCGGCGGGTTCTTCAACCTCCTGAACGGGTACGCGCTCCTGGGCGGGATCACCACCCTGCTGCTCTTCACCCTGAGCGGCGCGCTCTTCCTCGGCCTACGGACGACCGGCGACATGCAGGTCACCGCGGTGAGGACCGCCCGGCTGCTCGCGCCGATCACGACGGCGGTCGCCGCCGGCTTCATCATCTGGACGCTCGCCGACGCGGCCGACCTCGGTCCGCTCACGCTCATCTGCGCCGCCGGGGCCGCGGTCCTCTCGGTCGCGGTCGCGGTGCTCGCGTACCGCGGCATGGACGGCTGGGGCTTCGCCCTGCAGGGCGGCGTCATCGCGGCGGCGGTGTCGATGCTCTTCGTGAGCCTCTACCCGAACGTCATGCCGAGCAGCACGGACGACGCCTTCTCGCTGACGGTCTTCAACGCCAGCTCGTCCACGTACACGCTGACGGTCATGACGATCGTGGCGCTCGTGCTGACGCCGATCGTCCTGCTCTACCAGGCGTGGACGTACCACATCTTCCGTGCCCGGATCGGGCGCACGTCGTTCGAGTCCAAGTCCCCGGTCGACCTGATCCCAGGAGCGAACCCGGAGGGCAAATGAAGGCGGTCGATCGCAGGCTGCTCCGAACGACGGGCGCCGCTCGCCGGCATCTCGCCGTCACGGTGCTGGCCGGCGCGGCCGCGGCGGTGCTCGTCGTCGCCGGGGCCGCGATCCTCGCCCGTGTCGTCGCGGACGTGTTCCAGCGCGGCGCCGACCTGTCGGACGTCGCGCCGCTCCTCGTCGCGCTCGCCGTGATCGCGCTCGCCCGCGGCGCGCTGTCGTGGGCCTCCGAGGTCAGCGCCGGGCGCGGGGCGGCGAGCGTGATGTCGAGCCTGCGCCGCCAGCTGGTCGAGCACGTCCTGCGCCGTCGTCCGAGCGGCCTCGGCGGAGAGCGACGGGGCGAGCTCGCGAGCGTCGCGGTCCAGGGGGTGGACCACCTCGAGACCTACTACGCCAAGTACCTGCCGCAGGTGGCGCTCGCGGCGTTCGTCCCGTTCATCGTGCTCGTGTGGGTCATGCCCGTCGACCTGACATCCGGTCTGACGCTGCTCATCACGCTTCCGCTGATCCCGCTCTTCATGATCCTCATCGGCTTCACGGCAGGGGCCAGGGCTCGGCGGCGGGCCAAGGCGCTCGGAGTCCTCGCCGCCCACTACCTCGACGTCGTGCGCGGACTGCCGACACTTCGCTCGCACGCGCGTGCCGGAGCCCAGGCCGAGACGATCGCGCGGGTCTCCGACCGGTATCGCGCCGAGACGATGGGCACGCTGCGAATCGCGTTCCTCTCGGCGCTCTTCCTCGAGCTCTTCGCGATGCTGGGAACGGCGCTCATCGCCGTCACCATCGGGGTTCGCCTGGTCGAGGGGGGGATGGCCTTCGAGGCCGGGCTGGCGGTGCTGATCCTGGCGCCAGAGGCCTACGGTCCGCTCCGCGCGCTGGGCGCGCAATACCACGCGAGCGCCGACGGAACGGCGGCGGCCGAGCGCATCTTCGAGGTCCTTGACGCGCCGGCGACCGTGACGAGCGCGGCGCCTGATCGCGGGGTGCCGGTGCCCTCCCCCGCCGAGGCCCCCATCGAGCTGCACGGGATCGGGGTGAGCTATCCGGATCGACCACAGCCGGCGCTGACCGACGTGGGTCTCGTGCTGAAGCCCGGCGAGCGGGTTGCGCTCGTCGGCCCGAGCGGATCGGGCAAGACGACGCTCACGATGGTCCTGATGCGCCTCCTCGACCCGTCGGCCGGTCGCGTCAGCTGCGGCGGCGTCGACCTGCTCGATGTTCCGGTCGAGGGCTGGCGGCGGCAGGTCGCCTGGCTGCCCCAGCGACCGACGATCCTGGCCGACACCGTCGCCGCCAACCTGCTGATCGCCAAGCCAGATGCCTCGCGGGCCGAGCTCTACGACGCGCTCTCGGCAGCGTCGGCGGACGAGCTGGTGGCGAGTCTTCCACGCGGCCTCGAGACGACGGTCGGAGACGGCGGACGACCGCTCTCGAGCGGCGAGCGCCAGCGGATGGCGCTCGCCCGCGCGTTCCTTCGGGACGCCACGTTCGTCGTCCTGGACGAGCCGACCGCGAACCTCGACCCCGAGACGGCCACGCAGGTCGACGAGGCGCTCGAGCGGCTGACCGTCGGCGTGACCACGGTCGCGATCGTCCATCGCCCGTCCCTGGCCCGCCGAGCCGAGCGCCTCCTGACGCTCGATGGCGGTCGCATCGTGCGCGACGAGCGGCGGCTTCCGATCGGAGGGTCCGCCGCGCAGGCCGCCCTCGCCGCGGCGGCGAGCCGATGAGCGCGCGCGCCGCCTCCCCGCTCGGATGGGCCGCCCGGCTGGCCCGCCCCCACTGGCCGAGGATCGGCGGTGGGATCTTCCTCGGAACCATCGCCGTCCTCGCCGCGATGGGGCTTCTGGCGACCTCGGGCTACCTGATCTCGAGGGCGTCGCTCCAGCCGCCGATCCTCACGCTGCTCGTCGCGATCGTCGGGGTTCGGTTCTTCGGGGTGCTTCGAGCGCTGACGCGCTACGTCGAACGGCTCGCCTCGCACGACGCCGCGCTGCGCACGCTGGCACGGGCCCGGACACTCCTCTACGAGCGGCTGATCCCGCAGGTCCCGAGCGGCCTGGGACTCCGCACGTCCGACGTGCTCTCCCGCTTCGTGGGGGACGTCGAGGCACTCCAGCACCTCTTCGTCCGCGCCCTCGGACCCCCCGTCGTCGCGGTGGTCGGAATCGCGGTCGCGACGGGTGTCGCGTGGTGGCTCTCGCCGGCCGCCGGGGTCGTGATGGCGGTGGCCCTGATCGGGAGCGCGCTGTTGCAGCCGACCCTGTCGGGGATCGCCGGTCGGCGCAGCGGCCGGCGCCAGGCGGCGGCCCGCTCGCAGCTCACGTCGGAGCTGATCGAGACCCTCGAGGGCGCCCCCGAGTTGGCGCTCTACGGGCAAGAGGACGCCCGGACGACCCGGCTCGCGCAGGCCGACGCTGGCCTCGTGCGGCTGGCCCGGCGCGACGCCTGGCTGTCCGGGGCGACCGGGGGAATCTCGGTGCTCGCCACCGGCGCGACGATGGCGCTCGTGGTCGCCGCCGCCATCCCGGGCGTCGTGAGCGGCCAGACCGACGGCGTGCTCCTCGCCGCGCTGGCCCTGCTCGCGATGGCCGCCTTCGAGGCGATCGTCCCACTGCCCACCGCCGCCCAGCACATGTCCGCCACCTCCAACGCCGCGGGTCGGCTGCAGGACCTGACGGAGCGTCCGCCTCCATTCGCGGAGCCCGTCGCGCCGAAGGCACTCCCCGCCACTGGGCGACTCGAGCTCGCGGACGCCGTCGTGCGTCTGAGCGGGACGCGGGTGCTCGACGGCGTCTCCCTCTCGCTCCAGCAGGGCGAGCGCGTCGCGCTCGTCGGGCCGAGCGGGTCGGGGAAGTCGACACTCGCGCTCGCGCTGACTCGCCTCGCGCCGATCGAGCCGGGACGAGGGACGCTCGGAAGCGTCGACCTGTCGGACGTCGACGGCGACGAGCTCCGGACGGCGGTTCGGCTCGAGCGCGGCGACGGGCATCTGTTCGCGGGCACGATTCGCGAGAACGTCAGGCTGTCACGCCCCGACGCGACCGATTCCGACGTCGACCGTGCGCTCGATCGGGCCGGGGCGACGTCCTGGATCGCGACGCTGCCCGAAGGCGCCGACACGTCGGTCGGCGAGGACGGCGCCCTCGCCTCGGGCGGGCAGCGCCAGCGGATCCTGCTCGCGCGGGCACTGCTTGCGCCGGCGCGGTTCCTGATCCTCGACGAGCCCGCCGCGCACCTCGACGAGGCGGCCGCCGACGCGCTGCTCGCGGACCTGATCGACGGCGTCGCCGCGGACGTGGGGGTCCTGCTGATCACGCACCGGCTGTCGGGCCTCGACGCGTTCGATCGCGTGCTCGTCATGGAGCACGGCCGGATCGTCGAGTCGGGGACCGTCGACGAGCTCCGCCAGCTTCACGGCCGGTTCGCCGACATGGAGCGCATGCCCGCCTAGGCGTGCGCGGCGGGCCCCACCGGCCCTATGTCGTCGCCGTCTCCTCGGACCCGACGATCATCGCGTCGGGGCCCTTGCCTTGGGGCACCATCGGGAAGACCTTGGCCGTCTCGGACACGTGGACGTCGACCAGGGCCGGGCCGTCCGACAGGAGCGCGGACCGGAGCGCGTCCTCGAGGTCGTCCTCGTCGGTGACGGTCGTTCCGGGGATCCCGTACGCCTCGGCGACCCTTGCGAAGTTGGGCTGGAACTCCTCGTAGCTCGTTCCCGAGAAGCGCCCCTCCCAGAACAGGTCCTGCCACTGGCGGACCATCCCGAGGAAGCCGTTGTTCAGGATCACGATCTTGACCGGGAGGCCGTACATCTGGGCGGTCGAGAGCTCCTGCAGCGTCATCTCGAACGAGCCGTCACCGGCGATGTCGACGACCAGCTCGTCCGGCAGCGCGACCTGCGCGCCGATCGCCGCGGGCAGGCCGAAGCCCATCGTGCCCAGGCCACCCGAGGTGACCCATCGGCGGGGGCGCTCGAACGTGTAGTGCTGGGCGGCCCACATCTGGTGCTGGCCGACCTCGGTGCACACGATCGCCTCACCCTTGGTCACCCGGTAGATGGCCTGGATCACCGACTGCGGCTGGATCACGCCCGAGCCGTCGTCGGGGTCGACGTGGTACGGGTGGTCCCGCTTCCAGTCGTCGATCTTCGTGACCCACTTCGCCCGGACCGCCCCGTCGTGGCGCTCGTCGAGGGCCTCGTAGGTGTCGGCGAGCGCGGCGAGCGTCGCCTTCGCCTCGCCGGCGATGCCGATGTGCGCGGCGCGGTTCTTCGAGATCTCGGCGGGGTCGACGTCGACGTGGATGATCTTCGCGTGGGGCGCCCACTCGCTCATCACGGTCGAGAGCACCCGCTCGTCGAACCGCACGCCGACCGCGAGGATCGCGTCCGACTCCTGGAAGGCCCACGTCGCCGCGGCGATGCCGTGCATCCCGGGCATCCCGATGAAGAGGGGGTGCGACGCCGGAAAGCCACCCAGGCCCATCAGCGTGGTCACGACGGGGATGCCGGTGACCTCGGCGATGCGCTTGAGCTCGTCGGCGGCCTCGCTGTGGATGATCCCGCCCCCGGCGTAGATCATCGGCCGCTCGGCGTTGGCCAGCGTCTTGGCCGCCGCCGCGAGCACGCGCGGGTGGCCGGCGCCGTCCGGAGGCCGATACCCCGGCATGTCGGGGCCCTCGGGAGACGGCGGGTCGACCTCCTTCGCCCACTGGTCGACGCAGACGTCCACGAGGACCGGGCCGGGTCGCCCCGACTGGGCGATGTAGAGCGCCTCCCGCATCGCGTCGGGAAGCTCCGACGCCTCCTTGATGAGGTAGGAGTGCTTCACGACCGGCAGCGTGATGCCGACGATGTCGGCTTCCTGGAACGCGTCGGTCCCGACGCGCGTCGACCCGACCTGACCGGTCAGGGCGAGCAGCGGAACCGAGTCCATGTACGCGTCCGTGATCGGCGTGACCAGGTTGGTCGCGCCGGGCCCGGACGTGGCGGTGCACACGCCCACCCGCCCCGTGACTTTGGCGTACCCTTCGGCCATGTGACCGGCGCCTTGCTCGTGCCGCGTCAGGTACAGACGGATGTCGGGGTCGTCCATCAGCGCGTCGAAGAGCGGAATCACCGGACCGCCGGGAATGCCGAAGATCGAATCGACTCCCGCCTGCTTCAAGCTCTCGAGGGTTGCGTCAACCGCTCGCATTCGTCCCTTCGCTCAGTCGCTGGTCACCGGGCCAGACCGTCGAGTCTACTGCGTGAGACCCAGCCGACCGTTGCAGCTGTGATCAAGGAGATGCAGTGAGTACATCCGAACCTCCCGGGAACCGACCTTCGTTCGCCGAGGAGAACGCGATGAAGATCGCCTCCGAGTCGATCAGCCACTACGACGCCGAGGCCGACGTCTACCACGCCTCGTACGGACCACCGATCCCGGCGGTGAGCGTTCCCGACGAGGAGCGGGAGCTGCTGGTCAGGGTCGACCCCGCGACGGGACAGGTCGTCGGCTTCTCGATCCCGAACTTCAAGGAGTGGCACGCCGCCAACGCCGACGAGGACGGCGGGTTCGAGATCGACCTTCCCTCCATATGGCCGATTCCGGGCCGTGAGGAGGGCGCCGAGGAGGGCTCCCAGGGCGCCGACTAGGCGCCGGTCCGAAGGTCCCGGTTCGCTACACTTCTCCGTCACGCTTCGCACCGAACGAGGAGCCGCCTGATGGGCGTCGAGAGCCAGCGCGTCGAGGACTACAAGCTCGCGAAGGAGCCGTACTACGTACCGCTCCACAACGAGATCGAGCTCTTCGAGGCGGCGTACGAATCCAAGCTCCCGGTGATGCTCAAGGGCCCGACCGGATGCGGGAAGACCCGCTTCGTCGAGCACATGAGCTGGCGCCTCGAGCGCACCCTCGTGACCGTGGCCTGCCACGAGGATCTGACGGCGTCCGACCTGGTCGGCAAGTACACGCTCCGCGGTGACGAGACGGTGTGGCAGGACGGCCCGCTGACGACCGCGGTCAAGGCCGCCGGCATCGCCTACCTGGACGAGGTCGTCGAGGCCCGCAAGGACACGACGGTCGTGATCCACCCCCTCACCGACGACCGGCGCGTGCTGCCGCTCGAGAAGAAGGGCGAGATCGTGCAGGCCCCCGACGAGTTCCAGCTCGTGATCTCGTACAACCCCGGCTACCAGTCGGTGCTGAAGGACCTGAAGCACTCGACCAAGCAGCGGTTCGTCGCCATCGAGTTCGACTACCCGACCCCGGAGATCGAGGAGACGATCCTCCGCTCGGAGTCCGGTATCGACGAGGACACGGCGGCCAAGCTGGTCAAGATCGCCGAGAAGGTGCGCAACCTGCGCACGCACGGCCTCGAGGAGGGTGTCTCGACGCGGCTGCTGGTCTACGCCGGCCAGCTGATCACCGACGGGGTCGAGCCGATCCCGGCCTGCGAGGCCACGATCTGCAAGCCGATCACCGACGACGTCGAAATGCAGCGGTCGATCATCGAGATCATCGCCACGCAGTTCTGAGTCGCGCGGACCTCACGCCCCCGAGCAGAGACGCCAGCAGATGACCTTCGGACCCGCAGTCGGCAACGTCGGCATGTACGTGGCCCGCGAGATGCTCCAAGCGGTGCCCGAGGACCAGCGCCAGTCGTACCTGCGCATGGTCGAGGAGGTGTCCGAGCTGAAGTATCAGCTCGGCGTGGAGGTCGCGCGCCAGCTGCCGAGGCTGCTGGCCGAGCACGACCCGGAGCTGGTCGCGCGCTACCTGGAGCAGGTGCGCGACGTCGCCGATGTCGGCTGGAAGAGCGGCGTCGAGGTGGCCAAGCAGCTGCCGGACCTCTACGGCGCGCCCGACGAGTCGCTGGCCGACGCGTACGTCCAGATCGTCGCCGACGCCACGCACGGGCCGAGCGAGGACACCGAGACGGACGAGCTCGCCGGCGAGCTCGAGACGCTCGAGCGTGAGCTGCGCGAGATGGAGCCGAAGGTCAAGCGCGCGCAGGAGCTGCGCACTCAGCTGGCCGCACGGGATCGGCGCGACGAGAAGCGCCGCAAGCACGCGGTCGAGCTCGCGTCGGCCCTGCCCCCCATCCTCGCCCGGCTGCGGCCGCGCTACCGGCCGCCGTACCTGACCCAGGTCCGCCAGATCGCAAGCGCCGACCCCGAGGCCTCGCTCGAGGCAGCCGACACGCTGCTCGACCTCCTGAACGGCGACCGGGTCTCGCCCGAGGGCGCCGCCGAGTGGGTCAACCGCGGCCTCGACGTGCTCGACCGCAACAAGGAGGTGGGGCGCGGCTACTTCCGCCTCGGCTCCAAGTACGCCCTCGAGGTACTCGACGAGCTGAAGGAGGGCCTCGCCCTGAAGTCGGTGGCCCGGGTGCTGAAGCTCTACGCGACCGCGCTCGCCGGTCGCGAGGTCGTCATCCGCAGCGCCGCCGACGTCGACATGGCCGAGGCGCAGAACCTGGACAACATCGTGCTGCCCGCCGAGATGCGGTACTTCGACGAGGACGAGAAGAACTTCCTCGCCTACAAGGTCGCCGCGGCGCAGGGGGCGGGACGGATCGAGTTCGGGACCTACTCGCTCTCGCTGGACCGGATCTCCGACACCGTCAGCGAGCTGCAGAGCCAGTACGGGCAGGCGGCATGACCACCACGCGACCACGGCTCGAGGACTCGGAGCTCACCCGCTTCTACATGCTCTTTCCCGAGCCCGGGCTCGCCCGCGACCTCTTCAACGTGATCGAGGGGCACCGGGTCGACCTGCGGATCCGGACCAACTACCCGGGCATCCGCCGCGACATGGACGCCATCCGCGACGACAGCGCCGAGCGGCGCCCGTCGCTCGCGACCCTCGGCGACGCCCAGGCCGTCGTCGAGTGCCTGCTCCAGTCCTCGCTCGGCATCGACACCGACATGACGGACCTGCCCTCCGGCGTCCGCGCGCTCGCGCAGAAGGCCGTCGCCAGCCTCGCGAGCGCCATCACCGCGGAGTCGACGGTCGAGGACTCGGCCCGCCTCACGGCGAGCATCTACCGGCTGATCGACGACGGCGTGCTCGACACGGACTGGATGTTCGACGACACCCAGACCGAGGCCGACCCGGAGCGGCCCGACATGAGCCCGCCGGACGCCCTCGACCAGGAGCTCGAGGGTGGGGTCGACGTCAACGAGTACGAGTCGCTGGAGCTGCCGCCCTTCATGACGCCGGTCATGGAGGAGCTGATGAAGCAGCAGCAGGAGACCGGCAACGAGCGCGAGGCCCCCGAAGCCGAGGGTCAGCCGGACAAGCCCGGTGAGTCCGGCGAGGAGGCGATGGAGGGCGAGGGCGACGACGCCATGTCGACGAGCGACATGGAGCGTGGCGGCGACCGGTCCGAGGACGACGTCGCGGCACAGTCGGGCGACAGCCAGGAGGAGGCCCCGCCGGGAGTCGCCGCCGACGCCCGGGCCGACGACAAGGAGGGCGGCTCCGACTCACCGCTCGCGACGACCGGAGCGGACGTCCCGCAGGTCGAGCAGGAGTCCGACGAGGAGCTCGGCGAGAAGACGTTCGCCTACGACGAGTGGGACTTCAAGATCGACGACTACCGGCCGAGCTGGTGCACCCTGCGCGAGCAGCGGCTGCTCCGCACCCAGGAGGGTTTCGTCGCGGCGACGTTCCACGAGTACGGCGGCATCGTGAGCCAGATCCGGCGCAACTTCCAGCTGATGCGCCCGGAGCGTCTACGCAAGATGCGCTACCAGGTGGAGGGCGACGACCTCGACACGGATGGGCTCGTGGAGTACGTCGTCGACCGTCGCGCCCGCGTCGCCCCGACCGGCCGGGTCTACATCAAGCGGGACAAGACCGAGCGGGACGTCACGACGGCCTTCCTCGTCGACATGTCGAGCTCGACCGACCGCAAGATCGACGGTCGCAAGCGGATCATCGACATCGAGAAGGAGGGCCTGCTGCTGATGAGCGAGGCCCTCGAGGCGATCCGGGACGAGTACGCGATCTACGGCTTCTCGGGCTCGGGTCGCGAGGAGTGCGAGTTCTACGTCGTGAAGGAGATCGGCGAGCGCTACGACGACCGGATCAAGGCCCGGATCGGCGGCATCTACGCTCGGCAGAAGACGCGAATGGGTCCGGCGATCCGCCACGCCACCCGCCGGCTCGTCCAGGCGGACTCGGCGGTGAAGCTGATGATCCTCCTCACCGACGGCAAGCCCTACGACTCGGACACGTACCAGGACAACCAGTACGCCCAAGAGGACACGAAGATCGCGCTCCGCGAGGCGCGTCGCGAGAAGATCCACCTCTTCTGCGTCACGGTCGACCGAGAGGGCGGCGACTACCTACCGCACATGTACTCGGACGCCAACTACGTGATCATCGACGACATCCGCACGCTTCCGCAGCGGCTGCCGCAGCTCTACCGGCGCCTCACGACCTAGCCGGTCAGGGCCTCGAGGTGAACTCCTCGACGTCCGGAACGACCTCCTCGTCCGGACGCGGTCGGCCGCCCCGGATGAGTTCGTAGATCCCCACTCCGACCGCCGACCCCACCAGCGGTCCGAGGATGTAGATCCAGAGGTCGCCGAGGTCCGTCGCGACGACGGCCGGACCAAGCGAGCGAGCCGGGTTCATCGAGGCCCCCGTGACTTGCCCGAACACGAGCGCCTCGAGCGCCACCGTCGCCCCGACGGCGATCGCCGCGAGCGCACCGGCCGCGCGCGTGTCCGTCGCGACCGCGAGCACGACCACGACGAGGAACGCGGTCAGCCCGACCTCGATCCCCACCGCGCCCCAGGCGGTGACCCCGTTCGGGGCGGTCACGCCGAGCCCGGAGCCGCTGCCGAAGATCCAGAGGATCGCCGCGCTCCCCGCGAGCGCACCGGCGAGCTGAGCGACGACGTAGTGCGGGACCTCGCGCCACGGGAAGTGGCGCCCGAGGGCGAACGCCAGCGTCACCGCCGGGTTGATGTGCGCGCCCGACAGATGGCCGATCGCGAAGATGACGGCCGCGACGACGAGGCCGAACGCGACGGCCACTCCCGCCGGACCGACGGTGCCGGGGTGATCGAACGCGACGGCGACGGCACCGGTGCCGAACGCCACCAGGGCGAACGTCCCGACGAGCTCGGCGCCGCAGCGCCGCCAGAGGTCAGGCCGCTGGATGCTCAGGTCGCGGTGAGGAGCTTGTCGCCGTACTCGGCGGGGAGCCCCGCCGCCGCGACGTCCCGAGCGACCCGCTCGTTGTCATACGGGACGCGCTCGATCGACGCGACGACGCGGTCTTCCTCGAGCTCGAGCACGGCAAAGCTCGAGCGCGGGTCGCCGTCCTTGGGCTTTCCGACCGATCCACAGTTGACGAAGAGTACCCCCGCGATCTCGCGGATCCACGGCTTGTGCGTGTGCCCGAAGACGAGGACGTCAGCGTCGGAGTCGCGCGCCAGCCGCTCGAACACCGAGTCGGGCGTGTCCTCGAACAGGTACTGGTTCACCTTTCTCGGTGAGCCGTGCACGAGCAGCACGCGCCGTGTGCCGACCTGGAAGCGCAGGTCGAAGGGCAGTCCCCGCATGTACTCCTTCGCCTCGCGCTCGGTGTTGGCGAGCGTCCACGCGATCGACTGCTCACCCAGGGCCCGGTCGTGCTCGTCGCGATAGGCACAGCCGCAGTCGTCCAGGTCTCGCGCGATCGCGTAGTCGTAGTTGCCGTAGATCGTCGGGATGTCGCGCTCGGCGAGCAGGGCGCAGACCTCGTTGGGCGACGGTCCGTATCCCACGAGGTCGCCACCGCAGTAGATCTGGTCCGTCCCGATCGCGTCGATCGCGTCGAGTGACGTCTCGAGAGCGGGCAGGTTGCCATGGATGTCGGTGACGACTGCGACGCGCATGTGGGGCCTCCGGGACGCCTCGGCGTTCGATGCTATTCCCCTTTCGTGAACCCCGTTGGGGCCCCTTCGCGGGTGTTACCCGGAAGCACATTTCCCCCGCCGCACCCGTCCCATGGACCCACGACGACCGATCCTCTATCGTTCATCGTCGATCGACGATCACAAGGAGCCCGCTCATGCTCGACCCGCGAACGACATCTCAGGAAGAGATCCGGGAGGCGGTCCGGACGCAGTACGCAAAGGCGGCGACGAGCGCGGACTCGAGCTGTTGTGGCTCGAGCTGCTGCGGCCCGAGCGACCTGGTACTCGACGCGGAGGCCTTCGGGCGCGCGCTCTACGGCGAGGAGGCCAACGGTGCGGAGGGCGCCATCGAGGCATCGCTCGGATGCGGAGTCCCGACGGCGATCGCCGACCTCTCGGAGGGCGAGACGGTGCTCGACCTCGGATCGGGTGGAGGCGCCGACGTGCTGATCAGCGCCCGCCGGGTCGCGCCGAGCGGCCGTGCCATCGGGCTCGACATGACCGACGAGATGCTGGACCTCGCGCGGCGCAACGCGGAGGCCGCCGGAGTCGCCAACGTCGACTTCGTCAAGGGCCAGATCGAGTCCGTCCCGCTCCCGGACGACTCGGTCGACGTGGTCATCTCGAACTGCGTGATCAACCTCTCGGCGGACAAGCGGCAGGTGCTCGCCGAGGCGGCGCGGGTGCTTCGGCCCGGCGGGAGGTTCGCGGTGTCCGACGTGATCGCCGACCCGGAGATGGACGAGGCGACCCGCGCCGACATCGCGGGCTGGACGGGCTGCATCGCCGGAGCCCTCACGGAGGACGAGTTCCGCGAGACGCTCGAGTCGGTCGGGTTCACGGACGTCGAGATCGTCGAGACCCACCGGGTTCACGAGCAGGCCGCCTCGGCCATCGTCCGGGCGCGCGCCCCGGTCGGCGATCGATGATCGGGGAAGCACCGTGAGCGATCGCCAGACGGTGGCGCCGACCGACACCGAGCTCGCCGAGTTGGCGAAGGCGATCGGCCATCCGGTGCGGGTGCAGATCGTGCGCCTGCTCGCCGCGCGCGACGCCTGCTACGTCGGGGAGCTCACCGGTGAGCTCCCCCTCGCCCAGTCGACGATCTCGGAGCACCTGCGCATCCTGCGCGAGGCGGGTGTCGTCACCGGCGGAACGCTCGACGGACGACCGTGCTACTGCCTCGCCGGCGACAAGCTCGATGGCCTGGCGGAGGCGATCAGCGGCCTGGGCGATCCGGGCTGCTGCTGAGGCCCCCGGCGCGCCGATGCGCCGCTAGGCCCGGCGCCCGGCGACGATGTAGCCGACCATCTCGATCGCGAGGCTGCCGGCCCGCTCGAGCTGACCCAGACCGTCGAGCACGCTGGCTCCCGCCGCAGCTCCGGTCGGCGACTGCAGCAGCTCGTCGATCGAGAGCAGCGCCTGCGCCTCGGCGAGGCTCGTGATGACGAAGCTGTCTCGGCGCGCCTCGACGTCGACGACGCCCCGCGACCGAAGCTCCGCCTCGAGGTCGCGGGCGACCGTCGGGCTCGCGAAGGATGAGGTCGCGAGCGCCGTGACGGCCATCTGCTGGGCCGAGTCGAGGCCCGCGACCGACAGCGCTCCCCAGTCCGGCTCGCTCATCACCAACCGGCCTCCGGGCGAGGTCACGCGGCACATCTCGTCGATGAGCGCGCCGGGCTCGTCGAGGTGCTGCAGGACCCGATCCGAGCGCACCGCGGCGAACGCGCCGTCGGGGAACGGAAGCGGCCCGTCCACAGCGCCCTCCACGAACTCGACCCGCCCGCTCGGCGGGCCCGGCCGGCGGCGGGCCTCGGCGAGGAAGTCCGGGTTGACGTCGACCCCGACCACGCGGACCCCGTCCCCGGCGCGCTCGGCGAGAGCCCGCACGTCGTCGCCGAGTCCGCACCCGACGTCGAGGACCGAGCCCGGTGCGTCCGCCAGGGCCAGGTCGAACGTGACTCCCTTGTAGGCACGGACGGCGGGGTGACTCGAGACCCGGTCCAGGTACTCGGCGGCCCGGGCCGCGTCGCCGGAATCGCCACCGCCCCGAAACGACTCGTTGAGCGCCACGGCTCCCTAGCCCCCGGCCGTGTCCGCGCCGTCGGTGGCGCGAGGAATCGAGGGGGCCCCCAGGGTCGCCGCCGGGGCTCGCGACGGCACGCGGCCGGCGACCCACAGGCGCATGAACGCCGCGGACACCTCGGGGGAGAACTGAGTCCCGGTGACGCGCTCGACCTCGGCGACCGCCTCCTCCTCCGGCAACGCATGCTTGTACGTCCTGACGGTCAGCATCACGTCCCAGGCGTCGGCGAGCGCGAGGATGCGGGCGCCTTGCGCGATCCCGTTGCCGGCCAGCCCGTCCGGATAGCCGCCGCCGTCCCAGCGCTCGTGGTGGCCTCTGATCCAGGCGACCTGATCGGCCCCGAGCACCTCGTCGGCGATCTCCGCCCCCAGCGCCGAGTGCTGCTTGATCAGCTCGAACTCCTCTTCTGTCAGCGCGCCCTCCTTGAAGAGGACCGCATCCGGCACGCCGATCTTGCCGACGTCGTGGAGGAGGCCGGCCTCGTGCAGCATCGCCTGCTCGCGATCGGACCAGCCGAGCTCGCCGGCGATCTGGACCGCGATGTCCGCGACACGCAGCGAGTGCTCCTGCGTCGAGTGGTCCTTGGCGTCCACCGCGCGGGCCAGGGCGCGCAGCCCGGCCAGCGCCTGCTGGCGCTCGAGCCTGGCCGCTCGCTCCTGGGCGGAGAGCTCGGTCACGACGGCGGGCGAGTAGAGATAGCTCGCATCCCGGCCCTGTGCCTTGGCCCAATACAGCGCGCCGTCGGCGAGCTCGACGAGCTCCTCGGCGCTCGAGGCGCTCTCGAGGTCACACGCTCCGGCCGAGATCGTCAGCTGGATCCCGGTCGGCAGGTCCACCGGCAGCGCGGCCACCTCGCGCCGAACGCGCTCTGCGGCCTCGACGGCGGTGTCCCCATCGGTGTCGGTGAGAATCCATGCGAACTCCTCGCCCCCGATCCGCGCGGCGATGTCGGCCATCCGCGCCGAGCGACGGAGGCAGTTGGCCACCTCGATCAGCACCTGGTCGCCGACCTGGTGCCCGTTGGCGTCGTTGATCCGCTTGAAGTGGTCGAGGTCGAACAGCACGAGGGACAGCTGGCGGCCCTCGGAAGTCGCCAGATCGAACTCGCGGTGCAGGCCCTCCTGGAACGCACGGTGGTTCGCGAGCCCGGTGAGGGAGTCGGTGTCGGCCCGCTCGACGAGGCGAGCACGCGCCTCGGCGTTGTCGATCGCCATCCCGACCAGCTGCGCGAGGTTCCGCAGCCTGGACTCGGCGTCCGCCGGGAGCACGAGGTCGCGCCGGCGAGCGGCCACGACCGCGCCCCAGACGTTGCCGCGGACGTTGACCGGCGCCGCGATGGCTCGGCGCAGCCCCGAGGTGAGGGGCTCGCCGTCGTCGCGCTCGTCGCCTTCCATCGTCGCGAAGTCGTCGATCCGCGCGGTCTCCCCGCTCTGCACCACCCGTGCCAGCGCACCGTCGCGGCGCAGCGGCCGCCCGGCGCCGCCCCCGTTCGTGCCCAGGCCCGACGAGCCGACGATCGATGCCTCGCCAGCGTCGAAGCGACAGACCAGACCGACCTCGCAGTCGAGGAGACCGGCGACCTCGCTCGCCACGAGCGAGAACACCTCGCGCGGCTCGGCGTCGGCGGCGACCGCCGTCGCAACCCGGCGAAGCACGGCCTGCTCGGACTCTCGCCGACTGAGCGCGGACACCAGCCGGCGGTTGCTGGTGAACGTGATGGTCATGCGCAGGACCACGGCGCCCAGCGCGAGCGCTGCGAGCACGACGACCGAGAAGTCGATCTCCTCGAGGTAGCCGAAGATCAGGAGCGCGATCGAGACGAGCCCTGCGCCGGCCGGCGCGAGCATCGCCCCCGCCGGCAGGTCCTCCGCGCGCCGGCCGGCGGGCAGCACCGCGGCGAGCGCGATGCCGAGCGCCGCCAGGGCCCACAGGGTGTGCGCGAGCGTCGGATCGGCGTGGCTCTGGCCGACGCGGTCGAGCTCGATCGCATTGGCCGTGGCGATCGCGGCGACGGCGGCGCCGACGATGGCCCAGCGCACCTGCCCCTGCAGACCACCGAGCGCGATGAGGCCCACGGTCAGGCCGAGGACCCCCACCTGGCCCATGGCGTTCCCGGTCAGCACCGCGGATCCGGAGTCGACGCCGCCCGTCAGCATCTGCAGGGCGACGCCCGCGGCGGCGGCGGCGGCGAGGGCGACAGACGCGACGTCCAGCCACACCGTCGAGCGCGGGCCGCCGACGGTCGCCCAGGCGAAGACCGCGAGCGCGGCGGTGAGCACGAGGAACGTCGCGAACCAGATCGCCTCGAGCGCCGGCGAGCCCAGCTCGCCCGCGGGAACGGGCGACACGAACACGCCGCCGATCTCGGCGAGGGTCCACAGCGAGAGCCCGGCGGTGATGAAGATCCGGCCCAGCCGGACACCGCGCGCCTGCGGTCCGGTCGCGGCGATTCCGCTGATGACTGCCGCGCCGGCGATCGTCCCGACGAACAGCACCTGGGCGAGCCCGCGAGCCAGGCCCTCGGTCGCGCCACCGGCGAGCAGCGCCACCTGGAGCAGGATGAACCCGAGCAGGACGAGCGGTCCCCATTGCAGCGTTCGCGCGCGGTTCGGCGGTCGCACCATCCCCGCCCAGCGGGACCTGGCATGGCCGGCGACGATTCTTCCTGTGGTCTCGCTCAGCTCCGTCGACACCTGCTCGACCTCGTGAGTGCTGACCGTCGCGCCGCGGGTTCGGCGCTACGCGAGTTCGGGCGTCGGGATACCACGCCCCCTCGCCTACTGTGTCGGCCGATTGGCATAGGGAACTGTAATAAGTTGGTCCGCGATTCCGGCTTTCCTTCGTCCGGGGGTTCGAAAAAACTCCGACGCAGGATCTGGCAGGGGGTTTCCCGACCATGGCGAACCAACCCTCTGCGTGTCTCTGCCCGTCAGCATCACCGTGTCCCGAAACTGGGCCGACGTCCGTGCGAGCCTCTCGATCGCGCACGAGGCGTTCGTCGACTCGGGCTTCCAGAGTCCACTCCCCTCGGGCGTGCGGCTGCTTCCGCCGCATCTCAACCCAGGGACGTTCGTGGCGCTCGGCATGCTGGACGGACGGCCGGCCGCGACGATCGTCGTCACCGCGGACGGACCGTTCGGGCTGCCCTCGGATCGCTCCTTCGTCGAGGAGATCGACGAGCTCCGCACCCAGCACTCGATCGTCGAGCTCGGGTCGTTCGGCGTCAGCGAGTGGGCGCGGGGCGCGTCCATGCCGCTGCTGGCGCATCTGTTCGCGAGCCTGATCAGGGTCCTCTGGCGTCGTCCGGACTCGCTCTATGTCATCGCGTCGCTCGACGCGTCGGCCAGCAAGTTCTACGGCCGGACCTTCGGGTTCTCGCCGCTCGCGCAGGGACAGCGGCCGCTCTACAAGGCGCCCGCACGGCTCCTGGGAGGAGCGCGACGCCAGATCCTCGCCACGCTGGAGGAGCCGGGGGGACTGCGCTCGGAGATCCGCCAGCTCGCGGACGGCCCGCCACCTCCCTGGCTGACGGTCAACGACGACACGCCGGAATGGCCGCTCGCCGATCTGGCGCTGCTCTTGGCCGAGTCCGGCGAGCTCGAGCGGATGAACGGCCAGTCCGAGCTGGCCGCGCCGATCCTCGCCGCCTACGAAGCGCTCGAGATCGAGGAGGGCGTCCCGCTCTCACGCCGTCGACGCTGGCTCGGCGTCGCGCACGATCCGGACGAGGACCGGATCTCGCCACCCGGCGAGGCGCCGCTCGCCAGCGATCTCGGCAACTCGCCGCCGGCGAAGGACCAGACCAGCGCCTGAACCGACCCCGCCGCCTCGCGTCGGCGCGGGCGTATCGATCAGTGCGTAGTCGGCGGAGCACCACCGCGATACGGTCCGGATGTCTTGGGCACCCCTGGCGGTTGGCCGAAGGCACACCCGAGACCGGCACGACCGAATAGGAGGCGAGATGCAGCTCGCGATGGTTGGCCTCGGCCGAATGGGCGCGAACATGGTTCGGCGACTCATGAAGGACGGCCACGACTGCGTGGTCTTCGACACGAACCCCGACGTGGTGAAGGAGCTCGAGGGTGAGGGAGCGACGGGCGCGACGTCCATCGAGGACCTCGCCTCGAAGCTCGACGCGCCGCGAGCCGTCTGGATGATGGTCCCGGCCGCCATCACCGGGAAGGTGATGGAGGAGATCGCCGACGCCCTGGACGAGGGTGACACGATCATCGACGGCGGCAACAGCTACTACATCGACGACATTGCCCGAGCGCAGGAGCTCAAGCCCAAGGGGATCCACTACGTCGATGCCGGCACCAGCGGTGGCGTCTGGGGCCTCGAGCGCGGGTACTGCCTCATGATCGGCGGCGAGAAGGAGCCGGTGGAGCGCCTGGACCCGATCTTCCGGAGCATCGCCCCCGGGGTCGAGGCCGCCGAGCGAACGCCGCACCGGACCGGCGAGCCGTCCCAGCCGGAGTACGGCTACCTCCACTGCGGCCCGAACGGCGCCGGCCACTTCGTGAAGATGGTCCACAACGGGATCGAGTACGGGATCATGGCCGCCTACGCCGAGGGCCTGAACGTGCTGGAGCGCGCCGACGCGGGCATGCACCAGCGCGAGATCGACGCCGAGACGGCGCCGCTGCGCAACCCCGAGCACTACCAGTACGAGCTGGACATGGGCGCGATCGCCGAGGTCTGGCGGCGCGGCAGCGTGATCTCGTCGTGGCTGCTGGACCTCACGGCCGACTCCCTGGCCCGCTGGCCCGACCTGTCGAACTTCGAGGGTCGCGTCTCGGATTCGGGAGAGGGTCGCTGGACCGTCCTGGCGGCGGTCGATGTCGGCGCGCCGACCCACGTGCTCTCGGCCGCGCTCTTCGAGCGGTTCGAGTCGCGCGGAGACGCCGACTACGCCGACAAGCTGATGTCGGCGATGCGGCTCGGCTTCGGCGGGCACGAGGAGCGCCACGACGCGACGTAGGCCCTGAGCCTCGAACGGTCCTCGCGCTCGCGATCGAGCGCGAGGCTCCTCACCCCTGAAGCGAGAACCAGGCCTCGAGCGCGCGCATCTGGTGCGGCAGCGGCGTCGCCGTCGTGGTGATCCGCTCGATCGCGTCGACGGCCTCGAGCGGGGTCTCGCCGGTCATGACGGTCCGCGCGGCGGCGGCGACGGTGGCCGAGCGCTCCTTGCCGCCCAGGCAGTGCACGGCGACCGGACCGCGCCGGCGCGCTCCCGCGAACAGGTCGGCCCCCAACTGGATGACCTCGGTGCTGAGGGCCTCCCCGTCGGGCTGACGCAGCCGGTGCTCGACGATGCCCGCCGCGGCGTAGGCGGCATCCAGTATCGCCCGCTGGTCACCGCGGTATTCGCTGTCCTCCACCATGTTCAGCACCGTCCTGACACCCGCCGCCGCCATCGCCTCGACGTGCTCGGCGGTGAACGGCAGGTTGCTGAGGAAGAGGTCGTCGGCGACCCAGTGACCGCGAAAGCGGCGCTTCTCGCCCTCGATCCGGATCGCCGGCGGGCTCCCGGGCGCTTGAGCCGGGTGGCTCGGGGCGTCGACCCCGTGTGCGCTCCCGCTCTCGCGCAGCAGCCGATAGACGCCGAGCAGCACGTCGCGATCGCTCGGGCTGAGGTCCGCGTCGTCCTCGAGGGTGCGCGCGAGCCCGTCGAGCGCTCCGATCCCACTCTCGGCGTCGAGCTCCTGGATCTGCAGCGGGCTGCGGAGCGGCTCCCCGCCGAGATAGTGGCGGGCGAGCTCGAGCGACAGGATCCGCCCCTCGAGCTGGTAGGTGTGCTCGCGCTCCTCGGGGAGCGCGACGAGCGCCGACCGGCACGCCCACAGCCCCCACGCCGCCGCCAGGGCGTCGACGGCGTCCTGGCTCTCGAGCAGCGTGTCCCTCCAGTCGTCCCGCCCGCCCCAGGTCGCCTCCGGCGAGGTCTCGACCAGCTCCTCGACGAGCTCGCCCCCCGACAGCGCGATCAGGTCCGGTCGCAGCTCGCGCACGAACAGCCGCGGGAACACCTCGACGACCAGCGGCCACCCCGGAGGGTCGAACGGCCACACGCTCACCCCCTGCAGGCCAGCGAGCTGCACCATGCCGCGAAGCGACTGAGCGCCGACTGACCCCGCTCCGGTGAGCTGGAAAGGCGACTGCGGTGAGGCGCCGGGGCGCTTGGACGCCATCTCGGTCCGCCGGAAGCGGTCCCGCTCGCGAAGGACGGCCGGCAGCGGACGCACGTGCGGACCCCAGAACGGCTCGGGGAGCTCCGCCGGCCATCCCCAACCCTCCTCGGACGCTCCCGAGCCATCCTCCCGCTCGCGCGCCCAGGCCCACAGCTGCCTGACATCCGGGATCTCCCGCTCGTCGAGATACCACCGCGGGAGCGAGAAGGCGAAGTCGAGGCCGATGGCGGTCCGGGGATGCTCGGCGGCGAGCTCGAGGACGTACGCGATGGTCTCATCGCGGTCGCGGCCGGAGCTCAGCTCGACGAGCTCACCCTCGCGAACGACCGCCACCCAGATCGCGCGCCGCTGGGTCGTCGTGGAATGGGCCCCGGACCAGTCCACGCCGATCGCCTGGATGTCGTCGCCGGGGGCGCCCGTCATGCCGCCATGTTATTGCTGCGCATGGCGGGTTCACGGATACGGAGCCGCGCAGCGATGGACATGATCGAGATCAGTGAGCGAGCGCTCCTCGCCACGCCGCCCGAGGAGACCTACGACCTCGTCTGCGACTTCGGTCGGCTGGTCGAGTGGGACCCGGCGGTCGTCGCCGCGCGGCGCGTCGCGGGGCACCGCCTGGAGCCCGGCTCTCGCTACGCCGTCCAGGTCAGGTTCCTCGGCCGCACCCCGGTTGTCGACTACGAGCTGCTCGAGGCCGATCCGCACCGGCGGGTGGTGTACGAGGCGCGAGCGGCGTGGCTCACCGCGCACGACACGATCGAGCTCGAGCGCTCGGACGAGGGGACGCTCCTCGACGCGCGGACCAGGATGCAGGTCCACGAGCGCGTGGCGCCCCTCGCACGCGTGATCGCGCCGCTCATGCGCCGGCAGGCGCGCGCGAGCGTCGAGCGGCTGATCGCGGTCTGCGCCTCCAGAGCGGCCGCGCGCGCCAACGGCGCACGGGGCTAGCTCGAGGGCGCGTCCATGGTGGGTGGGTCCCCGGACTTCTCGGACGGGTTCATCCACCTGTCCCCGGCCGGCAGCAGGCTCGTGGCCTGCGGCGCCCCCCACCCGCCGGGGGTGTAGGGCAGCACCGGCCGCGTGTCGTCGAGGATCCGGCTGACGATCCGCCACTGCTCAGCGATTCCGTCCTCTCGCCCGAACAGCGTTGCGTCTCCGAGCATGGCGTCGGTGAGGAGGCGCTCGTAGGCGTCGGCCTCCTCTCCGTCGTGCTTGCACCGGACGGCCTCGAGCTCGACCATGTCGCCGGTCATCGCCTCACCCGGATGCTTCGCCTGGGTGCCGAGGGCGATGGCGATCTCGTCGGGACCGAGCCGGAACCGCACGTAGTTGGCGGGGCCTTGGGCCACCCCGGTGCCGAAGACATCCGCCGGCGGTCGGCGCAGCACCGCGACGACCTCGGTCGCGGTCACCGGCATGCGCTTTCCGGCACGGATGAGGAAGGGGACTCCGGACCAGCGCCAGGAGTCGATCATCACGCGCAGCGCGACGAACGTCTCGACGTTCGAGTCGGGAGCGACGCCGTCGATGCTCCGGTAGCCGTCGTACTGACCGCGGATCATGTCCTCGGGAGCGATCGTCCGGATCGAGGAGAACAGCGCCACCTTCTGGTCGCGCAGCGCCTTTGCGGACGGGTCCGCGGGCGGCTCCATGCCGAGCATCGCGACCACCTGGAGCAGGTGGTTCTGGACGACGTCGCGAATCGTCCCCGCCTCGTCGTAGAACTTGCCGCGGTCCTCGACGCCGAACGACTCGGCCATCGTGATCTGGACGCTCTCCACGAAGTTGCGGTTCCAGATCGGCTCCAGGAACGCGTTGGCGAAGCGGAAGAACATCAGGTTCTGGACCGACTCCTTCCCGAGGTAGTGGTCGATCCGGTAGATCACGTCCTCCGAGAAGAACCGGTGCAGCACGTCGTTCAGCTGCTGGGCCGATGCCGCGTCTCGGCCGAACGGCTTCTCGACCACGATGCGACAGCCCTCGGCCAGCCCGGCGCCGGCGAGACCCTCGGCCACCGTGCCAAAGAGCGACGGGGGGATGGCCAGGTAGCTGGTGACGTGGGTCGCACCGCCGACGCAGCTCTTGATCGACGCGAAGGTCTCGGGCTTGCGGTAGTCGCCGCTGACGTACCGAAGACGGCCGGCGAACGCGGTGAACACCTTCTCGTCGAACTCGTCGCCGAGGTGGCTGGTGATCGAGTCTCGTGCACGCCCGACCAGCTGGTCGTCGGTCCAGTCGTCGAGCGCGACCCCCACCACGGGAACATCGAGCAGGCCCTTGCGAGACATCTCGTAGAGGGCCGGGAAGATCTTCTTCTTGGCGAGGTCTCCTGACGCGCCAAAGAAGACGAGTGCATCCGACTGCTGTTCCGCCACGACTCACATCCTCCGTCGTTCGCACACGGGCCGATGTCGAGCTCCGCGCTCGGCCTCGCCAGCGTATCGGCACGGGGGGAGCCCCTCGCTCAACATCTTCGGCCGCAGCGCGCCGAGAACGCGCTCGCCGTCGGGTCTGAGGGTGACGTGACGGATTCGATACGCGCCCGGGCGCGAGCTTCACACCAGCGTTTCATGCCCGCGGATAGCGTGGCCAGCGACGGTGCGACGAGCCGACTCGGGAGGCGGAGTGCGAAGAGTTGCCGGGTCCTGTGCTCGGGTGTCGGCGGGCCCCGAGGCGCCGACCGTCGAGGTCTGGCCCTACTCCCAGGACACACGGGTGCCGTGGCGGACCCGGGTCGCGCTGCTGGTCGACCCGATCAACCTCCTCTTCGTCGACACCGACACCCCGGCGCTCATGGATGCGCTCGCCGCGCTGGGCTGGCGGCGACCCGAGATCGGGGCGACGCACTGTGCGTGGGTGGACGGGGCTCGGGTGCCCATGGCCGATCACACCGCGCTCGGTCCGAATCACGACCGCTTCCACGTGCGCTTCTGGGCCGCCGCCGGTGGCCTCGTGGTCGGCGCCGCGCACCGCGAGGTCGCCGGGCGACTGGTCGAGCACGTCGTGACGTCGTGGGACGCGGCACGGGCGAAGGTGATCGCCGACCTCTGCAGCGTCGGATGGACACGCGGCGGAGCGACGGAGGCGGTCGCGTCGGTGAACGTCCGTGGGCTGCCCGGGGACGGACGGGTGTGGCGGGTCGCCGCGCCCGAGCCGAGCTCCCCGCCCGGCGGGCGCGCCGAGGGCCGCCCGACGGCGGCGGCCCGCGGCTCCTAGCTCGCGTCCTCGGCGGCCGCCCTGCGCTCGCGCAGGAACCTGACCTGCGCGCTGTTCTCGACGAGCTCGGCCGCTCGTTCGTAGGCCGTCGCCGCCTCGGCGTGCGCGCCCACGCGCTCCAGGAGCGCGGCGCGGCTCGAATGGAACGGCGCGTAGCGCTCGAGCTCGGGCTCGAGCGGCTCGAGCATGTCGAGGCCGACCTTCGGGCCGTCGACCATGGCGATCGCGATCGCTCGGTTCAGTGCGACCACCGGCGAGCGGTCGAGCCGGTAGAGCTCGTTGTAGAGACCCGCGACCTGCCGCCAGTCCGTGTCGTCGGGGCGCTCCGCCTCGGAATGGACCGCCGCGATCGCCGCCTGGACCTGGTACCTGCCCGGGCGCTGGAGCCGGAGCGCCCGCTCGAGCAGACGTTGGCCCTCCTCGATGAGCGACCGGTCCCACAGGCTGCGGTCCTGGTCGTCGAGCAGGACCACGCCGTCGGGACCCTGCCGGGCGCGCCAGCGCGAGTGCTGAAGACGCAGCAGCGCGGCCAGCCCGAGCGCCTCCGGCTCGTCCGGCATCAGCGCCGCGAGGACACCCGACAGACGAATTGCCTCGTCGGCGAGCTCGCGCCTGACCAGGGAGTCGCCGCCCGTGGCGAGGTACCCCTCGTTGAAGATCAGATAGAGGGCGGCAAGAACCGCCTCGAGCCGCTCGGGGAGCTGGTGCGCGTCCGGGACCTTGTACGGGATCCCCGCGTCGCGGATCTTGCGCTTGGCCCGCACGAGCCGCTGCGCCATGGTCGGCTCCGGCACGAGGAACGCACGCGCGATCTCCGGGGTCTTGAGCCCCCCGAGCGTCCGAAGGGTCAGCGCGACCTGCGCGTCGACCGCGAGCGCCGGGTGACAGCACGTGAAGATGAGCCGGAGCCGCTCGTCTGGAACTGACCGCATCTCCTCGTCCTCCTCCCCCTCGGAGTACGCCCCGGGCGTCGGCGAGCGCGTCAGCTCGGCCTCGAGCTCGCGCTGCTTGGCCTGCATGCGCGTGCCGCGCCGAAGCACGTCGATGGCCTTGCGCCGGGCGGTGGTCGTGATCCACGCGGCCGGGTTGTCCGGGACGCCGCGGTCGGGCCAGGTTCGGAGCGCCTCGACGAAGGCCTCCTGCAGCGCCTCCTCGGCGAGGTCGAAGTCGCGAACCGCCCCGATCAGGGCGGCCATCACCGTCCCGGTCTCGCGGCGGAAGACCGCCTCGATCGCGCGCTCAGGTGTGACGGGGGGCATCGTGCTGGTTGCGAAGGGCCTGCGTGGCGGCGACCCCCCGCTCGATGATCGGGCGCAGCTCGACCGTGCCGTGCTGGCTGCCGGGGCACCGCGCGGCGATCTGGATCGCCTCGTCGAGATCGTCGCACTCGATCACGTAGAACCCGCCGAGCTGCTCCTTCGTCTCGGCGAAGGGGCCATCGGTCACAAGCGCGTCACCACCCCGCACCCGGACCGTCGTCGCAGTCCCGGTCGGATGCAGCGCATCCGCTCCCCGGTACACCCCGCTGTCGACTACGTGCTTCGTGAAGTCGTTGTACTGCTTCCAGAGCAGCTCCTGCTCGGGCGTGCCGTCGGCCGGGTGCTCGCTCTCGTCGTAGTAGATCATCATCAGGTAGCGCATCCATTCCTCCCGTCGGCGCCGGAACCCGGCGGCGCGTGTCCGGCTCTCGTCCTGACGACGCTCGGCGGGCGCGCTTCTCGACGCACAGACCGGTCGGTCGAGACGATCTCGGCTCGATCCTGGCGCATCCGCCACCACTCCTGGGCGATCGCTCCGCCGAAGATCGTCGTGCCGCACGGTGTGCGGCGCGGAAACCGGAGGTGGATCGTGTCCGCTGATCTCAACCGCATCACGCTGGTGGGCAACCTGACCAGGGAGCCCGAGCTTCGACATCGACCCACGGGCGATCCGGTGCTCTCCCTTCGGCTCGCCGTGAGCAGCCGCAGCAGGGAGGAGGGCGTGTGGTCGGAGCGCGGCAACTTCTTCGACGTGTCCCTCTTCGGGCCACGGGCCACGGTGCTCGCGGACCTGCTCCAGAAGGGCGAGCGGGTCGGCGTCGACGGGCGCCTCAGCTGGCGGGAGTGGCACGACGACGCCGGCAAGCGCCAGGAGCGGGTCGAGGTCGTCGCGAGCGACATCTTCCTGCTCGGCTCCGGCCGGCGCACGGCGGATGCCCCGCCCAAGGAACCGATGGCCGCCTAGCCGCCACCGTCCGACGGCGCCGGGGGCGAGGTGGTTGGCTCGCGGGTGTAGCGGCTCATCACGAGGAACACCGCCACACTGACGAGGAGCGACGCGAGCGCGGCGGCGAGCGCGAGCTCCACCGATACCCGGATCAGCAATGCGGCAACCACCGCTCCCGCGAGCATCGCGACCAACGCGATCACGCGACGGACCAGCTGAGCACGGGCGTCCTCCACGTCGAGGGCGTCCGACCCGATGCCGCTGAGCTGCTGGGTGACCACCGTCGTAGTGAGGTCGGGAATGGCCAGCGCGTGGACGGTGGCGTTCTGCAGCCCGATCGCGATCGCCAGGATGGCGACGATGATCAGACGATCCCGATCTGAGTCGACACCCAGCGAGAACGCGGCGATCGTCGCCAGCACGACGACCCCGATCTCGACGGGGAGCATCCGTCGCATCACGTGGATGGCCCTCGCGGACTGCAGCAGTCGCAGCCGCCCCGCCAGCGCGCCGCCGACCGCGAACGCCACGAGCGCGACCACCGTGGCCTCGGTCTTGGCGAGCCCCGCGCCGGTGAGCGCGATGCCGAAGAACACGACGTTGCCCGTCATGTTCCCGATGAAGACTCCGCCGAGGCCGAGGAAGGCGGTCGCGTCGACGAGGCCCGTGGCGAACGTGAGAGCGATCAGCGTCGGCGGAATCGGCCCGCGCATCGGCGCAATCATCGCGAGCGCGCGAGACGTCACGGACGGCTCGGCGCCAGCCGGACCTCGTGCGCTCGATCGGAGCGGCGGCCGCTCGAGGAGCTCCCGGCCAGCTCGCGCGGACGCGGCGGGCTCAGACCACCGGCTCGGACGGCTCGTCGCCGGAGCGCCCGCGAGTGAGCCGAACGCCGCCCAGCCGGGTCCCGATCGGGACGATCCATCCGTACGAGCGGGCGAGGATCGGGCCGGCGAGCGCGAGGATCAGCACGTATGCGGCGGCCATGGGGCCGAGGTCCGACTCCGAGCCCGCGGCGACGCCGATGCCGGCGATGATGATCGAGAACTCGCCACGGGCGACCAGCGTCGCGGCGGTGCGGGCCCGACCCTGCGGGCCAACCCCCGCGCGCGAGGCCGCCCACCATCCGGTCGCCATCTTGGTGACCGCGGTGATGACCGCGAGCACGATCGCGACCGCGAGCACGCCGGGCAGGCTCGCGACGTCGATCCCCAGCCCGAAGAAGACGAAGAAGATGGCCGCGAACAGGTCTCGCAATGGGCTGAGCAGGATGCGCGCGCGCTCCGCGACCTCTCCGGAGAGCGCGACGCCGACCAGGAAGGCGCCCACCGCCGCGGACACGCCCAGCTCCTCGGCGAACCCCGCGACGGCGAGGATCAGGCCGCCCGTCGCGAGCAGCACCGCCTCGTCCGAGCGATCGTCGATCGCCCGGCTGATCGCCCCCCCGAAGCGGAGGGCGATGACCAGCGCCGCCACGGCCGCGCCGACGGCGATCGCGAGCGATCCGACCGTGGACAGCACGGTTCCCCCGACGAGCAGGGCGGCGATCAGCGGTAGATAGACCGCCATGGCCAGGTCCTCGATCACCAGGATCGAGAGGATCGTCGGCGTCTCCCGGTTCCCGAGCCGGTCGAGGTCCGCGAGCAGCTTGGCGATGATGCCCGAGCTCGAGATGTAGGTGATGCCCCCGAGCAGGATCGCGGCGACCGGGTCCCACCCCAGCAGCAACCCGATCACCAGCCCCGGGGTGAAGTTCAGGACCAGGTCCATCGCGCCGGCCGGGATCCCGCGTTTGAGACCGGTGCCGAACTCGTCGCTCGTGTACTCGAGCCCGAGCATGAACAGCAGCAGGACCACGCCGATGTTCGAGCCGAGTTCGATCGTGCCCTCGCTGAGCTCGAACGGGCCGATGGTTCCGACCACGAGCCCCGCGACGAGGTAGAACGGGATCGGCGAGATCCCGGTTCGCCGAGCGATCCTGACCAGCGCCGACAGGACGAGCCCGGCGATGCCGAGGACGATGATGACGACGGCCACATCCCCCGCACCGGCGGCGATCTGTGGCTCGACGTCAGCGAGCGCTGTCAGCCTGAAGCCGCCCTCACTCGGCTCCAGCGGATCGATGGCTATCGGGCTTGGAGGAGGTCGAAGAGCTTTCGGACACCTTCGTTGGTGCCCACCGCCACGGCCGTGTCGCCATCGACGAGGACGAACTCCTCAGGAGGCGACTGGATGGTCTCCTCGCCCCGGATCACGGCGACCACCGACGCGCCGAGGCTTCGGTTGACGCCCATGTCGCGGAGCGTTCGACCGGCACACGCCGACGTGCCGTCGACCGGGACCCAGTCGATCGCGAGTCCCTGGATGGACTGCAGGTGGGTCAGCTCCTCGGCGACATGGGAGACGCCGAGGAGGTCGGCGAGCGTGCGGACATCGTCTTCCTCGAGCCGCACCACCCGGCCGCACTGGTCGGGGTCCTCCCGGTCGTAGATCAGCAGGTCTCGATGGCCGGTTCGGTGTGCGATGAGCCCGATGCGCTCGTTGCCGCGCGTCGTGAAGTCCATCCGAACACCGACACCCGGCAGGGGTGTCTCTGTGACGTCGCTCATTCTTGTGATTGTCCCACTCCGCGCCGGCTGGCGCCCCACCCCGGTGGCGGCCGAGCGGTCGAGTCTAGGAGCGCACCTCGGCCGCGTTCCACGCCACGAGCCCGGGCACGTCGTGCTCCCAGCCGAGGACGCTGAGCGTCGCCGTCGACAGCTGCAGGCGACGCCCTTCGACCGCCGGCAGCTCGCACCAGCGCGCGGCCAGGATGCGCAGCGAGTGGCCGTGGCCTACGAGGGCGACCGGCCCGTTCACCTCACGCGCCCGCTCGATCACGCGGTCCACCCGATCGCCGACCTGATCCGGGGTCTCGCCGTTCGGGATCGGCCCCTTCCAGACGGTCCACCCGGGATGGGTCTTCTGGATCTCGGCCGTCGTGATCCCCTCGTAGTCGCCGTAGTTCCACTCGAGCAGGTCGTCGTCCACCGTCGCCTGATCCGCGAGCCCGACGAGCTCGGCCGTCTCCCTCGCCCGGAGCAGCGGGCTGCGCAGGACCAGCGCGAACGACTGGCCCGCGATCAGCTCGCCGGTCCGGCGGGCCTGGTCACGTCCGTTCTCGGTGAGGGGGATGTCCGTGATCCCGGTGTGCTGCCCGGAGAGGCTCCATTCGGTCTCGCCGTGCCTGATCAGCGTGACCCGGTTCTCGTGGAGCGCCATCTCGTACCTCCTCGTCGGACGAGCCGAGGCTAGCCGCGCGACCGGAATCGCGTGGTCACACGGCACCCCGACGGCCCGAGATGATCACCGCCGCCCCGAACGTCGGGCGAATCGCCCGCACGTCGACGAGCCCCGCGGCCGAGTGGAGGCGCAGGAGCTCTCCGAGCGGGTACCGATCCCAGAAGTCGGGGATGCTCCTGGCGAGGAAGCGACCGGCCTCGAGCCAGGGTCGGCCCCCGACCGCCAGCCCGAGCGCAGGCATGCCCAGATTCGTGTGCGCCCGCCACACGCCGCGAGCGAGCCCCCACGGCGGGACACCGAACTCGAGGCTGGCGAACGGCGCCCCTGGCCGCAGCACGCGAACCAGCTCGCCGAGCACGGCCGCAGGATCGTCGACGTACCGCAGGAGGTAGGTGACGGTCAGCGCGTCGAATCGGGCATCCTCGAACGGCAGCCGCTCGGCCTCGGCCCTCACCAGCTCGACACGCTCACTCAGGCCGCGCTCGGCGAGCCGGCCGCGCGCGTGGGCGAGCATCTGCGCGCTCTGGTCGACCCCGACCACCCGGCAGCTGTACCGGGCCGCCATCCCGGACGCGACGGCACCCGTCCCGGTCGCGACGTCGATCGTCTCGGCGCCCGGCTGGACGGGCGCCAGGCCGACGAGGATCCGGCGCCAGCGGGGGTCCTGGCCGAAGCTCAGGATGGCGCCGCGCCGCTCGTAGCCGTCGGCGATGCCAGCAAACAGCTCCGGCGCCGCCGCCTTGCCCCCACTTCGGCCGGGCAGCGCCTCCTCGCCCGCGCTCACGGACACGCCGAGCTCGCCGCGCCGCTAGTAGAGCGCTTGCGCCAGCCGGCGCCGGAACCGTGCCGTCAGCGGGTGATGGTCACCGAGATCTCCGAAGATCCCGACCATCAGCGCCCGGACGCGCTCCTTCAGCTCCGGGTCACCGACCCGAACGGCATCGACGAGGTGTCCGAGGGCCTGCTCGGTCTGGCCGCGATCGAGTGCCGCAAGACCGGCGGCAACGTCGGGCTGGTCCTCCCCTGCCAGCTCGAGCCGAGCGAGCAATCCCGCCGCGACGGGGTCGAACGCAACCGGCTCGAGGATCTCGCCGATCTCGGGCTGGCGATCCTCGTCGAGCAGAAGTCGGGCCAACGCGATCCGCGCGCCGGTGTGCGAGGGCTCGCGGATGAGGGCCTCGCGCAGCGACGCCTCGTCTCCTTCGGCGACGAGCCGGTCCGCCTGGCTCGGCAGGAGCTGCCCGAGGAACCGCTCGATCGACGCCGGCGGCTGGGCGCCGACGAACTCGGCGACGTCCTCGCCGTCCCGAAACCCCTTGACGAGCGGGATGCTCATCACCCGGTAACGCTGGGCGAGGCCCGGATTGGCGTCGATGTCGACCTTCGCGAGGACGACCTCCCCCTCCCGCCGCGCGACGGCCGCCTCGAGCGCGGGAGCCAGCTGCCGGCACGGTGCGCACCAGGCGGCCCAGAAGTCCACCACGACCGGCACCTCGTGAGAGCGCTGGAGCACTTCCTGCTCGAAGCTGGCCTCGGTGACGTCCACCTCGCCTCCCGGCGAACTCGTTGGTCTCGGGCTCTTCGGGCAGGCCATGCCCGCCCTCGTTCGAGGGTAGCGGCTCGTGGGCTCGCTACGCAGGTCGATCGTGGTCCTCGAGCTGCCCGCGCGCCAACCGCACGGGCGCCGCGCTCAGGCCGCGGCGGCCTCCTCGTCCTCGAGCACCAGCGGTGGCTTGCAGTGCGGGCACGGCGCCCAGTGCTTCGAGAGGTACCGCCAGGGCCCGCGAATCACGCTCCTCACGTCGCTCTGCTCCCGGCGGGGGGCGAGCGGACAGTCGATCACGTGGTATCGACCCCAGGTTCCATCGGTGTGCCGCGCCACGACGCCCCGCTCTCTGGCCGCGTCGGCCCGGCGGGGTGGCGATGTGGTCGCCATCGAAATCTTCCTCCTCGAGCGGCGCGCGTCATCGGTGTCGCGCGCTTGCGCTCGTCGTCTCGTGTTCGTTTTCGTCTGCTTTTCACTCGGTCAATTCGACGGTAGCGCGGAGGAGGCCTGCCCGTTGAAGCATCCTGTCGCAAGGAATCTCGCCCGACCGGACGGGGCCACAGAACCGTCGGAATGCGTCCACTAGGGTCCTGGCGATGGCCGAATCCGAGTACGTGTTCACGATGTACAAGCTCACCAAGGTCCACCCCCCGGACAAGGTGGTGCTCAAAGACGTCTCCCTCTCGTTCCTGCCCGGCGCCAAGATCGGCGTCCTCGGTGCGAATGGCTCGGGAAAGAGCAGCCTGTTGCGCGTCATGGCCGGCGAGGACACCGCGATCCAGGGCGACGCCCAGCTCGCCCCCGGCGCCACGGTCGGGCTGCTACCCCAGGAGCCGGTGCTCGATCCGAGCAAGGACGTACGGGGGAACGTCGAGGAAGGGGTCGCGCGATCGAAGGCGCTGCTCGATCGGTTCGCGCAGATCGGGGCCCGCCTCGGAGAGGACCTCGACGCGGACGAGATGACGAGCCTGCTCGAGGAGTACCAGGAGGTTCAGGAGGCGATCGAGCGCGCGAACGCCTGGGACCTCGACAAGACGCTCGAGGTCGCGATGGACGCGCTCCGGGTGCCGCCGGGCGACGCCGACGTGGCGACCCTCTCGGGTGGCGAGCGGCGCCGGGTGGCGCTGTGCCGGCTGCTGCTGTCGGCCCCCGACCTGCTCCTGCTGGACGAGCCGACGAACCACCTGGACGCCGAGTCGGTCGGGTGGCTGGAGCGGTTCCTCGAGGAGTACGCGGGCACCGTCGTCGCGGTGACCCACGATCGCTACTTCCTCGACAACGTCGCCGAGTGGATCCTCGAGCTCGACCGCGGCAAGGGGATCCCGTACAAGGGCAACTACTCGGGCTGGCTGGAGCAGAAGGGGCAGCGGCTGGCCCAGGAGGAGCGCGAGGAGTCGGCGCGCCAGCGCGCCCTGGCGCGCGAGCTCGAATGGGTCAGGAGCTCACCCAAGGCCCGCCATGCCAAGAACCGGGCGCGCCTGTCCCGCTTCGAGGAGCTGCGCGACCAGCAGCAAGAGGAGCAGATTCGCCGCGCCGAGATCCGGATCCCTGATGCGCCCCTGCTCGGAGACCTGGTCCTCGAGGCCAACGACCTGACCAAGGGCTACGGAGACCGGCTCCTGTTCGACGACCTCTCGTTCTCGCTTCCCCGCGGCGGCATCGTCGGCGTGATCGGCCCCAACGGCGCCGGCAAGACCACCCTGTTTCGACTGATCGCCGGTGAGGAGTCGCCCGACGGCGGCGAGCTGCGCGTCGGCGATCGCGTGCAGCTGGCCTACGTCGATCAGTCGCGTGAGGCGCTCGACCCCGAGGCCACGGTCTGGGAGGAGATCTCGGGCAAGCAGGACGTGATCGTGCTCGGCGGCAAGGACGAGGTGAACTCGCGGGCATATGCCGCGTCGTTCAACTTCCGTGGCGGCGACCAGCAGAAGAAGGTCGGCTCGCTCTCGGGCGGCGAGCGCAATCGGGTCCACCTCGCGAAGCTCCTGGCCAAGGGCGGCAACCTGATGCTGCTCGACGAGCCCAGCAACGACCTCGACGTGGACACGCTGCGCGCGCTCGAGGAGGCGCTCACCAACTTCGGCGGCTCGGCCATGATCACCAGCCACGATCGCTGGTTCCTGGACCGCCTCGCGACCCACATCCTGTCGTTCGAGGGCGACAGCCGGGCCCGGTGGTTCGAGGGCACCTACGAGGAGTACGAGGAGCATCGGCGCAGCACGCTCGGGGACGATGCGCGGCCCACGAGGATCACCTACAGGCGGCTCACGGCGCCGTCCTGAGCGGGGGCTCACTCCCGAGGAGCCCACAACAGTGTGTTCGTTCCGTACTGATCTCGGGAGGATGTGACGCACGGGCTTGGTGGCTGGCGCAAACGCGCCACGATTGACCCGATGCGCACCTCCGCCCTCCTCACCGCGGCCCTCGCCGTGCCGCTGCTGGGGCTCGGGATCGCCGCGCCCGCGGCCACCCCGCAGAGCGACCCACCCCTCACCACGACCAACGGCGGCGAGCGGGTCATCACCTTCGTGACGCCCAAGCGACACAACAGCCTGGTCGTGTTCGCGCGTCCCCAGCTGTCGATCCGGCTCGCGCCCGGAGCGAGCGACCTGCGGATCTGGCTGAACGGCCAGCTCGTCACGAGCGAGTTCACCAGAAGCGGGAACCGCTACTCGGCTCGGATCGGAAGCGACGAGGGCCTTCGGGTCGGGCGCAACACGCTCAGCGTCGGGGCCGACAACGCCCAGGGGCAGCGAAAGAGCGCGACGCGCATCTTCCGCGCGGTCCGCCAGGACAAGAACGGTGTCCTCGTCGCCCGGCCCACCCAGGGCCAGCGGATCACCCAGGCCCCCTTCCCGGCGGTCATCCGGACGCGCGCGAACCTGTCCGAGTTTCGCGTCTGGCTCAACAAGCGCGAGGTCACCGGCCTTTTCGGCCCTGCGACGCCGGCTCGGGCCGACGGGTACGTCGTCCGACGCGCCCGGATCCCGGCCGACCGAGGGCTGCGCCCGGGCGGGAACGTGCTGAAGGTCCGCGAGGTCACCGACGACTATCGCCACCAGACCGTGTTTCGGATCTTCCAGGCCGCTCCGGCCGTCACCGCCGGCTGAGCCCGGTCCGACTCCGGCACTCCGGTAGCCTGGAGCGCCAGGTCCCCGACAGCATGGAGTGGATGTGAGCTCGATTCCGGACCCGTTCGGCGCGCGCGACACGCTGACCGTCGGCGATGCCGCCTACGCGATCTACCGCCTCGACAAGGTCGGCGCCGACCTCGACCGGATGCCCTACACCGTGAAGGTGCTCCTCGAGAGCGTCCTTCGGAACTGTGGACGCGGCTTCGTCGACGAGGAGAACGTCAAGACCCTCGCCGCCTGGCGGCCGAACTCGGGCCGCAGCTTCGAGGTGCCGTTCCTCCCGGCCCGGGTCGTGCTGCAGGACTTCACCGGCGTGCCGTGTGTCGTCGACCTCGCCGCGATGCGGGACGCGATGGCGCGGATGGGCGGGAACCCGGCGCGGATCAACCCGCTCGTTCCCGTCGACCTCGTGATCGACCACTCCGTGCAGGTCGACCAGTTCGGCACCCCGGAGGCGTTCGAGGCGAACGTCGCGCGGGAGTACGAGCGCAACGGCGAGCGCTACCAGCTGCTGCGCTGGGCCCAGCAGGCCTTCGACGGCTTCGGGGTCGTGCCACCGGGCACCGGGATCGTCCACCAGGTGAACCTGGAGTTCCTCGCGACCGCCATCGCCGCCCGCGAGTTCGACGGCGAGCTCACTGCCTTCCCGGACACGCTCGTCGGCACCGACTCGCACACGACGATGATCAACGGCGTCGGCGTGCTCGGCTTCGGAGTCGGCGGGATCGAGGCCGAGGCGGTCATGCTCGGTCAGCCGATCTCGCAGCAGAACCCGCATGTCGTGGGACTGAAGCTGATCGACCGGCTTCCGGCGGGCGCGACCGCGACGGACCTCGTCCTGACGGTCACGGAGCTGCTGCGAGCACACGGGGTCGTCGGCAAGTTCGTCGAGGTGTTCGGCTCGGGGCTCGACGACCTGACGGTCGCCGACCGGGCCACGATCTCGAACATGTCGCCGGAGTTCGGCGCGACGGCGACGATGTTCCCGATCGACGCCAAGACGATCGACTACCTACGCCTGACGGGCCGGCCGGCCGACGTCGTCGCCCGGGCCGAGGCCTACGCGAAGGAGCAGGGGCTCTTCCACACGGACGCGACCCCCGACCCCGACTTCGACGCCCTGCTCGAGCTCGACCTGTCGACCGTCGAGCCGAGCCTCTCGGGCCCGAGTCGTCCGCAGGATCGCGTCAGCCTCGGAAACGTCGCGAGCAGCTTTCGCGAGCGCTACACCGACGGGCTGTCGGAGAACGGCGCAGGGCCCCACTACGAGAGCGTCGACGTGGACGTGGACGGGACGTCGTTCCCCTTCGCGAGCGGCTCGGTCGCGATCGCCGCGATCACGAGCTGCACCAACACCTCCAACCCGGCCGTCATGGTCGGGGCCGGCCTGCTCGCCAAGAAGGCCGTCGAGCGAGGGCTCTCGACGCCACCGTGGGTGAAGACCAGCCTCGCCCCGGGCAGCCGGGCGGTGACCGGCTACCTCGAGAAGGCCGGCCTCGACAAGTACCTGGACGAGCTGCGGTTCGACCTGGTCGGCTACGGCTGCACGACGTGCATCGGGAACTCGGGCCCGCTGCCGGAGCCGCTGACCAAGGCGATCGACGAGAACGGGCTGGTCGCGACCGCCGTCCTGTCCGGGAACCGCAACTTCGAGGGGCGGATCCACCCGCACGTGCGCGCCAGCTTTCTGGCGTCGCCGCCACTCGTCGTCGCCTACGCGCTCGCCGGACGAATCGACGTCGACCTGACGAGCGAGCCGCTCGGAACGGACACCGACGGCGAGTCCGTCTACCTGGCCGACATCTGGCCGAGCCACGAGGAGATCGCCGAGACGATCGGCGGCGCGGTCGACGCCGACCTGTTCGAGTCGAGCTACGCGACCGTCTTCGAAGGCGACGATCGCTGGCAGGCGATCAGCATCCCGGAGGGCGCCGAGTACGAGTGGGATGAGAAGTCCACGTACGTCCAGGAACCGCCGTTCTTCAAGGACCTCTCGGTGGATCCGCCCGGGATCGCCGACATCGAGGACGCCCATGTGCTCGCGGTGCTGGGGGACTCGGTGACGACCGACCACATCTCCCCGGCGGGGAGCATCCCGGCGAGCTCACCGGCCGGGCAGTACCTCCAGGACAACGACGTCGCCCTCCGCGACTTCAACAGCTTCGGGTCCCGGCGCGGAAACCACGAGGTGATGATGCGGGGCACGTTCGGGAACATCCGGCTCCGCAACGCGATCGCTGACGGCAAGGAGGGCAACTGGACCCTTCACCACCCGAGCGGTGACCTGACCTCGATCTACGAGGCGTCCATGCAGTACCAGGACGCCGGGGTCCCGCTCGTCGTGCTCGCGGGCGCCGAGTACGGCAGCGGCTCCAGCCGCGACTGGGCGGCCAAGGGCACGCTGCTGCTCGGGGTGCGCGCCGTGATCGCGCAGTCGTTCGAGCGCATCCACCGCGGCAACCTGGTGGGCATGGGCGTGCTGCCGCTCGAGTTCACCAACGGCGACTCGGTCGAGTCGCTCGGGCTCACCGGCACGGAGCGGTTCTCGATCACCGGCCTCGCGGACCTCGAGCCCCGCCAGACGCTGACGGTGGAGTTCACCCGGGAGGACGGCTCGGCCGGCAGCTTCGAGGCGCTGGCCCGGGTCGACGGGGCGACCGAGCTGCGGTACATGCACAACGGCGGTGTGCTTCCGACCGTGCTCCGGCGGATCTACGAGGAGAGCACGGCCTCCTAGCCGTTCGCAGGAGAGCCGAGGCGCGCCGCATAGCGAGCGTTCAGCGCCTCCCAGCCGGGTGGGGGAGCCCCGTCGTCGCCGCTGAACTGCGCGCGCGCTAGGGGCTCTCCGGCCAGTTGGGCCTCCAGTGCGCCGAGGCACAGATGCCACCCGGCGGCGTCTCGAGCGGACGTGCCCGGATCCTCGAACACGTGGGTGAGAACGAGACGGCACCCGCCGTCCTGCTCGGCGAGCTCCCACCGCAAGACGCCGTTGTCCCACGCATGCACGAGCAGATGAGGGGGGTCCAGCTCGATCGCATCGACATCCGCCATCGAGGGCCCCTCACCGGTGAACGCCAACCGCCGGCCGTCGAGTCGGTAGGGGGTCGGATGCCACGCGCGCAGCTGGTCGGTCTCCGTCAGCGCCCGCCACACGCGCTCGATCGGAGCCGCGAGGATCCGCTCGAAGCGAAGCGCCGGGCGCCCCTCGTACTGGATGAGCTCACCGTCGAGTTCGTCGCTCACGCTCGTTCCTCCGTTTCGTCGAGGTGCCGTTCCAGCCGCGCGAGGCTCCCCGCCCACAGTGGGCGGTAGGGCGAGATCCACTCGTCCACCTCGCGCAGCGGCGCTGGCCGAAGGCCGTACAGGCGTCGCTGCGCATCCGGCCGGACCCGCACCATCCCGGCGTCGCGCAGTACACGGAGGTGCCGCGAGATCCCGGGCTGACTCATACCCAGGCGCTCGACCAAGGCCCCGACGGACCACTCGCCCTCGGCGAGCAACTCGACCAGGCGGCGTCGGGTCGGCTCGGCCAGTACTTCGAATGTATCCATCCCGATGCACTTATATACGTGCTGAGCAATCGACACAACGGCGGCGGCGATGTGACACCAGGGGTCGTCGGCGGCAACAGTCCGGCGCGCTGTGCCCTTCTTGCCTAGTCGAACCCGCCAGTGTCGACCTCGACGCCGGCGGCCAGCAATCCCGCCGCGACGAGTGGGATCAGGATCGGCTGGTGGACCAGATAGATCGGCAGCGAGTGGCGCCCCGCCAAACCGGCGGCGATCCCGTGCCGTGGCGGCGTCCGTAGCCAGCCGGTGAGCGGCCCGCGCGCACCCCGCGGGTAGAGCAGCGCCCCGACGGCGAGGCCGATCAGGACCGGCCCGATCCAGGGAAGCAGCGGGTAGTAGTCGACCCCCGCCGACCCGGACTCCGGGCGCAGCCCGAGCCAGAGCAGCCACGACGTGCCGACCTCGACGCTCCGAAGCTCGAGGCCGCCGACGATGGCGGCGATTCCGAGCAGCGCCACCCAGGGACCGAGCCGCCAGAGCAGCGGAGCGATCAGCATCGACACGCCGATGCAGTGCAGGATCCCGAACCGGACGTAGTCCTCGCTGCCGAGCGCGACGAAGGTGACCAGGCTGACCAGCAGCGCGGCGCCGATCACCGTGGCCGCCCGCCGCGCATGGCGCCGGTACGCGGCACGCCACGTCGCCCCACGGGCCTCCGAGCGCCCCTGCGAGATCGCCAGGCTGACCCCCACGATGAAGAGGAAGGACGATCCGGTCGCGACCTGGAGCGCGCGCCAGCCGCCCGTGAACGGATCGATCGGCAGCTGGGGAGCGAGAAAGTCGATGTCCCAGGCGACGTGGTAGACGACCATCATCACGATGGCCACCGTGCGGGCGACGTCGACCTCCCACAACCGGCTGGTGCCGGCGATCGGTCCGGGACGCTCGTCGGCTGCCGGCGCGTCGGCGCGCAGAGCCGCCGCGTCTGACCTCACCCGGCCAGCTCGAGCAGCTGTGCGAGCTCCCGCGCCGTTCGTGGGGCACCGGCGATGACGCCCGGCGGACCGCCGCCTCGGCCGGGGAGCTCGATCACGACGCCGCCCGCCTCGGTCACGATCAGCTCACCCGCGGCACGGTCCCACGGCTGAAGGCCGGTCTCGAAGTACGCGTCGAGGCGCCCGGCGCCCGCCCACGCGAGATCGAGCGCCGCCGCGCCGAGCCGGCGCAGGTCCCGCACGGCCGGCAGGATCCCGAGCAGCCGCGCCGCCTGCCTCGCCCGTTCGTCGGCGGAGTAGTTGAACCCCGTCCCGACGAGCGCCTCCTCGAGCGGGCGGTCGTCGGCGATCCGAAGCGGGCGAGTGCCGGCCCACGCCCCGCCACCCCGAGTCGCGCTGAAGGTCTCGCCGCGCAGCGGATCGTGGACCACGCCGGCCAGCAGCCCGTCTGCCTCGCGAGCGGCGACGCTGACACACCAGTGGGGGATGCCCCACAGGTAGTTGGTCGTGCCGTCGAGCGGGTCGATGAGCCATTCGATCCCGCTGGTTCCGTCCTGACCACTGCCCTCCTCGGCCACGATCCCGTCGTCGGGGCGCTCGGCCAGGATCACGCCGATCGACGCCGCCTCGGCGGCCCTGTCGGCGTCGCTCACCAGGTCGGTCGTGGTCGACTTCGCCGCCACGCCGCTCGCCTGCTGGCCGAACCGGGCGGTGAGCTCGGTGGCGGCGGCTCTGGCCGCGCGCTCGGCGAGATCGGCCAGGCTGATGGTCTGGGTGCCCACCGCGGGGAAGGATGACGCGTTTTCCGGTCTGAGACCACGGTGTCGCAGGAGGTTTCGCAGCCGTCACACCCTCCGGTAATCTGACCCCGTGAGCTCAGAGCTGACGCTGGTCGCCCCGCGGGGGTATTGCGCGGGTGTCGATCGAGCCATCGAGACCGTCGAGGCCGTCCTCGAAGAGCACGGGCCGCCGGTGTACGTACGTGGCGAGATCGTCCACAACCAGTACGTCGTGAAGACCCTGACCGAGAAGGGCGCGGTCTTCGTGGACAGCGAGTCCGAGGTGCCCGAGGGCGAGCGCATCATCCTGAGCGCACACGGGGTCTCGCCCGAGGTCCACCGCGTCTGCGCGGAGCGCAACCTCCAGGTGATCGACGCCACCTGCCCGCTCGTGAGCAAGGTCCACGCCGAGGTCCGCCGGTACGCGAGCCGGGGCGCATCCGTGCTCCTGGTCGGCCACGCGGACCACGACGAGGTGATCGGCACTCGGGGCGAGGCGCCCGACAAGGTCATCCTCGTCGAGGATCTCGAGCAGGCGTATCAGGTCCAGGTCCCCGACCCCGACAACGTGGCGCTGACCACCCAGACGACCCTCTCGCTGGACGACACGATCGAGATCGTCGAGGTGCTGCGGCGGCGATTCCCGAACATCACGATGCCGGCCTCGAGCGACATCTGCTACGCGACCCAGAACCGCCAGGACGCGGTCAAGGAGGTCGTCGCCGACGGCGCCGACCTGGTCCTGGTCGTGGGCTCGCGCAACTCGTCGAACTCGATGCGGATGGTCGAGGTGGCCCGCACGAGCGGTGCCGACAGCTATCTGCTCGACGACGCGTCGGAGCTCGACCCCACGTGGTTCGAGGGCAAGTCCAAGGTCGCGCTCACCGCGGGGGCATCCGCTCCGGAGATCCTCGTGCAGGGCGTTGCGCGCGCGCTGACCGAGGCGGGCTACCTGCGAACGGGAGAGGAGATCCCGAGCGCGGAAGGGGTCGTGTTCGCGCTACCCGCGCCGGTTCGCCCACCGCGGTCGTAGCCTCCCGACTCCAGTCGGGCCGCTACTTCGTCGCGACCGAGAGGGCGAACCGTCCTTCCGGATCCGTATGCCACTCTGCCATCCGCAGGCCGGCCGACTCGTACATCTCCACCACGCTCCGCCGCGTGAACTTGCATGAGATCTCGGTGCGGATCTCCTCCCCGGAGCGGAGCTCGAGCGTCTGCGCGAGCGCCCCGAGGGTGACCGAGTGCTGGCGGGTCGCCCGCAGCCACATCTCCACCCGACCGTACTCGTCGTCGTAGCGCGCGACGTGCTCGAACCCGGTCGGGTCGAAGTCGGCGTCCAGGCCACGGTTGAGCACGCGCAGGAGGTTGAGGTTGAACTCCGCGGTCACGCCCGCGGCGTCGTCGTACGCACGGCGGATCCGCTCGGCGTCGCCCTGCAGGTCGGTGCCGACGATGAGCACGTCGCCGGGCTGGAGCAGCCGGGCCAGCTCGCCGACCAGGGCCGCCCGCTCGACCGGCTCCAGGTTGCCGATCGTGCCACCGAGGAAGGCGACCGCCCGCCGACCGCGCCGGCGGGGCAGGTGGCGCAGGTGACGTACGAAGTCGCCGGCGACGCCGTGGATCGAGAGCCACGGGTACTGAGCGGCGAGACGCTGGGCGGCCCCCAGGATCGCCTCCGGACAGACGTCGAAGGGAACGTAGCGCGCGGGGCGACGCTCGAGCGCGATCGCATCGAGCAGCGCCTCGGTCTTGCGCGATGAGCCCGAGCCGATCTCGATCAGCTCCGCTGGGGCATGCCGCTCGACCAGACCCGACGCCACGGTGCGCAGGATCGAGAGCTCGGTGCGCGCCTGGTAGTACTCGGGCAGCCGGGTGATCTCCTCGTAGAGATCCGAGCCGCGAGCGTCGTAGAAGTACTTCGGCGGCAGATTCCGGGGGCGCTCGGCGAAGCCGCGCCGAACGTCCGCCACGAGCTCCGTCGCGGCCCCGGCACGGGGATGGACGTCGATCCGGAAGGGCCGCGACGGGGCGTCGGTCGTCATGCCGACCCGTCCCAGGCCAGGCGGACGCCGGCGAAGATCTGTCGTCGCTCCGGGAGGTCCCAGTTGCGAAACGTGGCCCGCGCGGCGTGGGGTTGGGTCGCCCAGGACCCGCCCCGAAGCACCCGGTAGGGCCCGCCGAAGAAGACCTCGGCGTATTCGGCGTAGGGGAACGCTCGAAAGCCCGGGTACCCGGCGAAGCCGCTCGCGGTCCATTCCCAGACCCCGCCGATCATCTGCTCGGGCGCGCCGTTGGCCTCGGCATCGCAGGGCCCCGGGGCGAAGTCGAGCTGGTCGAGGGCTCCGGGCCTCGATTCCGCGTCGAAGTGGTGTGCGGCCACCTCCCACTCCGCCTCCGATGGCAATCGTGCCCCAGCCCAGCGGGCGAACGCGTCGGCCTCGTGTGCGGTCACATGGCAGACGGGGCGTTCGGGCTGGACGCTGTCGATGCAGTCGTAGTCGCGCTCGAGCCAGCCCCCCGCGCCGTCGGACTCCCAGTAGGCCGGGCTGTCCGCGCTGGCTGTGCCGCGCCACGCCCAGCCCGCCGAGCTCCAGAGGGACTCATCCGTATACCCGCCGTCCGCGACGAACTCGGCCCACTCCGCGTTGGTGACCGGACGCCGCCCGATGCGAAACGGCTCGACCTCGACGGCATGCGCCGGTCGCTCGCAGTCGAGCGCGACCCGCCCATTGTCGGTCCCGATCACGTGACGGCCACCGGGAACCTCCAGCGGCGCACCCGCGCCATTCCCGCGCGCCGGTGGGCGCTCGCCGGCGGCGTGCGAGGTCTCGCGCCGCGGTGGTCGATAGTCCCCGGGCGGGAGCATCTTCAGCCCCTGAAGCATCGTCTCGGTGTGCTGCGCCTCGTGCTGGGCGACCATCTCGAACACGAAGCCGTTGGCCGAGAGCGCCGGCCCGTCCGGCGAGAGGTCCACGGACTCCAGCGCGTCGAGCGCCCGGCCGCGGACGTCCTCGAGGAACGCCCGGCATCCGGTGTCGTCGAGGAGCTCGATATCTCCCCGGACGGCCCGCGGCGTCTCGAACGCGTCGTACGTCGCGTCCAGCTGCGGATGTCGCGCCTCGCCCCCGACCAGGCGGCGAACCAGCCAGAGCTCCTCGTAGGCCGCGATGTGGCCGAGGTCCCAGACCGGCGGACTCATGATCGTGTCGGCCGGCCGGTGCGCGACGTCGTGGTCGATCGCGTCGAACAGATCGAGCGTTCGCTCTCGCACGGCGTCGAGCCGGCGTGCGATTCCTTCGCGCTCATCCGGCACATGGCGAGGGTGACGCGGCCACCGGGGACGTTCAGTTGACTCGCTCACATCGTGAGCTGGATCACACGCAAGGAGTCGTAGATCCGGCCCTTCGGGTGCACGAGCAAAGCTCGTGGCACCTCTCGTTCCGGATCTGTCGCCCAACCGGACGGTCGGGGTCATCCAGACCCCGCTGCGTCCTCTCGCCGAACACCTGCGACCGAGCC
>JANQPH010000040.1 GCA_028285405.1 Thermoleophilia bacterium
CCCGCATCGGTCGGTCGCAGGTGTTCGGCGAGAGGACGCATGCCGGGTCCGGAAGACCCGGACCGTCCGGTCGTCTGTGTGGGTTGAAGCGGATGTGCCCGCCGCGCACGAGCCACGGCGCTCACGCGATGACCCGCCCCTGATCTAGGATCCGACGCGTGGTCGCACCCCGCGATGCGACATCCCCTGCGACCGGCCTCGCGCTCATCCCGGCGCTGCTCGGGCTCGTCCGGTTCTCGCACACCGTGTTCGCGCTGCCGTTCGCGCTCGCCGGCGCGCTGCTGGCCCGGCTCGAATGGCCGACGCTCGCGACGCTGTGGTGGATCCTGGTGGCGATGGTCGGGGCCCGGTCGCTCGCGATGGCGCTGAACCGGCTGATCGACGCCGACATCGACGCGAAGAACCCGCGCACCTCTGGCCGCGAGCTGCCGGCGGGGCGCCTGACCGGCTCGCAGGTGGTCGTGTTCTCGGCCGTCGCCTTCGGCCTGCTGCTGCTCGCCGTGTCGCAGCTGCCGCCCCTGACCTGGGTCCTGTGGCCGATCCCGGTGATCGCGTTCGTGCTCTACCCGTACACGAAGCGGATCACGTGGCTCTGCCACCTCGCGCTCGGCCTGACCATCGGGCTGGCGCCGATGGGTGCCTGGATCGCGGTGACCGGCTCCATCGCTCCGGCCGCAGTGCTCCTGTGGCTCGCCGTCGCGGCCTGGATCGCCGGCTTCGACATCATCTACGCCCTGCTCGACGTCGAGTTCGACCGAGCCAACGGCATCCGGTCGGTCCCGGCCCGGTTCGGCCCCGACGTCGCGCTTCGCATCACGCGCATCCTGCACGTCGTCACGATCCTGCTGCTGGCCGCCGCGGGCTTCGTCGCCGGTGCCGGCATCATCTACCAGGTCGGCGTGGTCGCCTGCGCGATCGTGCTGGCGTACGAGAACGCCACCGTCGATCCGAAGGACCAGGGCAAGGTGCAGGCCGCGTTCGGGAGCGCGAACATGGTCATGGCGACGCTCTTTGCGGTGTTCGTGATCGCTGAGGTGTCGTTCTCCTGATCGCGGCCCGCGGCCTCGTCAAGACCTATGGAAGCCGGGTTGCCCTGCGCGGCGTCGACCTGGACGTCGCGGCCGGCGAGCGCGTCGCGGTGATCGGGCCGAACGGTGCGGGAAAGACCACGCTGGTGCGTGTGCTCGCGACGCTGCTGCGTCCCGACGACGGCTCACTCGTCCTCGCTGGAGCCCCGTGTCCGAGCCAGGCCCGACGAGCCCGCGCGTACATCGGCTATCTCGGCCACGATCCGCTCGTCTACCCCGACCTCACCGCGCGCGAGAACCTGGAGCTCTTCGCGTCGATGTACGGACTCGGCGACGCCTCTGCGCGCATCGACGCCCTGCTCGATCGCGTCGGACTGCTCGCCCGCTCGCTCGAGCCGGTACGCGGCTACAGCCGGGGGATGGCGCAACGGCTCGGAATCGCGCGCATGCTGCTCCATTCGCCGCCGGTGCTGCTGTTGGACGAGCCGTACTCGGGCCTCGACGTCGAGGGGGCGCGGGTGCTCGACGAGGAGCTCGTGCCGGCGGCGGGGCACACGATCGTGGCCGTCACCCACGAGGTGGATCGCGCCCACGCGCTCGCCGAGCGCGTCGTCGTCATGCGGTCGGGGAAGGTCGTCGACGACCTCCGGACGGCCGAAGTCAGCCTCGCCGAGCTCGAGCGCCGCTACGCCGAGCTCGTCGGGGCCGTCGCCCCGACCTGAGGCGCCCGTCGCTCCACCGCACGGTCCTCCGGGACGAACGACGATCGCTCCGGGGGCCGGCCGGGCCTACACTGCGCCCAAGTGGCCACTTCCCAGACTCCCCCTCGGCTCGAGATCGCCGTCGCCGAGCCGGAACTCGCCGCCGTTCCCCGGGTCGGCTGGCGCGGCCCGCTGGCGGCGCTCGTTCGCAAGGACGTGCAGCTCGAGCTGCGAACGAAGCAGACCGCGATCGGGATGGTGCTCTTCGCGCTGGTGGCGATGGTCATCTTCCAGTTCGCCATTGGCTCGCGGACCGACGACGCGACGCCGTTCGCGGCGGGGATCATCTGGGCGACCGTTGCGCTGACGGCGGTCCTGGCCGTCTCGCGAGCGTGGGCGGCCGAGCGCGAGGGCCGGACCATCGACGGGCTTCTTGCGGCCCCGGTCGGCCGAGGCGTGCTCCTCACCGCCAAGGCGGTCTCGATCTTCCTCTACCTGCTCGCCCTCGAGATCGTCGTGGTTCCGCTCGCGGTCCTCTTCTTCGTGGAGAGCGCCGCCGCGACGGACCTGGCGATCGTGTTCGGCCTCTGCCTCCTTGCCAACCTCGCGCTGGCCATCGTCGGATCGCTGGTCGCCTCGCTCGCGGCCTTCACGCGCGGCCGCGAGCTGCTCGTTCCGGCCCTGTTCCTTCCAGCCATCGTGCCGGTCCTGATCGCCGCCGCAGGAGGGACCTTCTCCGTCCTCGGCGGGACGGACGACATGGCCGAGTTGCGGGGATATTCCCTGCTGTTGGCGGGTTGTGCGGTAGTCTTCGGCCTGGTCGCGTACGCCACCTACGAGTTCGTCTTCGATGACTAACGCACGCGGGACGCGGCTTCTCGCTGTCACGGGAACGGCCACCGCACTGCTGCTGGCGGTGTCGGTCTTCGGCATCTTCCTGGTGGCGCCAGAAGACGCCGACCAAGGAATCATCCAGAGGATCTTCTACTTCCATGTCGCGATCGCGCTGACGTCGTTCATCGCGTTCCTCGTCGCGGCGATCTACGGCATCGTCTACCTGCGCACGCGCAAGCCCGAGTACGACCGCATCGGGGTCGCGTCGGTGGGGCTCGGGCTGTTCTTCTCGATCCTCGTCCTGATCACCGGGTCGATCTGGGCAAAGGCGTCGTGGGGCACCTGGTGGGTCTGGGAGGACCCCCGGCTGGCCACCTTCGTCATCGTCCTGCTGCTCTACGGCGCGTACTTCCTCCTGCGCTCCTCGGCCGACGGCGAGCGCCAGGCCCGCTATTCGGCGATCTTCGCGATCGCCGCCTTCGCATCGGTGCCGCTCTCCTTCTATTCGGTCCGCGTCGCGCAGTCGTTCGTCCACCCCGTCGTGTTCACCCCGAGCGGCGCGAACATGCCCTCGACGATGCTGGTGTGGTTCGTGGTCGCGCAGGTGGCGATGCTCGGTCTCTTCTGGACGCTCCTGCAGATGGAGCTCGTCCAGCGCCGCACCGACGCGGCACTCAAGCGCCTGAAGGCGCAGCTCGAGGTGCAGTGATGGGACCAGCATGAGCTCGGGCGCGCAGTTCGTCGTCGCCTCCTACGCCGTGATCCTCTTCGGCCTGGTGATGTACGTGGTCGTCCTGGCGCTGAAGTCGGCGCGGATCTCACGCGAGGTCGAGCTGCTCAGCAAGATCCTCGAGCGGCGTCAGGAGGACGAGCCGCCCGGCTCGGCCCCCGGGGTCGAGCAACCTGAGGACGCGACCGAGGTCGAGGTGGAGTCAGTCGACCGATGAGCGCGCCGATCAACTGGGGCCGGATGACCCGCCGCTCGCGACTGGCTCTCGCGTCGGTGCGCGCCTAGTGTGAGGTCGTGGTGACGACCGCCGCAGACACGCCTGCCCGAACGCCCGGAGGGCGGCCGCTGACGCCGCTGCTGATCGACCTGAGCGGCTGGCGGGTGCTCGTTGTCGGGGGCGGACCGATCGGCGCCCGCCGCGCGGCCAGTCTGGTCGAGGCCGGAGCGGACGTGCACGTCGTGAGTCCGCAGATCGACGGCTCGCTCGCCGAGCTCGCGCGCACGGGGGCGCTCACCGTCGCTGCCCGGCCGTTCGAGCGCGGGGATCTGGCGGGAGCGCGCCTGGTCGTCGCCGCGACCGGAGACCGCGCCGTGGACGACGAGGTGCGCGATGCGAGCGCCCAGGCGGGCGTGCTCTGCAACGTCGCAGCCGACGTCGAGGCCTGCAGCGTCGTGTTTCCGTCGCGGGTACAGCGAGGACCGCTCTCCATCGCGATCTCGACCGGAGGCGCCAGCCCGGCACTGTCCGTGCGGGCCCGGGAGCTGATCGAGAACGCGATCGGGCCCGAGTGGGGTGAGCTGGCGGCGCTGCTCGAGGCCTCCCGCGAGCGCCTTCGCTCGTCGTTTCCGGATGCGGCGGCGCGCCGTGACGCCGTGGATCGTCTCCTCGACGTGGGCGTGCTCGACCTGTTGTCGCGCGGCCGGCGCGAGGAGGCCAGCAGGCTTCTCGACGAGGCGCTGGGGGCCGGCTGATGTCCGACATCGTCTGCATCGGGCTGAGTCACAAGACCGCCCCGCTGGCGATTCGTGAGCGGGTCGCCCTCACGGAGGTCGAGTCGGGGTCGCTCGTTCGGGACCTGGCCGCCGACGACCGCATCGGCGAGGTCGTGGCGCTGTCGACCTGCAATCGCACCGAGCTCTACGCCGCCGCGGACAGGGGCTGGGAGGCAGCCGAGTGGCTGACCGAGGTCCTGGCCGCGCGCACTGACATCGAGCCGGCCGAGCTGGCGTGCGTGCGCTACGTGCATCGCGACGCCGACGCGGTGGCGCACCTGTTTCGGGTGGCGTCCGGGCTGGACTCGATGGTCGTCGGCGAGACCGAGATCCTCGGCCAGGTGCGGCGCGCCTGGCGGGCGGCGACCGACGACGGGGTCGCGGGCCCGGCGCTCGATCAGGTGTTTCGGCGGGCGCTCGAGGCCGGAAAGCGAGCCCGCACCGACACGGGCATCGCGCACGGGCCCTCCTCGGTCAGTGCGGTCGCCGTCGACCTGGCCCGTGAGGCGTTCTCGGACCCCGGCGAGCGGCGGGTGCTGTTGCTCGGGGCGGGCAAGATGGCGCGCGCCACCGCGGGCGCCCTGGACGAGATCGGCTTCGGCGAGATCGTCGTGGTCAACCGCTCGATCGGCGCCGCGCGGGAGCTGGCGGATCGGATCGGGGGGCGCGGCGTTCCATTCGACCGGATGCCTGTCGAGCTGCGGGACGCCGACATCGTGATCAGCTCCACCGCCGCGCCGCACCAGATCCTGAGCGCTCGCGACTTCGAGGTGGCGATGGAGGGGCGGGCCGAGCGGCCGCTCGTCGTCCTCGACATCTCGGTGCCGCGCGACATCGATCCGTGGGTCGGTCAGGTTCCCGGCGTCGAGCTGACCGACATCGACGACCTCGAGCGGGTGGTGGAGGCGAGCCTGAACGGGCGCCTGGCCGAGGCCGCCAAGGCGACCCTGATCGTCGACGAGGCGGTGTCGGGCTTCGAGTCGTGGCGACGCGAGCGCGTCGCGGCTCCGGCGATCGCGAACCTGCGCGCCGAGGCCGAGCGGATCCGCCAGGCCGAGCTCGCGCGGGTGTCCGGCCAGTGGGAGTCCGCCAGCGAGGCCGATCGCGAGCGCGTCGACGCGCTCACCAAGGCGATCGTGAACAAGCTCCTGCACGAGCCCAGCGTGCGGGCTCGCGCGGCCGCCTCGGACGACGACGGCCTGCGCCACCTCGAGAGCCTGCGGCACCTGTTCGGCCTCGAGTCGCCGGTCGATCGCTAGCCCGATCCGGACGATGCGCGTTGTCCTGGCGACGCGCCGCTCGCCGCTCGCGCGGGCGCAGACCGACTCGGTGCGACGCGCGCTGGTCGACGCGGGTGCGCAGGTCGAGATCCTCGAGCTCGTGACCACAGGAGACCGCTGGAGCGCCGAGGGCGGGCCGACTCCCGACAAGGGCGTCTTCGTCAAGGAGCTCGAGGAGGCGCTTCTCGACGGACGGGCCGATCTCGCGGTGCACTCGGCCAAGGACCTCCCGGCGGACCTGCCCGACGACCTCGCGATCCTGGCCACGCCGCGCCGGGCCGACGCCCGCGACGTACTCGTCGGTTCGGGCAACGGGCTCGACGACCTGCCGCATGGCGCCCGTGTCGCGACGGGGAGCCCGCGCCGATCGGCGCAGCTGCTCGCGGAGCGCCCCGATCTCGAGATCGTCGACATCCGCGGCAACGTGGACACGCGTCTTCGCAAGCTGGGCCAGGGCGTCGCGGATGCGCTCGTCCTGGCGGCCGCCGGGCTCGAGCGGCTCGGTCTCGAGCCGAAGGGGGTCTCCTTCCTGCCCGCGGACCGGTTCGTTCCCGCGCCGGGCCAGGGCACGCTCGCGATCGAGGGTCGAGCCGAGCGGGACGACCTGCGGGAGCTGCTCGAGCCGATCGCCGACCCGGACACCCGTGTGTGCCTCGAGGCCGAGCGGGCGGTCCTGCGGGCGCTCGGCGGCGGATGTCGGGAGCCGATCGGGGCGCACTGCACCGTGGCGGGTGGCCGGCTCGATCTCCGCCTCTTTCGCTCCGACGACGAGGTCGGCACCAACGCGCGCCATGGCCATCTCGAGGGGGTCGCGGCCGATCCGGCCGGCCCGGCCGCCGAGGCTGCCAAGCTCCTGGCCGACACATGAGCGGCACGGTCTACCTCATCGGCGCCGGTCCCGGCGATCCTGGCCTGATCACCGTGCGCGGGCAGGCGCTGCTGGAGGCCGCCGATGTCGTCTTCCACGACCGGCTCGGGACCGAGGGCCTGATCGGCCGGTGTCGCGCCGACGCCCGGCTCGTCAACGTCGGCAAGGCGCCGGGGCGGGTCGCCATGAGCCAGGACGAGATCAACGCCTCGCTGGTGGAGGCGGCCGAGACGGCCGAGGTGGTCGTGCGGCTGAAGGGCGGTGACCCCTTCGTCTTCGGTCGCGGGAGCGAGGAGGCCCAGGCGCTGTCGCGAGCCGGGGTCGACTTCGAGGTGGTCCCCGGGGTCACGAGCGCGATCGCGGCGCCGGCGTACGCGGGCGTTCCGGTCACCCACCGGGGGGTCTCGACGACGCTCACGATCGTCACCGGCCACGAGGATCCCGACAAGGCCGGCGAGCAGACGGACTGGGCGGCGCTGGCACGTGTTCCCGGCACGCTCGCGATCCTGATGGGGATGGGGCGCCTCCGGAACATCGCCGCGGCGCTGATGTCCGGCGGGCGCGACCCCGCCGAGCCGGCGATCGCCGTGCAGTGGGGGACGATGAGCCGTCAGCGCAGCGTCCTGGCGACGCTCGAGACGCTCGCCGATCGGGTCGAGCACGAGGGGGTCGGCTCACCCGCCGTGGTCGTGGTGGGCCCGACCGCCGACCTCGCGGAGGAGATCGCGTGGTTCGCGACCCGCCCGCTGATCGGGCGGCGCGTTGTCGTGACCCGCGCCCGGGCGCAGGCGAGCGCGCTGTCCGAGCGGCTCCGTCTGCTCGGCGGGGAGCCGATCGAGCTTCCGAGCATCCGGATCGAGCCCATCGCGCAGCCGGCCGGCCTCGATGAGGCGGTGACGTCGATCGGCGACTACGACATCGTCGTGCTGACGAGCGTGAACGGGGTCGACCTGCTCTTCGACGCACTCCGCGAGGCCGGAACGGACGCCCGTGCGCTCTCGTCCGAGACCTCGGTCGTGGCGATCGGCCCAGGGACGGCCGGCCGACTGGCCGAGCGCGGGGTGCGCGCCGACGTGATCCCCGAGCGGTTTGTCGCCGAGGGGGTGCTGGAGGCGCTTGCGGGCACGGATGTGGCCGGAGCGCGGGTTCTGCTCGCCCGGGCCGAGGACGCCCGCGCGACGCTGCCCGACGGGCTGCGTGAGCGAGGCGCCAGCGTGGACGAGATCCACCTCTACCGCTCGGTGCCCGAGCCGATCGCCGCCGACGCGATGTCGGAGGCGCTGGCGGCCGACTACGTCACGTTCACCGCGTCGTCGACGGTCCGCAGCTTCCTTGGCTCGCTCGAGGCGGATCAGCGGGCCGCGCTCGGGGATGGTCCGCGGCTCGTGTCGATCGGGCCCGTGACCAGCACGACGCTGCGTGAGGCGGGTCTGCCGGTCCACGTCGAGGCGCAGGAGCACACGATCCCCGGTCTGGTGGACGCCCTTCTGGCCGACGCGGCTGCGGACTGATGGCGCTCGCGGCGTTCCTCACCGACTACGGACCGGCGAGCGAGCACGTCGGCGCGCTCCACGCGGTCCTCGCACGGGAGGCCCCCGGCGTCGATCGGATCGACCTGGCCCACGACCTGCCCGCCGGCGACGTCCGGTTCGCGGCCATCGTGCTCGAGCGGACCGCGCGCCTGCTTCCCGGCGCCGTCGTGGTCGCGGTCGTCGATCCGGGGGTCGGCACGCCGCGGCGGGGCGTCGCGATCGAGACGACCGATGGTGGCGCGCTGATCGGGCCGGACAACGGCCTGCTCGCGCTCGCAGCCGACTCGCTCGAGGCGGAGCGCGCCGTCGCGCTCGAGGGTCCCGGCGATGGGCCGGCGACGTTCCACGGGCGGGACGTGTTCGCGCCGATCGCCGCGCGCCTCGTGCTCGGCGCGCGGCTGGATCAGGTCGGTGCGCCGATCGATCTCGCGACGCTCGTGCGGCCGGACCTGCCCCGGCCGCTGGTCGCCGAGGGAAGCGTCACGACACGTGTCGCCGGCGTCGACCGCTTCGGCAACATCGCCCTCCACGCATCGGGTGCGGACCTCAGCGCCGCCGACTTCGCCCCCGGCGAGCAGCTGCGGATCGTCCTCCCGGATCGGGAGCTCGGTGTGGCGCTGGCCCGGGTGTTCGGCGACGTGCCCGCGGGCGAGCTGCTGCTCCACATCGACAGCCACGGCATGGCGGCGATCGCCGCCAATGGCGCCAGCGCGGCTGACCTGCTCGACGTCGAGCCGGACATGCCGGTTCGGATCCTGCGGGAGGAGCGCGGCTAGGCCCGCTCGATCAGGCTGCGGACAGTCCGGACGCCGCGCATCGTCGCGGTTCCCCCGACCCAGCGCTCGACCACCGTGAGGTCGAGCTTCGAGCGGCCCAGCCCATCGGGGTAGTGCAGGAACAGCTCGCTCGAGCCGGGGGCGATCCGCTCGGGTCCGTCGATCGGCGGCGGCTCGAGCCGATCGAGCTCCACCGCGTCGGCCAGGAACGCGATCTGGACCTTCCGTTCGTCGTCGTCGGTGAAGGGGTTTCGCGCGAGCGCGTCGGCGAGCTGTGCCGGGGTCCGTACGACCACCGGGGTGTCGACGCCGACCGCATCGAGCAGTCCCGAGCGAAGGCGGTCGCCCACCTCGGCGGCGGGCTCGTCGCTCGACAGCAGCAGGTTCCCGCTGTTCAGGTGGGTCGAGACGTCGGTCCAGCCGAGGTCGGTCGCGACCTCGCGCAGCGTCGCCATCGGGACCCGGACCCCGCCGACGTTGACCCCTCGGAGCAGAGCGACGTAGCGCACGGTCAGTTCAAGAGCGTTGTCATACCGGCGATCGTCAGCAGCGTGACGATCGTGAGCGGCAGCCCGGCGCGCATGTAGTCGGTGAACCGGTAGCCGCCCGGGCCGTAGACCATCGTGTTCGTCTGGTAGCCGATCGGCGACAGGAAGGACGTCGACGCCGTGACGGCGACCGCGATCGCCATCAGGCGAGGGTCGACCCCCGACGGCTCGGCGATCGAGAGCGCGATCGGGAACACCACGACCGCGGCGGCGTTGTTGGTCACCATCTCGGTGAGGGCCCAGGTCGCCAGCACGACCGCGAGGATGATCCCGAAGGTGCCGAGGCCGCCGAGCGCGTCCACGAACCCGTCGGCGATGATCTGGGCCAAGCCGCTGGTCTCGACGGCCACCCCGAGCCCGAACGCCGACGCGATCAGCAGCAGGACGTCCAGATCGATCGAGCTCTTGGCGTCGCTGAACGAGACCACGCGCAGGGCGATCAGCGCTCCCGCGGCGAGCAGCGCGCCCTCGACGATCGACAGGACCCCGACCGCCGAGAGCACGACGAACGCGACCAGGACGGCGGCGACGATCGGCGCTTGCCGGGTGGCCGCCGGGGGAGGCGCGGCGAGCGGGGCGGTCACCAGGAAGTCGCCGCTCTCGGTCCAGCGAGCGCGAAAGTCCGGGCCCGCCAGCAGGACGAGCGTGTCACCGTGGCGGAGGCGAACCTCGCCGAGCTTGGTCGTGATCCGCTGTCCGGAGCGATGGATCGCGAGGACCGCAGCGCCGTAACGAGCCCGAAAGCCCGCCTCGCGAAGCGTTCGTCCGGCGACCGGGGACGTGCGACCGACGACGACCTCGAAGAGCTTGTTGCGGGCCTGGCGCAGTTCGTCGAGGTGGTCGGCGCCGGCGGGGGCGAGGCCACGCATCCGCTGGAGGTCGAGGACGTTGTCGACCGCGCCGACGAACGTCAGCGCGTCTCCGGCCTCGAGCGGCTCGGTCGGGGCGACCGGCGCGATCACCTGGCCGTGGCGGTCGATCTGGACGAGGTAGACGCCTCGCAGGTGCCGGAGGCCCGCCTCCTCGACGGTCCGCCCGTCGATCGGCGAGTCGGGAAGCACGCGCATCTCCATGGCGAACTCGCGGATGTCCTCGGTGATGGACTCGGGTGCCGTCTGACGCTCGGGGACGAGCTTGGCCGACACGAAGATCAGCGTGACGAGGCCGACCAGCACGACCGGCGCGCCGATCTTGGTGAGCTCGAAGACGCCGAGGGGCTCGGCGCCCGTCTCCTCGAGGAGTCCGGAAACGACCAGGTTGGTCGAGGTCCCCAGCACCGTCAGGGTGCCGCCGAGGATCGCGGCGTACGAGAGCGGCAGCAGGAACCGCGATGCCGAGATGCCGAGCCTGCGCGCCCACGCGACGACGTCGGGGATCAGGATCGCGACGAGCGGCGTGTTGTTGAACAGGCCCGACGCCAGGGCGGACGGCACGACCAGGCGGGTGAGGGAGGAGAGCCCGCCGGTGCGTCCCAGGGCGCTCGCGACGACGGCCGACAGGAGCCCGGTGCGCTGGGCCGCCGCGGCCACGACGTAGAGGGCGCCCACGGTGATCGGGGCGGGATTCGCGAAGCCGCTGAACGCCTGCCCGGTGTCGATGACGTTGGCCAGCAGCAGCGACACCGTCGCGGCGAAGACGATGATCGACGGGACGAACCGGTCCCAGACGAGGAGGCCGAACGCGACCGCCAGCACCCCCAGCGTGATCCAGGCGTCAACCGTCACGACAGTGGCCCTCGTCCCTTCCCGCACGGCGGCAGTTGCGCCGCTTCATGTCGACTCCTAGCCTTCACACGCTCCGGCGGGATAGCTCAGCTGGTAGAGCACACGACTGAAAATCGTGGTGTCCCCGGTTCGAGTCCGGGTCCCGCCATTCCTCTCCCTGCCACGGCCGAGTGGCGTCGATAAGCCTAGCCAATAGCTGCCATAAGGCGAACCGATGATGATGGGTGCGTCCGCGGAGGCCCGAGTAGGCTCCAGGCGCCCCTCATGGACGAGGGGCACGTCGATGGTCGACGAAGGGGCGGCGGGTCGTGTCCGGGATCGATGTCTTCGTCACCGCCTGGCTGATCATCTCGGTCCTCACCGCGGCCGGCGTCACCTACGACGCGTTCCGCAACCAGCCGGCGATCATCCCGATCATGAAGGTCGCGTGGGGGCTGATCACCCTCTACATGGGGCCGATCGGGGCGATCCTCTACCTGACGTCGTGCCGCGAGCCATCGCCGGGCACGCACGAGCGCTACGTGGCCCCGCAGTGGAAGCAGACGGCCGGCTCGACGGTCCACTGCGTCGCCGGCGACGCCATCGGCATCGGCATCGTGGCCGCGATTCTGTCGGTCTTCGCCGTGCGCTGGTGGTGGGAGTTCACGCTGGAGTACGTCGCGGCGTTCATCACCGGCTGGCTGCTGTTCCAGGCGGTGGCGATGGGCCGGATGATGGGCGGCTTCCGCGCGGCCCTGAGGGGGGCGTTCGTCGCCGAGGCCCTGTCGCTGACGGCCATGGTCGCGGGGATGTTCCCGACGATGTTCTGGCTCATGGACATGGCGCACGAGGGCGACTCCGGAACGCGGGTCGGGCCCGACTCGGTCCAGTTCTGGGGTGCGATGTCGGCGGCGATCATCGTCGGGTTCGTCGTGACGTATCCAGTGAATTGGTGGCTGGTCGCCTCGGGCCGAAAGCACGGGATGGCCAGCTCGATGTCGATGGGGCACGGCGGCCACGCCCCGCACCCGGGACACGGCATGCCGGTCGAGCGGGTCGCCGATCGCGCGTAGGCGCGAGCGCTAGCGCCGCTCGGTCCGCCTGACGCCAGACCCGGGGTTCCAGATGTCGAGCTCGAGGCGGTCGCCCGCCTCGGCGAGTCGGACCGCCACGACCTCGGTCACGTCGGCTCGGAAGAGGTGCCAGTCGCCGCCGGGGCCGCTCTCGAGGGCGGCCGCGATCGACGCCTTTGTGTCGTCGTCCTCGACCTCCTCCGCGATGCCCGAGATCGAGACGTCACCTCGCCACGTCGGCGGGTCGTCGGAGCCGCTGTGGAGCGCGAAGCGCGGGTCGCGTCGCAGGTCGAGCGCCTTCTGGGCCTGCCACATCGACCCGAACCACAGGTCGTCCCCGACGAAGAAGACCTCGATGCCGCTGAGCCTGGGTGCGCCGGTTCGGCGAAGCGTGGCAATGGTCTTGTGCCGGTGCGCGTCGAGGAAGCGGCGCGCCTCCTCGGCGAGTTCGGGGGCTTCCGCAGCGAAGTCGTGCCAGCGCGCCACGTCGCCAGTGTGCCAACGCGCGACCTGCAACGGTCCGAAACGATGGTTATGTAAATATTGGCGACTTGGGTACCCGTAAACGACGGACACGGGCTGACACGGTCAGACCGTCTTTGTACGTTTGGGCAGATTTTCGGCAGTCTTGTCAGCGCGTCCATGGATGGCGAGGCCCAAGACGCTCCCCCGTACGACCCTGAACCCGAGCTTCCGCACGCGACTGATGGCGATCGTCGCCGTTCCGCTGGCCGGGATGCTCGCGTTTGCGGTGCTCTGGACGCTCGACCGATGGCAGTACCTCGAGGATGCCCGGGACGCGCGCGAGCGCGTGACGCTCGCCGATGGCGTCTCGGACGTGGTCGTCGAGGTCCGGAGCACCTCGATGCTCGCGCCGAGTGTCGGCGACCCGGGCCTGCCGGAGCCGCTGCGCGACGAGATCGATGGACGTTACGCCGAGGCGGCCGGGCGTCTCGAGATCGCAATGGCCTGGTTTGTCTCGGCGACGCCCGAGCTGCAGGGCGACGTCGAGCCGGGACTCCTTCGCCAGATCGACCGCGGTCTCGAGCGCCGGCAGGACCTCGAGAACCGGGTGCTGCGACGGGCCGCGGCGGGGGAGGCCCCCGGCGCGCGCGCCGTTGCGCAGCTCTTTCTGAGCACCAGGTCGGTGAGCGAGCTGCTCGGCGATGCGATCGAGCAGCTGACCACTCGGGACGGGGTCACGGTCGCCGGCACCGAGGTGCTCGGCGACATCGCCGAGCTACCGGGGAGCGTGTACGCGGAGACGGAGATCGCGATCGAGGCCCTGTCGGCGCGGCGGCTGACGCCACGGACCGCGGCCGAGCTGGTGTCGGCTCGGACGGCGGCCGCGTCGCTCGCCGAGGAGCTCGAGAGCGAGCTGCCAGGTGAGGTCCGCGCGCGGTTCGACGATGTCGATCGGACGACGGGGGCGGGCGAGCTGGTCGAGCTCACCTCGGCGGTCGAGCGTGCCGCGGCGGCGGGACGCGAGCCTCCCGTGCGCGGGCAGGCCGAGATCGCGACCGTGCGGCTCGCGGCGCTGGCCCAGATTCAAGTGCTCGATCAGGTCGGCGAGGATCTGGCCGATGTGCTCGACCAGCGCGCGAGCGCGAGCATTGCCTCGGCGCGGAACGACCTGATCATCTCCGCGGTCGTCACCGTGGTCCTCGTGCTCGCGACGATCGGTCTGGTCGCGGGGATCCTCCGCTCGGTGAGCCAGAACTTCCGCGCCCTGATCGGGCGGGCGAACGAGATCCAGCAGGGCGACCTCGGCGTCCCCGCGATCCCGGAGCGCGGTCCGGAGGACATCCGCGTCCTGACCCGCTCGTTCAACGAGATGGCGCAGACGCTTCGTGGCGTCGGCGAGCGAGCGGAGGACCTGGCGGCCGAGCCGACCCCGGAGCCTCCCGATCGCAGCCCCCTGCCGGGCGCGATCGGCCGGGCGCTCGACGCGTCGGTGGCCAGGCTGGCGACGGTGACACGGCGGCTTCGGGCGAGGGAGGCGTTCGTGACCTCCATCGTCGACACCGCGCCTCAGGCCGTGTGGGCGGTCGACTCGACGGGCGTGATCCGCTCGGCGAACGGAGCCGCGGAGGCGATGTCGGGGTATCCGGCCGATCAGATGGTCGGCCGGCCGGCGAGTCAGGTCGTGACGGTCGCGGCCGTCGAGGAGCTCATCAGGGGCAACGGGGCCGCACACCACCTCGACAACGTGGAGCTGGAGCTGCCGCACCGCGACGGGCACGCCGTGCCGGCGAGCGTCCGCGCGACCACCATCACCGACGAGGACGGTCTCGACACGCTGATGGTCTTTGCCTTCGACATCACCGAGCGCTACGAGCAGGAGCGTCGGCTGGAGCACGAGGCGACGCACGATTCGCTCACCGGGCTTCCGAACCGGCTGAGCGGGACCGCCGCGATCGCGGCCGCGCTGGCCGCCGCCCCTCGGCAGGAGCAGGGCTGCACGGTGCTCTTCATCGACCTCGACAACTTCAAGCACTTCAACGACGCGCTCGGCCACGCGTTCGGCGATCGCATCCTGATCGAGGTCGCGAACCGGCTGCGAGCGAACGTCAAGCCGACCAGCACCGTCGCGCGCCTCGGAGGGGACGAGTTCGTCGTGGTCGCGCTGACGGCGTCGCCCGAGGCCGCCGCGGCCAGCGCGCGGCGGATCATCCGGGCGCTCGAGCAGCCGGTGCAGATCGACCGCGATCGGGTCTGGGTGAGCGGTTCCATCGGCGTCGCATGGAGCCGGGGTGGCCGAGACACCGCCGAGGACATGTTGCGCGACGCCGACACTGCCCTGTTCCGCGCCAAGGATCTCGGGCCCGGCAACTGCATGGTCTTCGACTCGTCGATGCGTCGGGACACCCAGGCGCGCGCTGGCACCGAGACGGCGCTCCGGCGCGCGCTCGCAAGCGGTGGCCTCGCCGATCGGTATCAGCCGCTGGTCGACCTGCGCACGCGCTCGGTCGTCGCGGCGGAGCTCCTCACCCGGCTCCCGACTCCGTATGGCGACGTCAGGCCGGGCCAGTTCATCCAGGTGGCAGAGGAGACCGGAGCGATCGTCGACCTGGGTCGGTGGGCGCTCACGACGGCATGCCGCAGGCTGGCGCAGCTCGACCTGTTCGGCGCCGAGCGCACCCGCATCTCGGTGAACATCTCGTCGCTCCACCTGATGAACGGACAGCTCATTCGGGACGTGTCCGAGGCGGCGGCCCCGGTGAGCGACATCGCCGGCCGGCTGGGGATCGAGATCACCGAGAGCTTCCTGCTGCGCGACGAGCGCGGCGCCCGCGAGACGCTCGCCGAGCTGCGCGAGATGGGCGTCGTCGTGTCTCTCGACGACTTCGGAACCGGCTATTCGTCCCTCGCGCACATGCGTGATCTGCCGATCGACGAGATCAAGATCGACCGGGGGTTCGTTGCGCGGATGGAGCAGAGCGAGCTCGATCGGGCGATCGTCGAGGCCGTTGCCAACCTCGCCGATGCCCGCGACGTACGGGTGGTGGCCGAGGGGATCGAGACCGAGTCCCAGGCGGTTCGATGCCGTGACCTCGGTTGTGACCTCGGCCAGGGATTCCTGTTCTCGCCCGCCGCGTCGTTCGACCGTTTGCAGCGGGCGCTCCGGGTCCACCCGGTGCGCTCGTAGAAAGTCGGTCGTCACCTCACCTGCGCCGGCCCGACCGGCTAGCGTTCCCGCTCGATGCTCCGGCGGATCAAGGATGCCTTCAAGCGGGACAAGGAGCGAAACCCGGGCGGCCTCGACCTGAGCGGCCAGCAGTGGGTGGTCGTGCTCCTCATCGGGCTGGCGTCCGTCCTCGCCGCCTTCTTCGGCTGGCGAGCGGCGGCGATCGGCAGCACGGCCGCTTACGACGATCGCCAGTCCATCTCGGAGACGATCAAGGTCGAGCAGCGTCAGATCGACATCGCGATCCAGGTGGTCGACGACACGAAGGAGTACACGCGGTATCTGGCCGGATACGGCGCCGCCGCCGAGCTCGACAACCAGGCCGATGCGCTCCAGGAGGCCGGCCAGGGTGACGCCGCGGCCGAGGCGCGGGCGGAGGCGGACGAGGTTCGCCGTAGCGCGACTGCGCGGGCGGCCGATGCGGGCGTGTTCGGCCCCTTCTCGATCACGGACGAGCTCCTCGAGCCGAGCCCGACGCCCCGCCCCTTCAACCTCGATGACCAGGCGACCGCCATCGCGGCACAGGAAGCGACGTCGTTCGACTCGGCCGGACAGCTCGATCCGCAGGTGTGGGCCGATGAGGCCGAGGACATTCGCGACCGGATCCAGGGTCTCGCCTTCTGGACGTTCATGCTGCTGCTCTCGGTGCTGGCCTTCACCATCGGGCAGGTGAACTCCGACAAACGGCCGGTCTTCTACGGCTTCGTCGCGCTCGGGGTCGCCGCGCTGCTGTTCGGCTCGATCGGCGGATTCACGACGGACTTCTTCGCATGACCGACGAGCCGAACGACAACACGGCCCCGGCCGACGACGAGGAGGAGCAGAAGGACCCGCTCACCCGGTGGATCGCGGTCTCGCTCGCGGCGATCGCGTTGCTCGGGGCGGGGCTCGGGATCCTCCAGACCAACGCGAGCGTCAACGAGTCGAACACCGCCCGCGAGACGACCCGCGCCGCGGTGGGAGCGCTCCGTGCGAACGTGGTCGAGGGCGCGGGTCAGGGGCTCGAGCAGAGCATCGACGCCGAGACCGCGTCGCTCCTTCGTCAGCAGGCGTTTGTGGTTCGCAGCGCCGAGCGCAACGGTGACGCCGCGCCGCCGGTCGACTTCTCCGAGCTGAGCGAGGCCACCGAGGACGCCAGTGGCGAGCTTCCCGGGGCGCGCACCCAAGAGGAGCTCGACCGGCTCGCGTTCGAGACCGAGCAGCTCACGCTGACCCAGGAGACGCTCGCCGAGACGCGGGTGACCTGGAACGACCGCAGCACCCAGTACACGACCGCGATCGCCATTCTCGCGGTCGCGCTGTTCCTGACCGGGTTCTCGCTCGCCCTGAAGGGCCTGCGGCGACGGGTCTTCTACGCGCTCGGGATCGCCGTCGCGCTCGGGAGCATCGGCTTCGCCGCCTACGTGTACTCGCTCGACGTGCCCGAGACCCCGGAACAGGCGATCAACACCACGGCGCGTGGTGTCGTCGAGAGCTCGAACCAGCGCTACGAGCGTGCGGTCGAGCTCTACACCGAGGCGATCGAGATCGACGGCGACTTCGCCTCGCCTTACACCAGTCGCGCGGTCGCCTCGGTGCTCGGCGCCAACCCCGACTTCCTGGCAACCGGGGCCGTGACCGCCGACGTGGAGTCGTTCAGGGAGGCGGCCGACGACCTGCTGACGGCCCGCGACCTCGCCGAGAACCCCGACTTCCTGACCCTGACGCTGCTGTCGCTGCTGGCGTTCTACGCCGGCCAGTACGACGCGTCGGTGACGGCGGCAGACGACGCCATCGGGATCAACCCCGTGGTTCCCGACGTCTACCTGCTGCGCAGCGCCGCCGAGGTCGGGCGCGGCGACGCCGAGGCGGCCGAGCGGTCGCTGGCCGACGGGCTCGAGCTGCTCTCGGGAGCGGACCCCTCGGAGCGCACCCGGGCGCTCGCTGCGAACTACATCACGTACCTCGAGTACGTGGTCGCGGCAGAGCCGGACCAGGCCGAGCTGGCGCTCGGGCTCGAGGAGCAGATCCTCGCGCTCGAGACCGGGTTCACGCTCGGCAGCGAGCCGTCGCTCACTGCTCCGGCTCGCGGATCGGTGGCGGTCGAGAACCTCCGCTATGCCGACGGTCGTCTCCAGCTGCGGCTGGAGTGGCGGAACCTGCCCGCGGACACTCAGCTCACCGCCGTTGCCTTCGAGCGACCCACCGAAGGCGGACCGTGGGTGCAGCCGAACGAGGCGGCGCTCTTCCGGACGGTCTCCGGAACCGGGCAGGAGGTCGTGAACGCCCCGCTCGAGCGTGCGTGCAAGCCGACGGAGGTCCGGGTGGACGTCTACCTGAACGGCGTCCGGGTCGAGTCGGCCACCGGCCCGGGGGTCGCGCAGACCTGCTGAGTCGCGTGCTTACGAATCACTAACAACTCGGTCCGTCATCTCCGACCGCGGTCCCGGTTGACCGAGTGACGCCCCGCACGCGAGCCGCTACGGTGCTCGCAGGGACGGAACGGCCAGACCGGAGGCCGCCGGTGCCGCCCACAGAGCTCACAGCGCAGACCAGGCTCGAGACCGACCTCTCGGCGAGGGCGCTCGACGGCGATGTCGAGGCGTTCACGGAGCTCTTCGCCATGCACGAGCAGGCGCTGCAGAACGTCGCCTACCGCGTGACGGGCAGCCGTGAGGATGCCGCGGACATCGCCCAAGAGGCGTTCCTGCGGGTGTTCGCCCGGCTCGACGCGCTCGCCGAGCGTCCCGACGTCAATCTGGCGGCGTACCTGTTTCGGACGGCGCGAAACCTGGTCTACGACCACCACGGGCGCTCGGGCCGGGAGACGCTGCAGGATGATCTGGAGCGCTCGGCCGGCGCTGACGACGCCCTCGAGGAGGACCCCGAGCGCGCGCGGCTCGTCGACGCGCAGGTCGAGGAGGTTCGCGCGGCCAACGCGCGTCTGCCCGAGCGCCACCGGCTGGTGCTCGCGCTCCGTGAGCTCGAGGGCATGAGCTACGAGGAGCTGGGAATCGCCCTCGGTGTGACGACAGCCGCGGCGGGGCAGGCGCTGGTTCGGGCTCGGATCGCGCTCCGAAGGGAGCTTCGGCTCGAGCAGGTCGATGTCGAGTCGCTGGACCCCGAGGTGCGCGCCGCTCTGGGAGACATCAGCGCGCACATCGATGGCGAGCTGTCGGGGGCGCGGCGGACCGCGGTCGACGATCTCCTCGAGCGCCGGGAGGCAGCCCGGCGGGTGAAGGCGCTCTTCGAGGAGGCGGGACAGCGCTACCGAGCGTGGCTCCCGTTCCCGGCGCTGCTCCTTGGCGAGCGCGCGGCGCGTGCGGCCGAGGCGCAGGGCCTGCTCGGACCGCGCGGGTCCGGCCAGGGCCAGGCCGGCCCGGGGACGGCGGGCGTGCGTCGCGGGACCGGGGCCCGCTCGCCCCGCACCTGGGGCATCGCCAAGGTGAGGGTCGGTCGATCGGCCATGGTGCTCGGAACCATCGTCTTCCTGCTCGCGACCGCGGCGGTCACCGCGCGAGTCGGAGTCCCGGTCGACACCTCGAGCAACGAGCCCGAGGTGGATCAGCCGGCGAGCGTCGAGGCCCGAGAGGTCGAGCAGCCCCCCACCGACGCTGCCCCGCCGGCCGCGCCGCTCGTCGGCGCTCCCGCGCCCGTCGTGAGCGCCTCGCAGTCGATGTCAGACGAGGAGCCGACCCCGACCCGACCCGCGCCGCAGCGGCAGGCGAGGTCCGAGGCATCGTCACCCGTGCCGGCCCCCGAGCCCGCACCCGCGGCGGAGACCCCGCCGGTCGGGCCACCGCTGACCGAGTCACCTCCGGTGGAGCGGCCCCCCGTGGAGCCACCGCCGGTCGCGCCACTTCCCGAGCGCGCGCCCACCGAGCCGACCGACCCCGGGACCCGTGAGCCGGTCGACCCCAAGAACCCCGGCAAGAGCCCTGATCCGGGCACCACGCCCGACCCCGGTGTCGTTCCGCCGACCGGTCCGGGCGGCATCACGATCATTCCGGGCCCGAGCACGAACGTCGGCGGCGGCGGGTCCGGAGGCCTCGTCAGTCCATAGGGGCCGAGGCGTGGGTTAGCGTCCCGGCCGATGTGGAGGTTCGGCGCTCGGGACGTCGAGGCCGCTCGCCGCCTCGACCTGTTCGTGGTCAGCGGCGTCGCAACCGTCCTGATCGTACGGGCCTACCTGGCCGCCCTCGACTACCCGCAGGTGGGGGGCGGGGGGCTCCACATCGCCCACGCGATCTGGGGAGCGCTCTTCATGGCGCTCGCGGTGATGCTGACGATCACGACCCTGGGCCGCGGCGACAAGTGGCTCGCGGCGCTGGTCGGAGGCGTCGGGTTCGGACTCTTCATCGACGAGCTCGGCAAGTTCATCACCGCCGACGTGGACTACTTCTTCGAGCCGACCGCGGCGCTCATCTACGTCTGCTTCCTCGTGATCTACCTCGGCGCGAGGTTCCTGGTCGACCGCCCCGAGTTCTCGGCGCGCGAGGAGCTGGAGAACGCCGCCGACATGGTCCGAGCCAGCGCGTCGCGGGCCATCTCGGAGTCCGAGCGGACCCGTATCGAGATGCTGCTCGCCGAGGCGGATCCACGCCACCCGCTCACGGCGGCGCTCGCCGAGGTCCTTCCGCGGCTCCCGGTCCGCGATGATCGGCCGTCACGGCTTCGCTCCGCGGTCGAGCGAGGGCGCGCGGCCCTCACGCGCGTGGTGAGCCGACCGATCGTGCGCTACCTGGTCGCGGTCGTCGCCGTGCTGTTCGTTGCGAGCGCCCTGGCACAGGTCGGCTCGCTCATCGTCGCCGAAGGTGACCTGCGGACCGCCGACGCGTCGACCCAGGACGGTTTCGTCGCCTGGGCCGCGACGATCGGGTCGCTGATCCAGGCCGTCATCACCGGGCTGGGGCTGTGGGCGCTCCGCCGCTCGCGGCTCGAGGCATACCTGTGGTTCGAGCGGGCGCTGCTGGTCAACCTGCTCGTCACCCAGGTGTTCCTGTTCGCCCAGGACCAGTTCGCGGCGACCACCGGGTTCCTGCTGTCGCTCGCGGCCCTGATCGTCCTCCGAATCCTGATTCGGTCCGAGGAGCGGGACGCGGCGGCGGGCGGGATCAGCCGCCCACCGCTCGTGCGGTCGTCGTCCTGAGGATCAGGTCGCGACGAGCTTCGTCTCGGTCGCGGTCTCGCCTGCGGCGTTGAAGACGGTCAGCGCGATCGTGTGGTTCTCGCCGTCGCACGGGAGGTCGAAGTTCGCGGTGCCGCTTCCGCCGAAGCCGGCCTGAGCGCCGGGCGCCTCGCCGTCGATCTCGAACTCCGAGCCGGTGGCGTTCACGCTGGTCCACTCCACCCTGACCGACGTCATCGCCGTGTCGTTGGAGCAGTCGGCGTCGCCGACGTTGAAGCTCGCGATGCTGACCGGTCCCGAGGTGGTCGTCGTGCCGGACGAGGTCGTCGTGCCAGCGGTCGTTGTCCCCGCGGTGGTGGTTCCCTCGGTCGTCGTCGACTCGGTCGTCGTGCCCCCGCTCGGCGGGCAGCTCTCGTCGTCGATCGTGCCGTCGGTCCGGACCGTCCCGCAGCGGATCGAGCCGTCCAGGTTGACGTTCGTGAGCGTCGCCCCGCTCAGGTTCGCCTGCGTCAGGTTCGCGCTCGACAGGTCGACGTCGTCGAGCGTCGCGCCCTCGAAGGTCGCTCTCGTCAGATCCGCCCGGGACATGTTCACGCCCGTCAGCTCCGCGTCCGAGAAGTCGGCGCCCGTGAAGTCCCCGCCGCTCGCGTCCTCGCCGTCGAGGGTCACCCCGGACAGGTCGGCGTTCTGGCATTGGGTGCCCGGTGCGATCTCGCAACCGTTGACGGTGGTCGACGCGCCGGAGTCGTCATCCGAGCTGTCGCTTCCGCATCCGGCGACCGCGAGCGCGGCTCCGGCGAGCACCGCAACGGCGGCAAACTGAACAGATCGACGCACTTCGCTCTCCCGGTCGGGGTTCGAGGTGGCGAGAACCTACCGGTTCGTCCGGACTCAGCCGGCGATCACGAGCGCGTGCAACCCGAGCGCGCCGTGTGCGCCGAGGGTCGAGATCTTCTCGATGTCCGACGTCCGGCTGGGGGCGGACACCAGCGAGAGCGCCGATGGCGGGGGCCCCTCCCGGTAGACCTGGCCCAGCGCGCCCGCGAGCGAGTCGTGCAGGCGATCGTCCGGGACGAGCGACACGTGGTACGCCGCCGCCGCGTCGAGCGCCCGGCCCTGGCCCGTGCTCGCGGCGAGCATGAGCGTGCCCCGGGGCGCCACCGCCGCAACCGAGACCGACACCCCGCAGGTGGCGGCCGGTCCCTCGAGGCCGAGCAGCTCACGGGCGCCGAGCCGAGGGGGCCAGGTCAGCACCTCCCGCCGGTCCCCGCCGAGTGCGTCCGCGACCCCGAGCTGCTCGAGCAGCGGGTCGTCGGCGAGCACGACCCGCGTCACGTTCCACGCGTCCAGCTGACGATCGAGCGCGGCCACCACCTCGTCGGCGGACACGACGGCGCCGGACGCACGCCGGCGCGTCAGGGCCGCGATCAGCTGCTGGGCGGCTTCGGTGGCCACGTGGTCGGGACGTCGCGTTGGGAGGTCCAGGCCCCGGCCGGCCCCGGCAGGCGCTCGATCCAGCCCCGCCGGCCGAGGACCCTGGCGCCGGCGCGCGCCAGCCGCCGGCCGATCCCGTAGGCGACGGGGTTGCTCCAGAGGCGACTCCAGAGCCACATGCCGACCCGCTCGGAGCGTGGGCGCTGCTCGGTCGCCTGCCCGCGCGCCTTCACCAGCAGGTCGTGGATCGGGATGCCGACAGGACAGGCCTCGTGGCAGGCCCCGCACAGGGACGAGAAGTGAGGAAGCTGGCCGGCGCTCGAGGCATGCGGGCCCTCGAGCACCGGTGTCAGCACCGCCCCGATCGGCCCCGAGTACGGCGATCCGTAGGCCTGGCCGCCGACGCTCTTCCACATCGGGCATGCGTACAGGCAGGCACCGCACCGGATGCAGTTGAGGATCTCCTCGAACGGCCCACCGCGGAGCGCCGAGCGGCCGCCGTCGACGATCACCAGGTGGAACTGCTCGGGCCCGTCGGTCTCGTCGGGCCGGCGCGGGCCCGTGATCAGGTTGACGTATCCGGCGGCGTCGTCGCCGATGGCCGCCATCGGCAACAGCTCGAGGATGTGGGCGGCGTCCTCCCAGCTTCCGACGATGCGCTCCATCCCCATCACGGCGACGTGGATGCGCGGCAGCGCGGTGACGAGGCGCCCGTTGCCCTCGTTCTCGACGACGCAGATCGTCCCCGACTCGGCGACCGCCAGGTTGACGCCCGACACCCCGATCTGCGCCGTGGCGAACACCTCGCGCAGGCGTTGGCGGGCGTGGGCGACGAGCGCCTCGCGCTCGTTCTCGACGGGCCCGCCGCTCTCCTGCTCGAACAGGTCGGCCACCTCCTCGCGATTGAGGTGCACCGCCGGCGCGACGATGTGGCTCGGGTGCTGGCCGGCGAGCTGGATGATCCACTCGCCGAGGTCCGTCTCGACGACGCGCAGCCCCGCCTCCTCGAGCGCCTCGTTCAGCTTGATCTCCTCGGTGGCCATCGACTTGGACTTGGCGACCAGATCGGCGCCCTCGCGCTGGGCCAGCTCGACGACGTACCTGCAGGCGGCCGCGGCGTCCGCCGCGCGATAGACGACGCCTCCGGTTGCGGTCAGGTTCTCCTCCAGCTGATCGAGCAGCTGGGGCAGCTCCGCGACCGCCCTGGTGCGGATCTCGCGGCCCTTCTCGCGCATCTCCTGGAACGGGTACTGCTCGTCCATTCGCTTCCGTCCGGCCGCCCAGCTGCCGGCCGAGGCGCGCAGGTTGGTGCGCAGCTGCTCGTCGCCGAGCGCCTCGGTCGCTCGCTCGCGGAGCGTGCCCGTGACGTCCTCGTAGCTGACCGGCCGCTCGCTCACTCGGCGAGCACCTCAGCGAGGTGGCGGACCCGAAGCGGAGTCCCGGTCCGGTGCGCCCTGCCAGCGATGTGGAGCAGGCACGAGACGTCGCAGGACACGAGCTCGTCGGCGCCCGTGGCCGCCGCGTGACGGGCCTTCTCCTCGCCGAGTCGCCCGGACACCTCTGGGTAGTTGACGCTGAAGACCCCCCCGAAGCCGCAGCAGACGTCGGTGGCCTCCATCTCGCGCAGCTCGATGCCCGATGCACCGGCCATCGCCGTCCTCGGGCTCTCCTTCTCCTCGAGCAGCCGGAGCATGTGGCAGGAGTCGTGGTAGGTGACGCTGCCTCGGTGGCTGCAGCCCGGGTTGAGGCCGTGCTCGGCCAGGAACTGCGTCAGCTCGCGCGTGCGGTCCGCCATCTGGCGGGCGGCGTCCTCGTCGGGCGTGCCGGCGAACGCTTCGGGGTACGCGTGCCGGATCATCGCCGCACACGAGCCGGACGGGACGATCACCGGGTCCTCGCCCGCGAACACCTGCAGCGTGTGGCTCGCCACGCGCCGGGCCTCGTCCGGGTATCCGGCCGTCCAGGCGGGCTGCCCGCAGCACGTCTGCCCGCGCGGCTCGACGACGTCGACGCCACAGCGCTCGAGCACGACTCGTGCCGCGCGCCCGACCGACGGAGCGGCATGATCCACCAGGCAGGTACGCATGAGCAGTGCACGCATCGGACGAGTCTAAGGGAGGCGAGATGGCCGACGAGGTCCTTGTGGTGACGACCAACGACGTTCCCGGATATCGGGTCGAGGAGGTCTTCGGTGAGATCACCGGGCTCACGGTCCGCTCGAGGAACGTCGGCTCGCAGATCGGCGCCGGGCTCAAGTCCCTTGTCGGAGGGGAGCTGAAAGGGCTCACGAAGCAGCTGGTCGACAGCCGCCACGAGGCGCGCGAGCGCATGATCGAGGAGGCCAGGGCCGTCGGCGCGAACGCGATCCTCGCGATGCGGTTCGACAGCGACGAGGTCGGTGCCGGCTACCAGGAGCTCGTGGCCTACGGAACCGCGGCTCGGATTCGGAAGGTGTAGCCGGGCGGCGCGAGGGCCGGCGGGCTCGCTCGCGCTCAGACCGCTCCGGCCGGGATCAGCGGCTGACCAGCTCCACGACCGGGATCGTGCGGTCGGTGTTCTCCTGGTACTCGGCGAACTGCGGCACGGCTCGCGCGTTGTCCGCGTAGACCCGATCCCGCTCGGCGGGCTCCAGGACGACCGCCCGGGCCGTCTTGGTCTCGGTGCCCTGCTCGTAGGTCACATCGGGGTTGGCGACGATGTTGTGGAACCAGTCCGGGTTGTCCGGCGCGCCGCCCTTCGAGGCGAAGATGAAGAGCCGGTCACCCTCCTGGCGGCACATCAGCGGCGAGATGCGCTCTTTGCCGCTCTTTCGGCCCGTCGTGTGGAGCAGGATGAGGGGGGCGCCCTCGAACATGCCGCCGACCTTGCCCCCGTTGGCCCGGAACTCCTCGATGATCGGCTGGTTGAAGGCGTTGAAGTCGATCTCGCTCATCTTGTGCTCCCAAAGTGGTGGCCGTCCGCGAGATGATTGCACCGTGGCGGGACCTGTTCAGGCCACCGCCGAACAATCGGCCGAGGCGCCGGCCGGACCTCGATCGGTGCCTCGCCACCACGAGCGGAGGGCGAGATGGACGTCGAGGAGGCAATCAAGAAGCGGCGGGCGGTGCGCACGTACACCGACACGCCGATTCCCGACGAGGTGCTCGACCGGGTGCTGCGCCTGGCGCTGCGGGCGCCCACGGGCGGTGGCGCCCAGGCGTGGGCGCTCATGCTCGTCAAGGACCCGGACAAGCGGCTCGAGATCGCGGAGCTGATCATCCGCGGCGCGAGCCGGTACTTCCAGACGCTCCGGCCCAAGAAGGAGGGAACGACCGACGAGGAGCACGTCGCCTGGGCCAACGACTACGCCGAGACCGTCCTGTCGACGTACCGGGTCGCGCCGGCATGGATCCTCGCGCTGTACGTGCCGCGGTTCCCGTATCCGCCGGAGATGGCCGAAGGCGGTTACCTGGACGACGTGATCTCGGTCTCGTTCGCGGTCCAGAACATGATGCTCGTCGCGCGCGAGGAGGGGCTCGGCACCGTGCCGACGACGGCCTTCCAGCGCTACGAGAAGGATCGTCTGCGAGAGATCGTCGGCATCCCGCCCGAGGCGGACCCGATGATCGTCACCCCGATCGGCTACCCCGAGAGCTTCCCCGAGGGGATGGCACCGGCCCTGAAGCGCAACTTCCAGGGCTGGAAGGCGCTCGTCCACGACGACACGTACGGCAACACGCGCGCCTGACCTACGACGGGCGCCAGAGCGGGCCTCCGCGCATCGCGCCGGCGCGGAGGGCACGCCTCTCCTCGAGGAGCTCCCGCCGTTGCCGGCGGATGCTCGCGAGTACTGATCGGTGACCCGGATCTCCATCGCCGCGCTCGCCGCCATGGTGGGCGCGAGCGCCGTGTTCGGCGCGATCGGCGCGGTCGCGAGTCAGGTCGACATGCCTCCCGGCCAGCTGCTGCTGTTCCTGGTCGCCACGGCGGCGGTGCCCCTGGCGTTGGCGGGACCGCGCCTCGATCGCCCGGACCTTCCCCACCTCGGGTTGCGGGCGGTCGTCTTCCTCGGCGCGATCAACGCGTTCCAGATCGCCACCTATCTCGCCGGGCTGACCCTGGGCCCGGTGGGGCCGGTCGCCGCGCTCCACCTCTCGGTGCCCGTCGTCTACCTGGTGTGGGAGCTCGCGCGAGGGCAGCGGCGCCCCGACGTCCTTTCGCTCAGCGTACTCGCGCTCGCCGGGGCGGGAGCCGCGATCGCGGGGCTCTCGGAGGGCAGCGACAGCGGTGGGTCCGGGCCGATCATCGGCCTGATCCTCGCGGCGCTGTCGGCGATCGCCCTCGCCGTCTTCCTCGGATACGTCGCGGCGTGGGGCCGACATCGTCGCGTTCGCGGCGCGGCAGGTGGGATCCACCTGACGGGCGCGGTGCTGATGCTGCCCTCGCTCGCCTTCGGTGCGCCCACCCTGACGGAGGTCGGGCTCGCCGTGGCGTTGGGGGCGGTGCTGTGGGCTCCCGGCGTCCTGCTGCAGTGGTGGGCCGTGGCGCGGTTGCCGCGGGTGGTGTTCGGGACGCTCCTGCTCTTCGAGGCGGTGTTCACGGCGGTGATCGCCGCGATCGCGTTCGGGGAGGCGCTCTCGCCGCTCGTGGCGCTCGCCGTCGTTCTGATCATCGGCGCCGCGGCGATCGAGACCCGCCGGCGCGAGGGCGCGGTGGCCCAGCCGCATCAGCCCTGAGCGGCCTGCCCCAGCTCGCGCAGGCGGGTGACCTGCTCGTCGCTGAGCGTGGTGCGCACGAGGCGCCCCCTCAGCTCGTCGGGGACGTGGCCGCTCAGCCAGGCGAGCTCCTCGACCTCGGCGGCGATGACCAGGGCGGAGCCGCCGTCTCTCAGCGACTCGCCCACCGCTTGGAGGAAGTCGTCGTCGACGTCCTCGTGGTGGGTCGCCTCGTGGGCTCCGATGCCGCCACCGATCGCCAGGCCGGCGATCGCGCCGATCGGTCCGATCAGCGCTCCGACCACGCCGCCGATCAGGGCGCCGACCGCTCCGCCACCGAGTCGCTGCGAGACCTCCGGGGGTCCGATCGACGCATGGATCTGCCCCTCGTCGTCCACGGTGACGACGGCGACCTCCTCGAGCGCGACCTGGTTGGCGTCCGACTGCTCGCGGAGGTACTCGGCGGCGTGCGCGGCGCCGTCGGCTGCCTCGTAGGCGATCGCGACGACTTCTGTCGACATTGGCCCCTCTTCGTTCGTGGTCCGCGAGAGGATAGCTCCGCAGCGGCGGCGTCCCGTCAGGCCAGCGCGCCGACCATCGTGAGCGCGGCGCGCGTGCGCACGATGGACTCCGCGGTTCCCGAGCGGGCGGACGCCCGCTCCGCCGGATCAGGCGCCGGTGGGTCGTCCTCGAGCCACGTCATCGGCGGTGACTCGCAGCCCAGCTCGGCCGCCAGTGCCCGCCAGGCCTCCGGAACCCGATCGGCGACACGGAGTCCCGCCATCCTGATCGCCAGCAGCGCCCAGGCCCGCGGGGCGGCGCCGCAGAAGTAGTAGCCACCTCCGCCGTGGGCGACCCACCGCCCGCCCGTCAGGTCGAGCGACAGCTGGTCGAGCCGCGACCAGATCTGGGGATAGAGCGCCATCGTCGTGCGGTGGTGGGACAGCGGGTCGGCGTGGTGGTGGTCGACCCCGCACTGGGTGATCAGCAGATCCGGCTCGTAGGCGCGCACGACCGGCAGGACGACCTGGTCGATCGCGGCGAGCCACTCCTCGTCTCCGGCGAACGGCGGCAGAGGGACGTTTGCCGCGGTGCCTGCGGCCCCGGGGCCACCGGTCTCGCCGGCGAACCCCGACCCCGGAAAGAGATGCTTGCCGCTCTCGTGCACGGACACCGTCAGCACCCCGGGGTCCTCGTAGAACATCCACTGCGTGCCGTCTCCGTGGTGGACGTCGAGGTCGATGTAGGCGATCCGCTCGGCGCCGGCCGCCTTGGCCGCGGCGACCGAGACGGCGGTCTCGTTGTAGACCCCGAACCCGGACGCCGCGTTGGCGGTGCCGTGGTGCGACCCGCCGCCCGGCAGGAACGTGCGAGTCGCCGAGCCCGAGGCGACCCGTTCGGCGACGTGCCACGCGGCGCCCGCGAGGTGGGCCGCGTCCTCGTGCATCTGGGAGTAGGCGCCGTTGTCGCCGCCGATGCCCCACTGGCGGGCATCCAGCCCGGCACCGAGCAGGGGGGTCGCCGAGAACCGCTGAATCGCCCGCACGAACGCCGGGGCGAAGATCTCCTCGAGCCGCTCGTCGGTGAGCGGGCTCGGTGTCGGCTCCAGCCGGATCGACGGGTCCACGAGCGCGCCGCTCTCCTCCAGGAGCGAGACGCAGAGGCGGTGCCGGCGCCCGTCCATCGGATGCTCGCCGGGCCACCGCATCCCGAGGCTGGCGTCCCACACCACCACCAGCGGGTCGTCGCCGCGTGCCGTGGCCGCCCCGCTGCTCGCGTCGCCGCTCACGGGCCGATGGTCGCAGGCGGCACCCCGATTGGGCCGTGGCCGGGCCGATCTCGGCCGAGTTCGCGTCGGGTGCTTCACCCAACGGTTACGGCGCCGGGTGGGGCCAAAGCGCGCCGGGGTGATCCGATACTGTGCTGCGCGCACTGGGGTCGGCCGTACAGACGGCCCCGGGCAGGGCCAGCGCTCGCGCCCCATCGCTCGAGCTCGAACGTTGAAGGAGACTGCAGTGCCCGAAGGCGTCGTCAAGTGGTTCTCGGCTGAGAAGGGCTACGGGTTCATCACCCCCGACGAGGGCGGGAAGGACCTGTTCGTGCATTTCTCCGAGATCAGTGGGTCCGGGTTCCGGTCGCTCGAGGAAGGGCAGCGAGTTGCCTTCGAGGCCAAGGAGGGCGACAAGGGGCCCCAAGCCTCTGACGTCACCGTCATCGGCTAGGTCAGGGTGCGACGGCCTGCGCCCTCCCGCGGGGGCGTAGCGCTCCATCGGTCCGCGCCGGCGGGCGCGGACCGTTCCATGCGAGCCCGTTCGTGCTCAAAACCGGCGGACCTCGACTAGGGTCACCCGCCGGCATCACGGCATGAGGCGCTCGACCGACACAGCCCAGAACGGCTCCCGACTGACGCGAGCGGTCGGGGTTGCGTCCATGCTCGGCGGGGTGCTCGCAGCGGGCGCGCTGGCAATGCCCGCCACGGCCCAGGAACCGATCGGCGAGTACTGGTTCCTGTTCGAGAGCCGCTTGCCGTCGGCGGTGAACGTCCAGACGACGTCGGGCCCCGACTGCTGGGCACTGTTCGAGCGGAGCTTCGCGCTTCCGGGCCGGATCGACGAGGATCCCGGCACCGCGCTGCAGCGCGTGAGCGCGTGTGGCCCCGCCGCCGAGCAGCGACGGACGCTCGGGTTCTCGGCCGTCAGAGCGGGCGGTGCGCCGGTCCCCGGCCTCGGCGCGACGGTGGCGCTGCGCCCGGGCGACCCACCTCGTCTCGACGTTCCCCTGCGTCCGGACGGCACCCCGCGCTGGTCGCCGTTCCCAGGGGCCGCCGGCGGCGGTCTGGTGTGCGTGCGCTTCGCGCCGAGCATCGAGCGACGGGGAACGGTCGACATCAGCCGGACCGAGCTCTCGCGCGATCCGCGCTGCGCGAACGTCGGTGCGCAACCCGGTGGCCTGCCGGCCGCGCAGCCGCGGGTCGCCGGCGAGTCGAGCGCTGTTGCCGACTTCCTCGCGGTTCTCGGTGACACCTGTCGGATCTGGGGCGGCGCCGGGTGCGCGCAGGCCGAGCGGCCCGGCGCCAGCGACCTGTCGGCGTTCACCGCGAGCACGCCGTTCGTCGGGGTGAACGACCTGGCCATCAGAGCGCCCGCGGAGGGCGTCTACCCCGACGCGGCGGTTCGCCAGCTGCGCTCGCGTGGTGGCCGGCTCTCGGTTCGGCTGCGCTCGCGCGAGCCGGTCGGGGGCACGAGCGTGACGACGACACTCCGAGGACAACGGGTCGGCGATCCGTCCGACGGTCCGGCGAGCGGTGCCGCGTGGCGGGTGACCGAGCGCCGGTGGACCGACGGCGAGACCCGGCCGGTGGCATACGACCTCGACTTCTCCAGCGGGGAGTCGGTCGAGCGGCGCGGGATCCGCCGCGTGCCGCTCACCGCCAACGTGGCCGCCAGCGGCCCGTCGGGCAGCTACGCCGTCCTGGCGGTCTCGACCGTCGCCGAGTCACGGCCGGTCTACGACGCGGCGCTCGAGCTGGGCAGCGACGGGCGATCGGGGCACCCCGCCGATGCAGACAGGCCGCAGCTGCGCTCGCCGCTGGCCCGGCTGTCGGGCCTCAGCACCTCGGACGCCCAGAGCTGCGTCGGCTACCTGGCGGCCGCGTCTCGGGGATCGGGAGCGGGCGCGCGGGTGGACTTCAGCGTCGAGGACACGGCCTGGCGGCTGCAGCAGTCCGGGGCACCCCCGATCGCGGGGCTGACCGACCGGTTCCTCTCGGCGGCCGCCGGCTACTCCGGTACCCGGACCCAGTGCAAGGGGTTCGCGCGCTCGTTCGCGTCCGCCTGGGAATACGCGGCGACCGGGGTCGCGCAGGGGCGCCACACGCGGCGCTCGGCCGTGTGCGTCTACGCGCGACCGGGTGCGCCCAGGGCGCGGGTGTCCGGCCTGGCCGCTGGCGGCCGCGGGGCGGAGGCGACCCAGTCGGCGGGTTGCCCGGAACCGCTCGCCCAGACCGGCGAGGCGGCGTGGCTCGTCGTCCCCGGACCGGGCGGTGGTGTCCGTGGCACCGCCAACGGCGACTACATCACCGGAGACCGGCCCCGGGACGTCGACACGATCACGGCGGCGGGCGGTGCCGACATCGTCCGCGGTGGCCCTCGTGCCGAGCGGGTGCTCGCGGGTCCGGGCGACGACGTGGTGAGCGGCGGCGGCGGCAACGACGTCATCGACACCTCGAGCGGTGACGACAGCGCGGCCGGGGGGCCGGGGAACGACCGCATCACGGCTCAGGCCGGGACCAACCGTCTCGACGGAGGGCCAGGCGCGGACGTGCTCGTGAGTCGGGGCCGCGGGACCGACACGCTCTCGCTCGGCGGTGCCGGCAACGACCGCCTAGTCGCCTCGGGGTCCCGGACGAACATGTGGGGTGGGCCCGGCAACGACGTCTACGACCTCCGCCGCGGTCGTGCCGAGACCGTCGAGCTGCCCGGGCAAGGGCGCGACACGATCCGCGCGTGGGTATCGGCTCGTATGGCCCCGAACGTCGAGGTCCTGCGCCTGCAGGGGCGGCGCAAGCTGCGAGCGACGGGGACGTCGGGCCGGGACGTGATCATCGGCAACCGGGGGCCCAACACGATCGACGGCGGCCCGGGGCGCGACCGCCTGATCGGAGGGCCCGGCGCCGACACGATCATCCTCGCCGGCTTCGGCTACGAGATCGCGACCGGCGGGCCGGGCCGCGACCGATTCGAGCTGCGCTCGACCCCGGTGACGGGCCCCCGGGGCGGCGGTCTCGAGCGCCCGCCGGTGCGGACCGCCCACCGGATCACCGATTTCCGGGTGGGGCAGGATCGGCTGGTGCTGCGAGCCCGCGAGGTCGGACCCGAGGTTCTGGCGATCCGGGGTGCCCCCCGGATCGTGTCGGGGCCGGGCGCGGCGCCGTCAGAAGCCGCACCGACGATCGCCTTCGACACGCGCTCGAAGCTGGTGACCTACGACTCGGACGGGACCGGACCGAAGGCCGACATCGCGGTGGCCGTCCTTCCGGGGGTCGAGAGCCTCCCCGCCCAGGCCTTCGAGATTCGGCCCTGAGCCGGCGGGGCGCCCGGCGTCAGCCCTCCATGAGCCCGAACAGCGTGGCGGCGTCCCAGTAGACGCGCTCCTCGGCGACCGTGTCGCCGTCCATCTGCAGCACGCTCACTCCTGGGAGCTCGATGTCGCGACCGGTCGCCGCGAGCCCGGGGATGTCTCCCGTGTGCGTCCCCCGGTAGGTCCATTCGAGCGTCGTGACGTCGCCCGCGACGGTCATGCCGCGCACGTCGAGGGCGCAGTCGGGCACGGCGTCGATGTACGCCTGCGTGTGCGCCGCGATGGCCTGCCGGCCCACGAGCGTCGCCCCGGGTCTCGCGAACTCGATCCGGCGGCCGTCCTCGCGAAACGCCGCGGCGATGTCCGCTCCCGAGCGTGCGTTCCACGCGGCAACGAGTTGGTCAGCGCTCATCGTCACTCCAGTGATCGGTGGACCCTCGATGCCGAACGTAGGCCTCGACCGATGGGCGCGACACTGTGGAAACCCACAGTCCCGGCCGGCGGTCGGCTCGGCCGGCACCGCTGCCCCCGAGCGTTCCGTCCGCCGAGGCATCCCGCCGGCCGGCGGCTCTATCCTTGCCGCCAGTGATCGAGGACGAGATGCGCGCTCCCGGCTTTCGGGAGCTGATGGAGGAGGGGGTCGGGAACCTCCGGACCGAGGAGGACTTCCTCGTCGTCGAGCGCACGTACGCGCAGGACCCGACGAAGATCTCGGTCGGCCTCGCGAACATCGCCGCCGAGGTGCCCGACATCGAGGCCAACAAGGCCAAGATCCTGCGGGCGCTCAAGGTCTTCAAGGAGCATGGGACCAACATCGCGGTCTTCCCGGAGTTCTGCCTGTCCGGCTACTTCTGGGACTCCGAGGAGTGCTGGGACTACATGGACGCCGCGGTGACCGAGAACCACCTCGACTGGCTCGAGGGCGAGGTGCGCCCGCTGCTCGACGAGACCTTCCGGGTCGTGGTGATGAACAACATCCGGCGCGGCCCGGGTCGCAAGTACTTCAACACGACGTTCCTGCTCGGGCATCACCACGACCACGAGGTGCTGGACCCCGAGTTCACCTACAACAAGGTCTTCCTGCCGGGCATCGAGAAGCGGTTCACCGAGAGCGGGCGAGACGACCGGCTGGTGATCTCCAAGGACGACCGGGGCAGGGTCGGCTTCACCACCTGTTACGACTACCTCTTCCAGGATCTCCTGCGCGAGTACGTCATCGCGGACGACGTCCAGGCCATCATCGAGCTCGCCTCATGGCGAGGCGTGGCGACCCGCGACTATCCGGGCCTGAACGTTCGGACCGACCAGTACTACGGGCAGCTGTGGGACACGGTCATGGCCGCGAACTCCGCGATGAACCAGGTGTGGACGATCGCGTGCAACGCGGTGGGCCAGCACCCGGTCTCGGGTGCCCGGTTCTGGGGTGGCTCGGGCATCTGGGCTCCGTCGGGGATCAAGCTCGTCCAGGCGAGCCACTTCAACGAGGAGCTCCTGATCGTCCACAACATCGACTTCCGGGGCGCGCTCGCCACCGAGAAGGCCGATTTCGACTACGAGTTCGACTTCCACGAGATCTACCGGCCGATGGAGGGGGGCCGGTCGTACACCCGCAATGTCGATTTCTGAGATCGGCCAACCAGCAGGAGGGCGAGAGCGATGAGCGATCTGGTCGTCGTCGCGTTCGACGACGAGGAGACGGCGGGGAAGGTCCGCGAGAAGCTCGAGCAGATGAACAAGGACTCCCTCGTCGGGCTCGAGGACCTCGTCACGGTCGTGCGCACGAGCGACGGCAAGGTCCGGATGAAGCAGTCCCTGAACCTGGTCGGCGCGGGCGCGCTGTCCGGGACGCTGTGGGGCTTCATCTTCGGCCTGATCTTCCTGGTCCCGCTCGCCGGGGCGGCGATCGGGGCCGGGCTCGGTGCGCTGATGGGCAAGCTCACCGACATCGGGATCGACGACAAGTTCATCAAGTCGGTCGGGCACACGATCGAGCCGGGCAGCTCCGCCGTGTTCATGCTCCTGAAGGACGTGACGCCCGACAAGTTCCTCAAGGAGATGGGCGACTACCGGGGCACGATCATCCAGACGTCGCTCAGCGAGGAGGACGAGGCCAAGCTGCGCTCCGCGATCGAGGAGGAGTAGCCGCGGCGGGTCCGCGCCCTCCCGGCTCGCCATGACGTCGCGCGGCTCCGGCGCCGGTCAGCCGGTCGCCGACCGACCCGGGACAGGGCCGGCGCAGCCGACCGCCCCGACCGAGCGCGTCGCGCTGCTCGACGTGCTCCGCGGCTTCGCGCTGCTCGGGATCCTGCTCGTCAACATGGAGAGCTTCGCCGTCCCGATCGACGAGGGCTGGGACGCCGCGCGCTTCTCGGGCGCCGCGGACGAGGTGGCGAGGTGGGTCATCGTCGCCTTCGCGGCGCTCAAGTTCTACACGCTGTTCTCGCTGCTCTTCGGCTACGGCCTGGCCCTGCAGATCCAGCGCGCGATGGCGCGCGGCGAGGACGCCCTGGCCCGCTACTCGCGCCGTCTCGTGGGCCTCATCGTGCTGGGCGTCCTGCACGCCGTGTTCCTGTACTTCGGCGACATCCTGATCGCCTACGGGATCCTCGGCTTCCTGCTCCTGCTCCTGCGCGACAAGCCGGACCGGGTGGTCCTGAACTGGGCGCTCGGCGTCTGGCTGGCCGGCCTGGCGATCGCCGTGCTGCTCGGCCTGGCGAGCGCGGTGGCCGGCGACAGCGACCTCGGTCGTGACATCTCGGCGGTGCAGGCCGCCTACGCGGACGGCGGGTTCTGGGATGTGGTGAGCCAGCGCCTCGAGGATCTCGCCGTCGCCATCCCGTCGGTCGTCGTGCTCCAGGCCCCGACGGCGTTCGCGATGTTCGCGCTGGGCCTCGTGCTGGGCCGGCACCGGGTGCTCTCGCGCACCGACGAGTTTCGGTCGTCGCTCGTCCGCGGGCTGCTCGTCTTCCTGCCGATCGGGGTCATCGGCGGCGCCGTGGCGGCGAGTCTGGATCCGCTCGGTGACGGCGGGCTCTCGGGGCTCGGCCTGGTGATCCTCTTCGCGACCGCGCCGATGCTGACGTTCGGCTACGTCGCCGCCATCGCGCTCGTGCCCGAGCGGATCCTGCGGGCGCCGGCGATGTGGATCATGCGGGCGCCGGGGCGGATGTCGCTGAGCGTCTACCTCCTCGAGTCGGTGGTCGCGACGTTCGTCTTCACGAGCATCGGCCTCGGGCTGTTCGGCGATGTCGGCCCCGCGGCCGGCTTCGGGCTGGCCGTCGCGATCTGGCTCGGGCTCTCGGTCTTCTCGATGCTGTGGCTCGCGGTGTTTCGGTTTGGGCCGTTCGAGTGGCTGCTGCGCTCGTTCAGCTACCTCCGGCTGCAGCCGATGTCTCCGCGTCGGTAGGCGCGCGCAGGACCGGAAGCGACAGCAGCAGCGCGGACGCCGCCGCGGGGATGCACAGAAGTGCCAGCCCGACCTCCCAGCCGACGATCCCGAGCACCGTCCCGAACGCGATCGGCGCGACCGCGTTCGCCGCCAGCGTCGCGGTCATGCGCACGCCGAGCGCGGTGCCGACGAGCGCGAGCGGTACCCGCTCGCTCACCGCCCCCGCCGACACCCCGTTTCCGGACACGGCGAGGACGATCGCCAGCGCGGCCAGCGCCGCGACCGCCGGCTCGAAGGCCGCGACGGCGAGCGCGAGGAGCAGCACGGATGCCCCGCTCGCGAGCGCGAGTCCGCGGATCACCCCGACACGGGATCGCATCCGCTGGGACAGCCAGCCGAAGGCGACACGGGCGCCCGCTGACACGAGGAGCGCCGCCGCCAGGAGCACGCCCGCCGTGCCGACGTGCCACCCCAGCTCCTGGACCAGCAGGATCGAGGTGAAGGCGATCAGCGAGACCCCGGTGAGCTGCAGCATGGCCGCCGCGCCCGCGAGCACCAGGACCGGCTCGTTGCCGAGCACCGCTCGTGGCCCCGGGCGGTCGGCGCGCAAGGGGCCGTTGTTCTCGTCGGGAGGACGACGCAGGAACACGAACGCGATGCCGGAGCCGGCGAGGCACGCGATCGCGAGGGCGACGAAGGTGTGCGATACCGACAGCGACACCGCGATCGCGGGGAGGGCGAGCGCGCCGATCGCGGCGCCGAGCATCGGCGCGGACTGGCGGGCGGACACCGCGAACGCGCGCTGGTCGGACGGGAACCACGCTGCCGCCGCGCGGCCGCCGATCGCCGCCGACGCCCCGAACAGTCCGGCCACAACGAGCCAGCCGAAGAGCGCCGCGGGGCCATCCGCGGTGGACGCGCCCAGCAGCGCGCCCGCGGCGATCGCGAGGCCGCTACCGATCACCGCCCGCTCGCCGAACCTGTCCGCGGCCGCGCCCAGGATCGCGACGCTCAGGAGCATGCCGAAGAGCGGTGCCGAGAGCACCGTTCCGACCTCTCCGAGGGAGAGGTCGTCGGCCGCCGCGATCTCGCTGCCGATGGATGGCAGCCCGAAGTACGTGGCCGAGAACGTCGCCTGCGCCAGCACCGCGGCGACAAGCACGATCCACTTGCGGTTCGGGCCGGAGCCGTGGGTCATCGCCGTGGATTCTCGACGGTCACCAGGACGGGTGACGGCGCGGGGTCGCCTACTGGTGGTGGTGCTCGAAGAGGAGCTCGCGGCCGCCGATCTTGATCCGTGTCCCCGACCGCAGCGAGAGCCGCTCGTCGGGGCCCAGGCGCCGCCACGTGTCGTCTCCCTCGCGAACCCAGGTCCCGTTCGCCGACGCCCGATCCTCGAGGAGCACCTCCCAGCCCTCCAGCCAGAGCCGGGCGTGCGCTCGAGAGGCGAGCCGCTCCGGGTCGTCGATCGTGAGCGGCTCCGCCTCGCCCTGCTGAACCACCGCGTCCGCCGTGGGCTCCCGACCGAGGATCGCGTCGCTCACGATCGCGAACGTGCCGCCGTCGTCGAGGACCAGGACGCCGAGCGGCGGCCGGGGGCCCTCGACGATGACGAGGCTGCGGTGGGCGCCCATCCGAATGCCGCATCGATGGCAGAAGCGGGCGTCCGGGCTGTTGTGGTGGTCTCTGGGGCACCGCACCCCTGGGACGAGCACGGCGCCCTCGTCGGCGCCGGCCGCCTCGGCGGGTGCCGCCTCGCCGCCCGCGGGCACCCCCACGGGGAGCGGCTCGAGGCCGGCCAGCGAGTCCGCCGGCGCCGACGCGGCGTCGAGGGAGACGACGTCGAGGCTCGCGGGGGCCGGCGGTGGGGCCGGGGGTGGCCCGAGCGGGGCCACCGTCGCCTCGGCTCCGGCGCCCGGCACGATGCCGTCGGCGAGGTCGCTCGCGGGCATGGGCTCCCCGGCGCCGTCGAGCGCGAGCCGCACCCGCTCCGAGGCGCGCGGCAGCGCCCCGAGCCGCTCTCCTTGCTCGGGCACCGCCTCGTGCTCGACTTCCCCGACCCGCGCGACGATCGACGCACCCGGGCGAACGAGGAAGGCGCGCCGGTCACCCTCGAGGATCGCCGCCGCGATCGGCGGCGCGTCGTCTCCGAGCTCGGCGACCGCGACGGCGAGCGCCTCGACGAGGGCCTCGCCGGTCAGCTCGTCGAGCAGACCGAGGAGACGCTCCGTGCCGGCGCGATCCGATGGGTCGAGCACGACGACCGCTCCTCCCCGGCGAGCGACGAGCCCTGTTCCCGGGCAGACCTCGAGCCGTTCCATCACGTCCCCTCCCCGTCGGTCGCGAGCGTCGCCTCGATCGCGGTGGCCAGCTCCTCGCTCGTCGCATAGCGACTCCCGGCATCCGGCTCGATGCACCGCGCGATCACCTCGCGGAGCGGCGCGCAGATGCGCTCGCTGATCGTGGGCGGCTCGCGGAGGACCTGCTGCAGCGCGGTCATCACGTTCCGGTCGTCGATCTCGCCGTGGACACCCTCGCCGGCGAGGACGCGGTGGAGGGTGATGCCGAGCGACCAGATGTCGGTCCGGCGGGTCGCGTCCTCGCCCCGGATCAGCTGGGGTTCCATGTACTCGATCGTGCCGATCGGCCCCTGGCCGGTGGTCGTCATCCCCGGCTCGAGCAGGGCCGCCAGGCCGAGATCCGACAGCCGCCCGCGGCGCTCGGCCAGGAGGACGTTCTGGGGCTTGATGTCGCGATGCACGACGCCGACCTCGTGGAGGGCATGCGCCCCCCGCGCGGCGTCGGCGACCGCCCGGGCCGTCACGTCGTGCGGCAGCCCGAACCCGCCGGCGAGCGAGTCCTCGGGGTAGAACGGCATGCAGTAGAAGAGCACGCCGTCGACACAGCCGGCCTCGTGGAGCTCGACGAGGTGGGGCGAGCGGACCGCGGCGAGGATGCGCAGCTCGTTCGCCACCCGCCGAAACTCGGAGTCGGTCGCATTTCGGTCGAGTACCTTCAGCGCGACGCGGGCGTCCTCGAGGCCCAGCCGTGGTGGGGGCACGGCCAGATAGAACCGCCCGTGGTTTCCCGCCCCGAGCTCGTCGAGCAGCCGGTAGTCGCCCACGACCTGGCCGACCCGTGAGCGGCCGCTCATGCGCCGCCGCCGTTTCGGTCGCCGTCCAGGTCCGCTCGATACCCCCGGCCGACGTCGAGCCGCGAGCGGGTGAGCGACTCGTCGACCGGGGCGCCGGGTGTCCCGACGAGCTCGCGGCGCCACCGCGAGGCCACGGCGAGGGCACCGATCAGCACGACGGCTCCGATGACCGCGTACGCCACCAGCGCGGGGTCGCTCCGCAGCTGGTCGACGAAGATCAGGGTGGTTAGTACCTCGGCGGCCGCCAGCACCGCGACGAACCCGACGAGCTGGCGGTCCGTGACGCGGGCCGCGGCCAGCGCGCCGAGGGGGGCACCGACCGCGACGACCGGAACCGCCGCGAGCCAGAGGCCGAACAGGTCGAACCGGCCGGCCGGCAGCCCCTCGCCGACGCCGTAGACCGCCTGGCCGGCGGACTCGGTGACGCTCTGGCCGCCGACGGCGACCACCTCACCGCTCGCCCCGAGCTGGGTCATCAGCTGGCCGTCGACGAGCCCCAGCACCACGAGGCCGACGACCGAGACGCCGGCCATGACGACGACGCTCGAGGGGACCCCGACCCGGGGGCTGAGCGCGGCGAGGACGACCAGGACGAGGTAGAGGAAGACATCCGCGCCGGATCCGACGAGCGCCGAGGCGACGCCACCGACGAGGCCGGCCACCACGAGGGTGGCCACCAGCCGGCGGGACATCTCGGGCAGGTGGGATCGCCGCTCGAGGATCTGACGGCGGTATCCCAGGTAGACGACCGCGGCCATCGCCGCGACGACCAAGGTGAAGGTCACCTTCACGTACGCCCCGGGCAGGCGGGAGGGCCAGAACGGCTCCCCCGGGTCGCCGAGCGCGAACAGGCCGATCGCGAGCCCGACGAGCGCCGCCGGGAGCGCGATGCCGACGCTGGTCCACGCGACTCGGCGCCGGTTGATCCAGATCGCCAGCGACGCGGCCGTCATCCCAACTGCCTGGATGCAGAGCGAGAACGAGCGCGCGACCTCGGCCGGAACGTCGAGACCCTTGGTCAGCACCGGAAAGGCGACGGCGCCGCCGCCCTGCGGCGTCGAGCCGGCCACGAAGCTACCCCCGATCATCGTCACGGCCGCCTCCCAGTTGTCGGCCACCCGTCCCCACTGGTCGTCGATCGAGACGTAGAGCGTCCACGCCACCACCACGGCGAGCGAGACCATCGCGGCGAGCCGTCCTCGGTTGCGACGCCGGTCCTGCCGGTGCCGAAGACCAGCCCCGATCGATGCCTCGAGGTCACGGTCCCGGGCGAGGGCACTCACCCAAGTCTCCCGCCGCGATAGCGCCAGCGGAGGAAGACCACCCGCATGGGGCCGTTCGCGACGAGCCAGATCAGCAGCCAGGTCGTGAGAAAGAGGGCCACGAAGGCGCCGACCGGGACGCTGCCGAAGCCGGCGAGCAGCAGCAGGAACACCACGAGGCCTTCGTTCACGACCGTGACCAGGCCGAACAGGGTCGGCCAGTCCTTCTCCCATCGCAGCTGCTGGAGCGCCTGGTAGAGGAGGTCCCAGCCGATTCCCGCGACGGCGACCCAGAGCAGTGCGGTGAAGCCGATCGCGTACATGTCGCCGGCGCTGACGCCCGCGGCCGCCGCGAGCGGCGGGCCGATGATCAGCGTCCAGGGGATCCCGACGACCACGACGAGGAAGATGCGCGTCTGGATGCGGCCGGCCAGGGTGGGGGTCAATCCGGCGACCTCCCCCGCACCCAGCGCCACCACTGCGAGATCGACCGGCCCGGGCCGATGCGGTGGCAGAAGCCCGCGCGCGCGAGGTCGTCGGCGATCGCGAGGGCCGAGTACTGGAGGCCCAGAAACGAGTCGACGCCCGCGTACGGGCCGCCGAGCGTGATGGAGCCCGACGCGTAGAGCTTCCCCGGGTCGCTCTCGGCTCCGAGCACGTCGAAGCTCGTGCCGACGTCGAGGCGTCCCTTGGGGTTGCGGCGGGCGCCGCCTCGCTCGAGCAGGTCGCCGATCAGCCGGTCCTGACCGATGTCGGCGACCAGACCAGTCGCGTCGATCACGAAGTCCGCGGCGACCTCGTAGCGACCGCCGTCGCCGCCGACCTCGAGCACCAGCCCGCCGGCCGGCGCGGCGCGAACGCCCTCGACCTCCCCGACCCGCTGCTCGTACGAGCCGTTCGCGAGCCCTCGATCCATCTGGCGCTGCCACACGCGCCGCTTGGGCACGTTGGTCCCGCCGAGGGCGTCGATCAGCTCGGCGCGCTCCTCGGGCGATGCCCCCTCGAGCCGCTCGCGCAGCTGGCCTCCCCAGGACGCCTTCGGGAAGTTGAAGCCCTGGTACGCGAACCCCCGCCCGCCGGGGCGCCGGAACGTGGCGTGGTCCCCCTGCGGGCCGTCCACGTAGTTGCGGAACAGGTGAACGATCTTCGTCGGGGCGTTGCGGCGCTCCCGATCGTCGAACAGTCGCTGCAGCACCCGCGCCGCGACGATCCCGCTGCCGCGAACGACCACCGTCGTCGGACGGAACGCGGCCGTCTCGTACACGTGATCGTGCGACTCGTACGCGTTCACCACGGATCGGTGATCGCCGCTTCGCTCGCGGTACTCCTGGAGATCGGAGAGCAGCCGGATTCCGAGGTAGCCGACCGACAGGTGCACGTAGGTGCTCCTGATCACCGCTCGTTGACGTTGCCCCGGAGGCCCGAAGCTCACGAGCGTGAAGTAGCCGCCACCCTCACGGCGACGGACCAGCCGGGCGTACCCCTCGCGTCGCATCGCCGGCCAGCCGATTCGGGCGGCCTCGCGGTGGACGGACTCGTAGACCTGTCCGGCCTGGGGCGTGAAGAACTCGGCCAGCACCGGCTCGGTCATGACCTGCCACGCGGGTGCCAGGGACCTCTTCCGCCAGGCCTCGCGAATCGCGTACGACGGAAAGCCCCAGATGTTGTCCATGACCGAGCCCGAGTCCGAGCGAAGGCGCTCGTGCGGGGGGATCTGCGAGTTCTCGGCGAGAAGGCGATACGTCTCCTCGGGCGAATCCAGATCGGTGACCGTGCGAAGCTGCGCGGCCGGAACGCCCGCGATCCTCAGCGTGTCGAGCATGGCGAGCGATCCGAGCCCGCCCCCGACCGAGACGAACGGCACGTCCTCCACCTGCATGCCCTGCCGCGCGACGAGCTCGTCCGACCAGACGTCGACCTGTTCGAGATCCGCTGGCGGGCGGGCGATGTCGACCGAGCCCGGCGTGGCCGCCGGATGGATCGTCCCGCTGTCGCTCATCGGCGTCGGGGGTGAGCTGTCGGCCGGGCACGACTCACGGACGGGAGCCTACGGTCCGACGCTCGGAGTGTGCTGGGGGTGACATCAGCGGCGGCTGAGGGCCGACGACGGCCGGGGGTCCGGGCCGGGCTCGGCTGGCTCGCCACGGCCGCGCGCCGTCATCGGCGGAGCCTGCGTGCGGTGAGCATCGTCGCCCTCGGCACATCGGTCCCGCTCGCCCTCATCGGCGCCGTGCTCGACCGGGGGCTGGAGCTCGACACCAGCTCGGGCCACGCCGGGTTGCTCGCGCTCCTTGCGACCATCGTGGTGGCCGACATCGCCTTCATCGTCTTCGGCAGCACGTTCCTCTCGGCGCTGCTGCAGCAGTACCTGCATGCGCTCGGGGACGAGCGCGAGGACCCGAGCTGGCGGTCGGTCGGCCGGGCGATCGGCGTGGCGTTCGGCCACATCAGCATGCTGCGCCTGATCGTCGCCGACGTGCTGGTCACGGTGATCACGATGATCGGCGTCGTCCTGTTCGTCGTGCCCGGACTGATCGCCGCGCTGCTCCTGTGGCTGACAGGACCGATCATGTCGATCGAGGGGCTCGGGCCGATCGCCGCGATGCGACGGAGCGTGCGGCTCTCGCTGCGCGGCCCCATCGGCGTGGCCGTGGCGCTGGTCGTTCCGGTGACGCTGTGGAGCGCGGCGTCGTCGGCGCTCGACCTGGCTCCGTTCGGCAACTGGTGGGTGCTGTTCCTGAGCGGCCTGCTGTACGCGCCGTTTGCCGCACTGGCGAGGATCGTCGCGGCCCAGGCGCTCCTCGCGCGCGCCCCCGCGCCCGCATGATCTCGGCGCCGGCCGGACTATCATCGCGAGGGATGAGACGCTGGCTCCCAATCGCCGCGGTGGCGGCGTCGCTCGGCGGGCTGACCTTCGCGGCCACGGCGAGCGCGCAGCTCGACCTGTCGCCGCAGGGCACGAGCCTCTTCCAGGTGACCGGCGAGGAGCGCGACGATCTCGAGCGCGCCCTCGTCGCGCGGCAGGGGGATCGCTACCGCTTCCAGGTCGACTACGAGGTGCAGGGGGCCGACCAGATCGGCACCTCGCACACGTTCATCTTCGAGAACGCGCTCACCGGCGAGCGCGTCGACGTCGCGACCAAGTCGTTCCCGCCCGAGCCCCCCGGCGAATACAACGAGGCCACGACCAACGAGATCCCGCGGTCGTGGCAGCCGGGCGTCTACCTCGTCAGGTGGCAGATCACCGCCCGAAACCCGAGCGAGACCTCGGTCGACATCAGCGGAGTCGAGTCCTTCCTCGTCCTGCCGGGCTGAGCCCCGATGAGCCTCGGCGAGCGGAGCGGCCACGTCCTCGTCGTCGACGACGAGCGACCGATTCGCCGGCTCCTGCGCATGTACCTGTCGGATGCGGGGTTTGCGGTGACCGAGGCGGCTGAGGGCGCCGAGGCGCTGGCCCAGGTGCGCCAGGGTGGCATCGACCTGGTGCTCCTCGACCTGATGCTCCCCGACATGGATGGCGTCGAGGTGTGCCGGCGCTTGCGCGAGACCACCGCGCTCCCGGTGATCATGGTGACCGCGCGCGGCGACGAGGAGCAGCGGGTCGCCGGCCTCGAGGTCGGGGCGGACGACTACGTGGCCAAGCCGTTCTCGGCTCCCGAGGTGGTCGCCCGAGTACGGGCGGTGCTGCGGCGCGTACGGGGACCGCGCGAGACGCCGGACGAGCTTCGTGCGGGACCGGTCACCCTCCACGTCGCGGCCCGGCGCGTCGAGCGCGAGGGTGCGGAGGTCTCGCTGACACGACTCGAGTTCGACCTGCTCGCCGAGCTCGCCGGCCGTCCGGGGGTCGTGTTCACGCGCGAGCGCCTGCTCGAGGACGTGTGGGGCTACCAGTCGAGCGTCGGCGCGAAGACCGTCGACGTCCATGTCGCCAACCTTCGGAGAAAGCTGGGCGAGGACATCGGGATCACCGCGGTCCGGGGCGTGGGGTACCGGCTCGAGCCGGCCGCCGGCGCATGAGCGCGCCCGGCGCGTTCGGTCACCGGCTTCGCGAGGCCGGTGACCGCCTGCGTCCGTCGAGCCTGCGGGGGAGGGTGGTGCTCGGCGTCGCCATCACGCTCGTCGTGGTGGTGATCGTGCAGGTCGTCGCGCTCGTCCTGGTCGAGCGACGTGTGGAGGGTGAGCTCGAGCGCGCGCTCGCGGATCGCGCGGCGGCGATCGCGCTCGAGGCGAGCCGAGTTCCGCCCGCCGAGGCGGCGAGCGTTGCGCGCCAGGCCGATCGCACGCTCGGCGACACCCGGATGGTCATGAAGGTCGACGACACCGTCGTCTTCTGGAACGCGCCGGTCGCGCCGCTCGAGGCGCGAGCCGTTGCCACCGAGGGCGCCGTGGAGGTGTTGCTCGAGCGCCCCGACCCGTCCGCGGGACTGGCCGGCTGGGCGATCGTCGCGCTCGTCGGCGGCGGGGTCGTCTTCGCCGCCGGGGTGGCGTGGCTGATCATGTCCGGGGCCAGCCGGCGCCTGCGTCGCGACGTCGACGCCCTCGCCGCACGCGTCGAGGCGGTGGCCGACGGAGACTTCTCGCAGGCCGATCCCGAGACCGCGGACGAGCTCGGTCGGCTCGCGCTCGCCGTCAACGACGCGGCGGATCAGCTCGCCCGCGCGGACGCGCGCCAGCGGGAGTTCCTCGCGGACGCTGCGCACGAGCTGCGGACTCCCGTCACGGCGATCGAGGGGTTCGCGAACGCCCTCGAGGACGGGACGGCGAGCACCCCCGAGGATCGCGAGGAGGCGGCCGCCTACATCCGCTCGGAGGCGGAGCGACTCCGGGTCCTCGTCGAGCGGCTCCAGGAGCTCACCGTGCTCGACCTCGACCCGCCGGTGGACCTGGTGGCGACGGATCTCGGCGAGATCGCGCGCGAGGAGGTGGCCCGGCTCGAGCCCGACGCGCTCTCGCGCGGGGTGACCCTCGTCGGCCCCGGCGCGTCGGCGCCGGCGGTGACCGACCCCGAGCACGTGCGGGTCATTCTGGACAACCTCATCTCGAACGCGCTCAAGGCGACCGCGCGAGGTGGCCGGATCGAGGTCGGCGTCAGCGCCGGCGACGGCCGGGAGGGCTGGGAGCTCTCGGTGGCAGACGACGGGCGCGGGATCCCGCCCGAGCATCTCCCGCACCTCTTCGAGCGCCTGTACCGGGCCGAGCGCGGGCGCGATCGGTCGCTCGGCGGCTCGGGGCTCGGCCTTGCGATCGTCCGCCGCCGCGCCCGCCTCCTGGGCGGACGGGTGAGCGTGAGCAGCACGGTCGGCCAGGGATCGACGTTCAGCGTCTGGCTCCCGAGCGCGACCGGCCTGGCTCCGTCACCGCCCGAGCCCGAACGAGCGCCCGCCCGCTAGCTCTCGGCGGGCGGCGGAGGGTCGTACGCCCAGGTGTAGGAGTCCTCGCGCTTGACCGAGTCACCCTCGAAGACGGTGCGCGAGTAGCGGGCCCCCGGAGCGCCGTCGTTGCCCGGGATCTCGACCGTCTCGCTCTCGACGCTACGCCCCAGCGGGCTCGAGTAGAAGCTGATCGTGATCGAGGTGTCCGTCGTGGTGGCCGAGATCAGCACCGCTGCCGGCCAGTCGTTGACGAAGACCAGCTCGGGTCCGCCCCACGAGACCGTCGCCTCGCGTCCGAGCGGGTACCGCGCGATGTAGAAGGTGTGCGGCATGTGGGTCTCGATCTGGAGGCCCGCGAACCACGCGGCGTTGAAGATCGTGGTCGCGACCTGGCTGACGCCGCCACCGACCGCGTCCTCCAGCATGTTGTTCTCGCTGATCTGCGGCGCGGCGACGAAGCCGCGGTCCTCGGTTCGCTCGCCCAGTGCCTCGTTCAGCGAGAACCGACCCCCCGCGGGGATGATCTGCCCGTCCAGGACGGAGGCGGCCAGCTTGATGTTCGTCACCCGGGGCGGGCAGCAGGCGAAGTTGGTCGTGAACGTCGAGACCTGCCGGCGGATCCCCATCGCCTCGGCGTCGGCGGTCGTGCGATCCGGCTCCACGACCTGGAATCGGGCTGGGACCCGACCCGACGGGGGGTTGCGCAGGATCGCCTCGCCGATCGGCGCGGTCCGGAGCTCGCGCCCGTTCTTGGATGGCACCACCTGGACCGTCTCGCCGGTGATGCGAAACCCGGCCGACCGCGGCTCGCTCAGCAGGCTCGAGAACGTGGGCGCGAGCTCCGACGAGAGGGCCTGGTCGTTCACGGCGATCTGGATGGTGTCCCCCGAGCGCGGGAACTCGAGCGTGCTCCGGAGGTCCGCCGCGGTGAGGCGCGCGTTTCGGCCGGCCCCGCTGACCGTCACCCCTCCACGGACCAGCTCTCGGGCCTGCGCGGCTACCCGCTTGGCCTCCTCCACCGAGACCGGTGGTGGCACCTCGGCGACCGGGAGCTGGATCCGCGGCGCGAGCCGTGCGAGCCGCCGCTCGAGCACCTGGGTCCTGACCCGCTGCCCCGGCTGTCCCGGGACCGCCCTGATGTTCTGGCCGGCCACGACCCGGGCCGGGCGGGGCGGCTGGTTGACCCGGCTGCTGATCTCGCGGGTGAGCGACTTCACGGCGCCGGGTCCGAGGTCGTACCGCAGCGGGACCTCGCGTGTCTCCCCGAATCCGAGCTCGGTCCGCACGCGACCCCACCAGCCGCGCTGGGCCATGGCCTGCTCGATCGCCGGGTCGAGCGCCGGGGATGGCGCGAGCACGGCGGTGGGAACGGTCACCGGCTGCCCGTCGAGCGCCGGCCCCGCGATCGTGATCTCCTTGGTCTCCGGCTCGGCGACGAGCGCGACCGCGCGCCTGGCCTCGTCCGGCGTCATCCCGCCCACCTCGACGCCCGCGATGGCGACGTTGGGGGGAATGCGGTCGTCGCCGGTGTCGGCCACGCGCCAGGTGAGCACCGCGAGCGCGATCAGCACCAGCACGCCGGCGATGCCGGAGAGCGTGACGGCGGCAGGGTGCTCGCGCCAGATCTTTGCCGCCGTTCGGCGCATCACCGGCGTTGTACCCGGGATCGGCCGCCTCCGGATCCAACCCGGTGCGGTCGCGACCTCGGCTGGGGCCTCGGGCTCGCCGTGTCGCTCAGCTGGTCAGGACCAGCATTCGGTTCGCGCCGCGCTGGAACTCGTACGACACGACGCGGATCTCAGTGGCGATCCCGCGATCCTGCAGCCGCGCTCTCAGCTGGTCCATCTCGGGATAGGGGTGCGCTCCGTAGTCGACGAGCGGGTACGCCCGGACCTCGCTCGCGACGCGGGCGAGCTCGCCGAGCGCGGCGAGGTGGAACTCGAAGTCGAGCCGGTCCGCGTAGGTGAAGAGCAGGTGGGAGCTGAGGGCCAGCCGGAACCAGCCGTCCTCGAACGGCAGCTCGGGGAGCTCGGCGGCGACGTAGTGCTCGGGGTGCGCCACGATGTCCTGCGCGAAGAGCTGCGCGCCGCCGCGCCGGTGCTCGAGGTGGTGCCCCTGCGAGCGGAAGAACGTCCAGACGTACCGCTCCAGGTTCTCGCCGATGAAGTCGCTCGATCGGTGGGTGTCGAGGAGCGTCCGGTCGGCCAGCTCCGCCGGTGTCGCGGCGTAGAGCGGATCGACCGACAGGACGTCCGCGCCGAGCGCCCTGGCCTCGGCCGCAAACGACGCCCCGCCCCCCGGGCAGTCGAGGACCGGTCCGGCCAGCAGGTCGTCGTCGGTCAGCTCGAACATCGCCCGGTACTCCGACAGTGGCCGGGCGCTCATCATCGTCTGCCCCAGGTGCGGCCGGCCGGCGGGGACGCTCATTGGCCCTCGACCCGTTCTCGGTCCGCCTTCATCCGTCGCCGGATCGCCATGTGGGTGCCGACGAGCAGCAGCAGCCCGACGGCGATGTAGGTGATGCCGAACAGGTAGCGGTTGTCGTCCAGGAAGACGATGAACAGGATCCCGCCGATCAGGAAGATCAGCCCGATCACGTACGAGAAGATGAGGTTGGTGACCCTCATGGCGAGCCGGTGGGCGTGCGGTCAGCCGTCGAAGTGCGTGGTGATGGTGTCGATCACCTTCGGGACGAGGTCGTCCCAGCTCGCATCGGCCGCTTTGGTGACGCTCACGAAGTCGGCGGTGAGGAAGACGTTCGTGATGCCGCCGAGCGCGAAGATCTTGGCGCCGAGCGGGCTGTCCTCCGGGTTGGAGCCCTCCCGAAACGTCTGACCCCTGCCCTCGGTCGCGGGCCGGTCGAGCGTGAACTTGAGCGCCTCCGGGTTGGGGGTGGGCTCGGGGAAGACCTCTGTCACGCCTGCTCCCTCTGTCCTGGGGTGGTCGACCCGTCCAGGGTCACAGAACAAGCGTGCCATGGCGACCGAGCGCGGGGCCCGCGGGTACCATCCGCCCGCATGAGCGACGACGACCGCATGCGCCTGCTGGCGCTCCTGCGCGAGCGTGCCCTCAGCCGCGAGTCCGTGAAGCTCGCCTCGGGGCGCCGCTCGAGCTACTACATCGATGCCCGCCAGGTGCTCCTCGACCCCGAGGGCGCCGAGCTCGCCGGCCGGTTGGGCCATGCCGAGCTGTCCGCCCATTCACTGGCCGCGGTCGGTGGCCTGACGCTCGGAGCCGACCCACTGGTGTGTGCGGTGAGCTCGGCGGCGTGGCGCGCCGGCCAGCACTGGTCGGGGTTCCTCATCCGCAAGGAGGCAAAGAAGCACGGCTTCCAGCAGTGGCTCGAGGGGCCGTTCATCGAGGAGGGGGCACCGGTTGCCGTCGTCGACGACGTGCTCACGTCCGGCGGCTCGCTGCGCCTCTCGCTCGAGCGCGCGAGGCAAGCCGGCGGCGACGTGAAGGCGGCCCTCGTGGTCGTCGACCGTCAGGAGGACGGTGGGCGCGACGCCGTCGAGGCGGACCTCGACGGGGCGCCGCTCTACTCGTTGTTCACGGGCGCGGAGCTGCTCGACGGCTGACACGGAGCACTCCGCCACGGTGATCCGGGTGGCGGGGCCAAGCGCGACGGTCCGCGACGAGCTGGGCGAGCACGAGGCGCGGCTGCCGGCCGGCCGGGGGCGGGAGCGGCTCGTCGCGGGCGACCGGGTGATCGTGCGCGCGCGTGGGGACGAGCTCCTCGTGGAGGGGCTGGAGCCACGGACCACGGTGCTCGAGCGGGCCGACGGGCACTCCCGTCGATCCCGACCGCTGGTGGCGAACGCCGATCTCGCGATCGTGATGACCTCGGTCGTGGACCCGCCGCTGCGTCCGGACATCGTCGACCGATACCTGGTTGCGGCGGCCGTCGGGGGCCTCGAGGCGGCGATCGCGATCACCAAGGTCGACCTCGAGCACGATCGGGCCGTCTTCGACGAGGTCTGTGCGACCTATCGGCGCATCGGCCACAGCGTGATCGCGGGGGATGCCCGGTCCCGGGAGTTCGTCGAGGCGACTCGTGAGCTGATCGGCGGCCGGGTCGCGGCGCTCGTGGGTCCGTCCGGTGTCGGCAAGTCCACGCTGGCGGCGGCACTGACCGGGGTGGAGCGCGCGGTCGGGGAGGTCAGCCAGAAGGCCGGGACCGGGCGCCACACCACGACCGATCCGCGCCTGCTCCCCCTCCCCGACGGGGGAGCGATCGTCGACACCGCGGGGGTTCGGACGTTCCACCTGCCGGCGCTCGACGTGCGGAGTGTCGAGGCGGGCTTCCCCGACGTCGCGGCCGCGGCGGAGCGGTGTCGGTTTCGTGGCTGCAACCACGTCGGCGAGGACGGCTGCGCGGTTCCGGGCGCGGTCTCGCCGGACCGTCTGGAGTCGTATCGACGCATACTCGAAGAGGTCGGAGCCTTGACCCGCCGCGCTCCCCACGCGTAACTTCGTGTCGACACGCACGAACCTGCGCGTCTGACACGACAAAATTCCGGTGGTCGAGGGTCGAACCGGTCTCTTGAAGGGAGCCGAATGAGCAGCACGAGCCCTGTCGGAGGGACGAGCGGGCGGCAGCGTCGCTTTTATCCCCCAATCGCGGGTGCTGCCCAGAAGACCGGGTGGGAGGCCCTCGACAAGTGGGTCGGCGGCTCGGGCGGCAGCGACGCACCGGCTTCAGGTGGTGGCAAGACCGGCTGGGAAGCCCTTTCGAGCTGGGTGTCCGACCAGCCCGCCGGGCCGCAGGAGCCGTCCGGCATGTCCGAGGCGGCCAGCACGGGCAAGACCGGCTGGGAGGCGCTTGGCAAGTGGGTCTCGGACCAGCCCGCGGCCGAGGAGCCGGCCGGCATGTCCGAGGCGGCCAGCACGGGCAAGACCGGCTGGGAGGCGCTTGGCAAGTGGGTCTCGGACCAGCCCGCCCCCGCCGAGCCAGCTGGGATGGCGTCGAAGGGGACGACCGGTTGGGAAGCGCTCGACAAGTGGGTCGGTGACTCGGGCGGCGGCCAGGCCGCGGCGCCTTCCGGTGGCGGCAAGACCGGCTGGGAAGCGCTCGACAAGTGGGTCGGCGATGGCGACGGCGGCCAGGCCGCGGCCGCGCCTTCCGGCGGTGGCGGCAAGACCGGCTGGGAAGCGCTCGACAAGTGGGTCGGCGACGGCGGCGGAGCTGCCGCGCCTTCCGGCGGCGGTGGCAAGACCGGCTGGGAGGACCTCGACAAGTGGGTCAGCTCGGACGCGGCCCCGAGCGGCGACGCTGCGGCCGGTGCCGCGGCGAGCGCGGCCGACGAGGCGCCGGCCAAGCAGGAGGGCGGCGGGTTCATGGCCTTCCTGAAGAGGATCTTCGGCGGCTGACGCACCGGGCTCGGCCCCGTCGAGGAGTGCTCCCGTCAAGCGGGAGCACTCGGCCGGCGGGGTGCTCGCCCTTCCCATCGGAAGTCAGCTGTTCGTCGCGGCGATCCGCCCCCGCGGCTCCGACGCCCTCGCCCTGCCGAAGGGGCATCCGGAGCCGGGCGAGTCGGACGTCGACGCGGCCACGCGCGAGGTGCGCGAGGAGACCGGCCTCGTGGGGCGCCTCGTGTCGGAGCTGGGCCAGATCGAGTACTGGTTCTACTCGCGCTGGGAGCGGGTGCGCGTCCGCAAGACCGTGGCCTTCTTCCTGCTGGCGTACGCCCGCGGCAGCTGGCGCGACCACGATGCCGAGGTCGAGCGCGTCGTCCTCGTTCCGATCCACGATCTCGCGTCGTCGTTGACGTATCGTGGTGAGCGACAGATCGCCGAGCGGGCGCTGGCGTCGCTAGCAGGGGCGCCGATCGGCTGAGGCCGGACCGGACGAGCCTCACGGGTGCGCCGCGAGCCACCCGGTTCCGCGAGCCGGCTCACCCACGATCCTCGAGGCTCGATGTGTACGCGCTGAACTTCTACTCGCCGCTGTTCGTCGACCAGCTCCGGAACGGCCGCAAGACGGCGACGATCCGGCTCGGCGATAAGAGCTCCAAGTACAAGAAGGGCCAGCTGGTCTGGGTCACCGTCGGGCACAGACACGGGCCACGGCAGCGCATCTTCACGGCGATCATCGACGACGTCGACGTGAAGCCGCTGCGCGAGCTGACCCAGCGCGACATCGAGCGGGACAATCCGGAGTTCCGCCTCGTCGACGACACCGTCCACTTCCTCTCCCACCTCTACTCGCGCGACATCACCCTCGACGACACCGTGTCCGTGATCCACTTCAGCGAGGTCATCGAGTTCCCGTCGCTGAAGTAGCGGGACGTCCGACGCGTCGTACCGAGCCGTGGTGCCGGTCCGTCCGCGCCGCTGCCGGGGCTGAGCCCGTGGCAGGTGTGAGTCACTCCTGAGACACGCCCGTGTCTTGAATGCCCGTCGCGTCGGGTCTAGCCTTGGCACTCAATTGACAAGAGTGCCAATCCCGGACGGAGCATGAGCGAGAACATCAATTTGCAGCCCTTGGGGGACCGGATCCTCGTGCGGGCGATCGAGGCCGAGCAGGTAACCGCCGCCGGCATCGTGATCCCCGACACGGCGACCGAGAAGCCCCAGCGCGGACAGGTCATTGCGGTCGGTGACGGCCGCTACGAGGACGGCAAGCGCGTCGCCCTCGACGTCGCCGTTGGCGACGAGATCATCTACTCGAAGTACGGCGGGACCGAGGTGAACGTGGAAGGCGAGGATCTCCTGATCCTGCGCGAGTCGGACGTCCTTGCGAAGGCGGTGTAGAGGTGGCCAAGGAGCTGAAGTTCGACGAGGAGGCCCGGCGGGCGCTCGAGCGGGGGGTCAACACCCTCGCTGACGCGGTCAAGGTCACCCTTGGCCCCAAGGGCCGC